>JAJZGX010000043.1 GCA_021804825.1 Pseudomonadota bacterium | reverse complement strand
GCAAAGACGCGATGAAAGAGCTGCGACGTTCTCACACGAGGCGCCGCTCCTGTCATTGCATTCAGGGGATCAACCATGGCAAGGCACAAAATCGCACTCATTGGCGCGGGTCAAATCGGCGGCACACTGGCGCATCTCGTGGCCCTCAAGGAACTTGGCGACGTCGTGCTGTTTGATATTGCCGAAGGCATTCCGCAGGGCAAGGCGCTTGATCTTGCTGAAAGTGGTGCGGTCGAAGGCTTCAACGCGCAGCTGCGCGGCGCCAATGATTATGCCGACATTGCCGGATCGGACGTGATCATCGTCACCGCCGGCGTGCCGCGCAAGCCCGGCATGAGCCGCGATGACCTGCTCGGCATCAATCTCAAGGTCATGGCTTCGGTCGGCGAAGGCATCAAGAAGCACGCGCCCGATGCCTTTGTGATCTGCATCACCAACCCGCTGGATGCCATGGTATGGGCGCTGCAAAAGGCTTGCGGCCTGCCAGCCAACAAGGTTGTAGGCATGGCGGGCGTGCTGGATTCAGCCCGCTTCCGCTACTTCCTTGCCGAAGAATTCAAGGTCTCGGTGGAAGATGTCACCGCCTTCGTACTTGGCGGCCATGGCGATGACATGGTGCCCTCGCTGCGTTATTCCACCTTGGCAGGCGTGCCGCTGACCGATCTGGTCAAGATGGGCTGGACAACGCAAGCCCGCCTCGATGCGATCATTGAACGCACCAGAAAAGGCGGCGGCGAGATTGTGAACCTGCTCAAGACCGGTTCGGCATTTTATGCGCCCGCATCTTCGGCAGTGGCCATGGCCGAAAGCTATCTGCGGGATCAGCGCCGGGTGCTGCCTTGCGCCGCCGAACTCAAGGGTGAATATGGTGTCAGTGGGCTTTATGTCGGTGTGCCGGTGGTGATCGGTGCCAAGGGCGTCGAGCGCGTGGTGGAAGTGCCGCTCGATGCCACAGAAAAGGCCATGTTTGAAAAATCGGCGGCCGCCGTGCGCACGCTGGTCGAGGCCTGCAAGACCATCAATCCCGCGTTTGCGTGATCAGGCTCTGGGAGGGGCACCATGAACCTGCATGAATATCAAGCCAAAGCCATTTTGAAGGAATTCGGCGCGCCGATCTCGCGCGGGATTCCGGTATTTACTGCCAGTGAAGCGCAGGAGGCTGCCGAAAAGCTCGGCGGGCCGGTCTTTGTGGTCAAGGCACAGATTCATGCCGGTGGGCGTGGCAAGGGCAAATTCAAGGAACCTGCTGCCGGTGACAAGGGCGGTGTGCGCCTTGCCCGCTCGGTGGCCGAGGTCAAGACCTTCGCCGGGGAAATGCTTGGCAACACGCTGGTGACACTGCAAACCGGGCCGCAAGGCAAGCAGGTCAATCGCCTTTATATCGAGGAAGGCGCGCAGATTTCGCGGGAATTCTACCTCTCCATGCTGGTTGATCGCGCCACATCCCGTATCTCGATGGTGGTTTCGACCGAAGGTGGCATGGACATTGAAACCGTCGCTCACGATACGCCCGAGCGCATCCACACCCTCAGCATTGATCCTGCGACCGGAGTGATGCCCCATCACGGCCGCGCCGTGGCGCAAGCGCTCGGCCTCAGCGGCCCTCTGGCCAAGCAGGCCGAGGCGCTGACCCAGCAACTCTACGCCGCCTTTGTGGCGCGCGATATGGAACTGCTCGAAATCAACCCGCTGATCATCACCCATGACGGCAAGCTGAAATGCCTCGACGCCAAAATGTCGATCGACGGCAATGCCCTGTTTCGCCACCCCGATCTTGCGGCCTTGCGCGACGAAACCGAGGAAGATGCCAAGGAAATCGAAGCGTCGAAGCATGATCTCAATTACATCACGCTGGATGGCACCATCGGCTGCATGGTCAATGGCGCCGGACTTGCCATGGCAACCATGGACATCATCAAGCTCTATGGCGAGGCGCCTGCCAATTTTCTCGATGTCGGCGGCGGCGCAACCAAGGAAAAGGTGACGGCAGCCTTCAAGATCATCACCGATGATCCGCATGTGAAGGGCATTCTCGTCAATATATTCGGGGGCATCATGCGCTGCGACATCATCGCCGAGGGTGTGATTGCCGCGGTCAAGGAAGTGGGCCTGAAAGTGCCACTGGTTGTGCGCCTTGAGGGCACCAACGTCGATCTCGGCAAGAAGATTCTGCGCGACAGCGGACTCAATGTCATTCCCGCCGATGATCTCGATGATGCGGCGCAGAAGGTTGTTGCCGCCGTGCGCAAGGGGTGAGGATCAGGCATGCGGCCCAGAGTTCGCATCTGTCGGCAGATGAACCGAGCTGCGTTGCGGAGAGCAAATCCGCGCGGTTGGACACATGCCATGCCGCAGCATGCTGCGGCTGCAAATTTATCCTCGATCAGAATTCACTGGCGGGCCGCAGGGGCGCGCATCCCACGGCATCAACCCAGCTCACACCATTGTGAACATTTCGGCCATAGTCGGCGTCCCCGCTGGCTGGACATCATCAACCCCTTCAGGCACGCCTGAGCGCAACCCGATTGGAAGCTTCACTTGTCCATTCTCATCAACAGCGCCACCCGCGTTATCACCCAGGGCTTTACTGGCAAGAACGGCACCTTTCATTCCGAGCAGGCCCTCGCCTATGGCACTCGCGTCGTCGGTGGCACATCGCCCGGCAAAGGAGGCGCTACGCATCTGGGCTTGCCGGTGTTTGACACTGTTGCCGAAGCGCGTGCCGCCACCGGTGCCGACGCCTCCGTGATCTATGTGCCGCCGCCGGGCGCTGCTGACGCCATTTGCGAGGCCATCAGCGCCGAAATCCCGCTGATCGTCTGCATCACCGAAGGCATTCCGGTCGCGGACATGATCCGCGTCAAGCGTGCGCTCTGCGGCTCGAAATCGCGGCTGATCGGCCCCAATTGCCCCGGTGTGATGACGGCCGGCGCCTGCAAGATCGGCATCATGCCGGGCAACATCTTCAAGCGCGGCTCGGTTGGCATTGTCTCGCGCTCGGGAACGCTGACCTACGAAGCTGTGTATCAGACGACGCAAGAAGGTCTTGGCCAGACCACGGCGGTCGGCATTGGCGGCGATCCGGTCAAGGGCACCGAATTCATCGATATTCTGGAAATGTTTCTGAAGGACGATGAAACCAGATCCATCGTCATGATCGGCGAGATTGGCGGCGCGGCCGAAGAAGATGCAAGCCAGTTCATTGCCGATGAGGCGCGGCGCGGTCGGCGCAAGCCCATGGTCGGCTTCATCGCCGGACGCACCGCCCCCTCAGGCCGCCGCATGGGCCATGCCGGCGCCATCATTTCTGGCGGCAAAGGCGGTGCGGAGGACAAGATCGCCGCCATGGAAGCGGCCGGTATTCGCGTGTCACCGAGCCCGGCCCGCCTTGGAAAAACCCTTGTTGAAGTGCTGAAGGGCTAGAGCAGAGTCGTGATTTTCATGGGCCAGAGCTTTCCAGATCCACGATTCGTCACGGCCAGCGACATCGGCCCTGTGGCTCTGTTGGAGCCTGTCCCCTCGGCTGCCATAGCACTTTGCCCACGCGAACAGCCCTCGCTGGCCCAGAGCCCCCCATCCAACCCAAGAGGACCAAAGCCATGAATCAGCATGTTTCCTCGCTGCTTGCTCTGGACGACACTTTCCTCAATGGCAGCAGCGCCTCCTATATCGAGGATCTCTACGCACGCTATGAGGCCGATCCGAGTGCGGTTGATCCGCAATGGCGGGCCTATTTCGAGTCCCTTGGCGACACGCCCGCCACCGCTGCGCAAGCGGCCAGCGGCCCATCATGGCAGCGCACGAATTGGCCCATCGCCGCGCATGGCGAACTCATCTCCGCCCTCGATGGCAACTGGGGCGTCACCGAAACGCTGATCGCCAGCAAGCTCAAGAGCAAGGCCGAAGGCACGCCCGCCGTCTCGCGCGCCGACATCCAGCAGGCCGCCCGCGATTCAGTGCGCGCCATCATGATGATCCGTGCCTACCGGATGCGCGGCCATTTGCACGCCAATCTCGATCCGCTCGGCATTGCCCGCCAGCTCGATCACGAGGAACTGCACCCGGCGAGCTATGGCTTCACCGAGGCCGACTATGATCGCAAGATTTTCATCGATCACGTCCTCGGCCTTGAATATGCAACTATTTTTGAAATGCTGGCCATTTTGCGACGCACCTATTGCGCCACCATCGGCTATGAATTCATGCATATTTCCAACCCGCAGGAAAAATCCTGGATTCAAGAACGCATCGAAGGGCCGGACAAGGAAGTCGCCTTCACCAAGGAGGGCAAGCGCGCCATCCTCACCAAGCTGGTCGAGGCGGAAGGGTTCGAGAAATTTCTCGATCTGAAATTCACCGGCACCAAGCGCTTCGGGCTCGATGGCGGTGAAAGCATGGTTCCCGCGCTGGAGCAGATCATCAAGCGCGGCGGCGCGCTTGGCGTCCAGGACATCATCCTTGGCATGGCGCATCGCGGACGGCTCAACGTGCTGAGCCAGGTCATGGCCAAACCGCACCGCGCCATTTTCCATGAATTCAAGGGCGGTTCGGCCTCGCCCGACAACATTGAAGGCTCGGGCGACGTCAAATATCATCTCGGCGCCTCATCGGATCGTGAATTTGACGGCAATGCGGTGCATTTGTCGCTGACGGCCAACCCCTCACATCTTGAAATCGTTGATCCGGTCGTGCTCGGCAAGGTTCGCGCCAAGCAGGACCAGCTGGCCGATACGGTGGAGCGCACGAAAGTGATGCCGCTGCTGATCCATGGCGATGCGTCCTTCGCGGGCCAGGGGGTGATTGCCGAATGTTTCGGGCTTTCGGGTCTCAAGGGACATCGCACCGGCGGCTCGGTGCATTTCATTGTCAACAACCAGATCGGCTTCACCACCTATCCGCGCTATTCGCGGTCATCGCCCTACCCGTCCGATGTCGCCAAAATGATCGAAGCGCCGATTTTCCACGTCAATGGCGACGATCCCGAAGCGGTGGTGCATGTCGCCAAGGTCGCCACCGAGTTCCGGCAGAAATTTCACAAGCCGGTGGTCATCGACATGTTCTGCTACCGACGCTTTGGCCATAATGAGGGCGACGAACCGGGTTTCACGCAGCCGCTGATGTATGCCAATATCCGCGGCCGCAAGACGACGCTTGAGCTTTATTCCGAACGGCTCATGGCAGAAGGTCTGCTGACGCAAGGCGAAATCGACAAGATGCGCGCCGATTGGCGCACCCGGCTTGATGCGGAATATGAGGCCGGCCAGGCCTACAAGCCCAACAAGGCCGATTGGCTGGATGGCCGCTGGACCGGGCTGAAAGCCGCCGACGGTATCCTTGAGGATGATCGTCGCGGTCAGACCGGCATCGATCTGGCGCGCCTCAGGAATATCGGCGAAAAAATCACCAGCGTGCCGGCTGATTTCAACATCCACAAGACCGTTCAGCGCCTGATGGACAATCGCCGCAAGATGATTGACACCGGTCAGGGCATAGATTGGGCGACCGGCGAAGCCCTCGCCTATGGCAGCTTGCTCGACGAAGGCCATCGCGTCCGCCTCTCCGGGCAAGATAGCGAGCGCGGCACCTTCTCGCAGCGTCATTCCGTGTTGATCGACCAGCAATCCGAGGCGCGCTATGTGCCATTGCGCCATATCTCGGAAGGTCAGGCGCGGTTTGAAGTCATCAACTCGATGCTCTCGGAAGAAGCTGTTCTGGGTTTTGAATACGGCTATTCGCTGGCCGAGCCCAATGGCTTGACCCTGTGGGAGGCGCAATTCGGCGATTTTGCCAATGGCGCTCAGGTGGTGTTCGATCAGTTCATCTCGTCGGGCGAGCGCAAATGGCTGCGCATGTCAGGGCTGGTGTGCCTGCTGCCGCACGGCTATGAGGGTCAGGGACCGGAACATTCGTCAGCGCGGCTGGAGCGCTACCTGCAAATGTGCGCCGAAGACAACATGCAGGTTGCCAATCTCACGACGCCGGCCAATTATTTCCACGCCCTGCGCCGCCAGATCCATCGCGACATCCGCAAGCCGCTGATCCTGATGACGCCCAAATCGCTGCTTCGTCACAAGCGTGCGGTCTCGACCTTGGCCGAAATGGCGACCGGTTCCTCGTTCCACCGCCTGCTGTGGGACGATGCCGAATATCTGAAGGGCGAGACGATCAAGCTCGTGAAGGATGACAAGATCCGCAAGGTGGTGCTGTGCTCGGGCAAGGTCTACTACGATCTTTATGAGGAACGCGAAAAGCGCGGCATCGACGATGTCTATCTGCTGCGCGTCGAGCAACTCTACCCCTTCCCGCTGAAAGCGCTGGTGCACGAATTGGTGCGCTTCAAGAAGGCGACGATCGTCTGGTGTCAGGAAGAGCCCAAGAACATGGGCGCCTGGAGCTTTGTCGAGCCTTATCTCGAATGGGTTCTGGGCCAGGTCGGTGGCAAATCGAAGCGTGCGACCTATGCCGGACGCCCGGCTTCGGCAGCAACCGCAACCGGCCTCATGTCGCGCCATCTGGCGCAACTCAAGGCGTTTCTCGATGAGGCGTTTTCGGTTTGAAGGACAATCTGCATGGCCTGGTTCTTCAGTCGCTTCAATGCCCCCGCCCCGGCTTCACCGCTGGCATGTCGATGGATGAGCGGATGCTGAAGGGCGCGCGTGTCAGCCACGGGGCAATTTCTGTGGCGGCGGGCTCGTTCGCCATGATGCCAGCGCGGACCGATGACATTGCCGCATGGCAACACCATGGGGCAGAAGACCCGACGATTCTCGCCAATCGGGGCTTCAGCTTCAGCATTTCCACCATGCCGCACATCGCGCTTGCGCCTGGTTTTGGCAGTTCAACTTAACGTTTAACGAGAGGACGCCCGCGAGGGCGCTAGGTTTCATGGCAACTGAAATTCGTGTTCCGACCTTGGGCGAGAGCGTCACCGAGGCCACCATCGGCAAATGGTTCAAGCAGCCCGGCGATGCCATCAAGGCTGATGAGCCCCTGCTCGAGCTTGAAACCGACAAGGTTACGCTGGAGGTGAACGCACCGACAGCGGGCGTCTTGTCGGAAATTGTCGCCAAGGCAGGCGAGACTGTAGCTCCCAATGCCCTGCTCGGCCAGATCACGGCCGGCGGCGGTGCCACGGCAGCAGCCAGCGCTCCTGCAGCGGTAGCCCCGGCGGCCAAAGCCGCACCCGTCGCCATGCCGCCTTCCCCTGCCGCCGCCAAGATTGCCGCAGATCAGGGCCGTGACATTGCGGCCGTGGTCGGTTCCGGCAAGCGCGGACAGGTGCTCAAAGGCGACGTGCTCGCCGCCCCGGCGCCACTGGCGCGGCCCATCGCGCCGCCAGCGCCGCGCGCTCCCGCGCCTTCCCATGATGCCGCCCGCGAGGAGCGGGTGCGCATGACCAAGCTGCGCCAGACCATCGCCCGCCGCTTGAAGGAATCCCAGAACACCGCCGCCATGCTCACAACCTTCAACGAGGTCGACATGACCGAGGTGATGGCGCTGCGTGCCCGCTACAAGGACGCCTTCGAAAAGAAGCACGCCACCAAATTGGGCTTCATGGGCCTGTTCGTCAAAGCCTGCGTCCTCGCCCTGAAGGACGTTCCTGCCGTCAATGGCGAGATCGATGGCGACGACATGGTTTTCAAGAACTATTATCACATCGGCATTGCTGTCGGCACCGAGCGTGGCTTGGTAGTGCCGGTGGTGCGCGATGCCGACCAATTGTCGATTGCCGGGATTGAAAAAGCCATTGCCGATTATGGTCGCCGCGCCCGCGACGGCCAGTTGACCATCGAGGATATGCAGGGCGGCACCTTCACCATCACCAATGGTGGCATTTACGGTTCGCTGATGTCCACGCCGATCCTCAACGCCCCGCAATCGGGGATTTTGGGCATGCACAAGATTCAAGACCGCGCCATGGTCATCGGCGGCAAGATCGAGGTGCGCCCGATGATGTATCTGGCGCTGAGCTATGATCATCGCATCGTCGATGGCAAAGGCGCCGTCACCTTCCTCGTGCGCGTCAAGGAAGCGCTGGAAGACCCAAGCCGGTTAGTTCTGGATCTGTGAAACAGCGACACCCAGCACCGCGCTGGCGCGGCAAGGCGGGGGCATGACCGCCGCAGCCGCGATTTGCCTGTGGTATGAGGGCGAGGCCGAAGCCGCCGCGTCCTTTTACGCCGCGACATTTCCTGACAGTCACGTCGGCAAGATTATCCTCGCCCCTGCCGAGGGGCCTGGAAACAAGGCAGGCGACGTCCTCACGGTGGAATTCACCGTGCTCGGCCTGCCCTGCATTGGTCTCAACGGCCCGCCGGTCTTCAAACACAACGAAGCATTTTCCTTCCAGATCACAACCGAAAGCCAGCAGGAGACCGACCGCTACTGGAACGCGATTGTCGGCAATGGCGGCCGGGAAAGCATGTGCGGCTGGTGCAAGGACAAATGGGGCGTCAACTGGCAAATCACCCCCAAAGTGCTGCTGAGCGCCGTGGCGGCGGGCGGCGATGTCGCAAAACGGGCGTTTGCGGCGATGCTGACCATGAAGAAAATCGACATCGCCGCCCTAGAAGCCGCGATCAGGGGCGCTTGAGAACGCCGATCGCAAGGTGCGGATTTTGAACCCAAAACCGCAGGATCGCACCGCAGATTTTCAGGGGCATAAACCTTTCCGGGCCTGCGATTCATGGGCGCAAACGGTTCTGAAGGCCCCGTGACGCAATGACGCCCCCAACAGCAACATCGCCACGCCCGGCAGAGCAAGGGTAGATTTATCACCCACAATCATGTAGTTAATTTTTGCTAGGCAGAGAGCGAGGATTCCACCTATTGCACTACTTGATTGAATTTGCTGGTCTTATGGCTGTTTTTTCGCTGGTTGTCGTCGCACCTGGCGCTGATACGGCGATGGTCATGCGTCAGAGTCTGGCCTTTGGCCGACCCGCAGGCATCGCCACAAGTTTTGGCGTCGGGAGTTCACTGCTGCTCCATCTCACCTATACAATTCTCGGTCTGGGCCTGCTCGTTGCCAAATCGATCATGATTTTCAACCTGCTGAAACTGGCGGGTGCCTTGTATCTGCTGGTGCTGGGGATCAAGACGTGGCGCGCGCCAGCTTTCGTGGCGCCTGTGGTTGCAGCCAGCGCCGCTCGACCTGCATCGCTGCGGGATTTCGGGCGCGGTTTCATCACCAACGCCCTCAATCCGAAGCCGGTGCTGTTTTTCCTGTCGCTGTTTTCAACGCTCGTAAGTCCGCAGACACCCCTGCTGGTGCAGGGTCTCTACGGGTTGGGCATGGCAGCGACGCTGATCGGCTGGCTGGCCATGGTCGCCAGTTTTCTGACCGTGCCCAAAGTGCGCGGCCAATTCAGCCGCGCGGGCCGCTGGATCAATCGTGTAGCGGGAGCGTTGTTTGTGGGGTTCGGCGTCAAACTGGCGCTGGCAAGGGTCTGAACGGGGGAGGATTTTTTCTTCAATGCCGTTGTCTGATCAACGCCTTTTGGGCGCAGATGATGTTGTTGTCGATAGAGGGCATTTTATTAACCATGGCGCTTTACGGTTAGGGTGAAGGTTGCAAAACGCACAACGTATTCATGTGAACTTCGCGACGTTAAGCCGAATTACTCTTGGCTTATCGCGAGGCTTTTCATGCCTTCCGCGCGTCAATACGCGGGGGAATCTTGTTGGTTGTTTGTCGAGTTTGAGTAGAGCCATGCAGCATGTGATCAATCGCGATGAACGCTTGCACCTCGTTGCAGGCCGGGGATCATCGGTGAAGTTGATGTTCAAGGCGACATCCGTCCTGTTCATGGGCAGCGCAGTTGCTTTCGCGGGCTGCCTGTTGCTGGTTCGCACCATGAGCGGCATAGTCGCAAGCTCCGCCGATAGCACCATGATGCGCAATGACAGCGCCATGGCCCTGCTGGCGGTTCCAGCCCAGCCCGCTGCACCCGAAACCTGGCGATCTCAAGTCCGGCGCATAGCCATGACCCTGCCGCAGGTGGCAGACGCCTTGGTGAAGGCACCGAGCGCCCCCTCGAAACCGGTCGCAAAGCCACAACTCGCCGCTGCCACACCGGTGATGCCGAGCCTTGGCGAGGCCCTGGCCCTGGCTTCGCCCGGCAATGACGCCGCCGTGACAAAGGTTGCACCGCAACAAGTCGCAAAGGCCGATCTGCCATCGCGCGACATTGCTGAACCGGTAGCGCGCGCCGTGCCCCTGCCGCCGATGCCGCAGCGAACCGCCGCCGTGCCCATGCCGGCTGCTGTGCCGCTGCCCATGGCCAAGACGGTGCCAGAAGTCGCCAAGGCCGCCATTCCGCTGCCGCCGGTTGACGTCGCCCTGACCAGACCCAAACCCGTTCCGCTGCCGATGGCGGCCGCACAGACTGAGGTGGCCAAGGCTGCAAAGCCACACAATGTGGCCCCCAAGCCCCGCGTGCTCCCGGCCCGCACAAGGCTGGCGCTGGTGCGCAAACCGACGCCGGTTGCTGCCCCGCCGGTCGATCATCGTTCGTTTTTTGAAAAAATGTTCGGCGCGCAGCCCAAATCCGCCGGGTCGGCGCTTGCCTATGCGCCGTCACACTACAATTCGGTCAGTCTTGGCAATATTTTCTCAAATCACAGCAGCGCCAGCGCTGGAACGGCCGTTTATAACATAGCCCAGCACACGGTGCTTCTGCCCAATGGCACGAGACTTGAGGCCCATTCCGGTCTCGGTGCGATGATCGACAACCCGCACTATGTCAACGTGCGGATGCGCGGGCCAACGCCGCCGCATCTGTATGATCTGACCTATCGGCGCGCCTTATTTCACGGCGTGCGTGCATTGCGCCTGACCCCGGTCGGCGGTGGCACGGTCTATGGCCGTTCCGGGCTGTTGGCGCATAGTTTCATGCTCGGTGCGCGCGGCGATTCCAACGGTTGTGTGTCTTTCCGCAACTATCAGGCCTTTCTGCAAGCCTTCCGCAGCGGTGAGGTGAAGCGTCTGCTGGTTGTCGCCGGAACCTGAGCGGCGCCAGAGGGCATAAAGCAACATCGATTGACACTTGTCGCGGAAGTCTGGCCTATGGTGGCGGACACCAACAAGGATCGCCCGATGACCGCTCATCCCCTGCCCATCGAACTCACCATGCTCGCTTGTGCCATCGCGCTGGTGATTGTGCAGATCGTCCTGCAAGCGTCCGCGCAGTTACCCTTCGTGTCGCTGGGCTTCTTGATGGGGCCGCGCGACCAACCCGCGGTGATCGACAATAAATATGTGGGCCGCGTCAATCGTGCCCTGCATAATATGCTTGCGACATTCCCGATTTTTGCTGCCGCTGTCCTCGGCGTCGTCGTGGCTGGGCGCACCAACGCAGCGACCGCCCATGGTGCAGAGCTTTATGTCTGGGCGCGCGCGCTTTATGTGCCGGTTTATATTCTCGGCATTCCAGTTTTGCGCACGCTGATCTGGCTTGCATCCATTCTCGCGATCGTCTGGCTGCTGGAGCCGCTGTTCGCCTGAAAGCCATGCCTTAGCAGTGACTTGCAAGAGCTGCCGGAATCATTTGCTGAAGGTGGCAGCTTGTTAACAGCCTTGCTGCATAATTCGGCCAAGTGACGAAAAGGCAATGGAATTTGCACATGTTGGCATGGATTGTGGCACTTTGCGCCGTTGGCTTGGCGCTGGCCTTGTATGTGGAGCGACGTGGCTATATTCGCCGCGTCGAGGAGGTCAACAAGGAAAACGAGGTGTTTCGGCGCGATTTCTGGCAGATCAGCATCGCCCTCAAGGCACGCGACCGCGCCGAGGCCGCCAACGACGCCAAATCGCGGTTCCTTGCCGACATAAGCCACGATATTCGCACCCCGCTCAGCGGCATGGTCGGCATGGCTGATCTACTGACAGGCACCAAGCTTGATGGTGAGCAGGCAACCTATGCCGCTGCCATCCGCAATGCTGGCGATCAATTGCAGCAACTGGTCGAGACCCTGCTGGATTTTTCGCGTATCGAGGCGGGAAAATTCGTCGTCAACGAGGTCGAATTCGATCTGTCCGCCCTGGTTGAATCCGTTGTTGAACTTCTGTCGCCGCGCGCCCAGTCCAAATCCATCGAAATTGCCGCTCTGGTGCGCCCGGATGTGCCGCAACGCATCACCGGCGATCCGATGCGGCTGCAGCAAATCCTGATGAATCTTGCCGGCAATGCGGTCAAATTCACCGAACATGGCGGTGTTGGCATCGAGGTCAGACGTGCCGAGGACAAGCTGGAGTTTTTTGTCCGTGACACCGGCCC
The DNA here is from genome assembly GCA_021804825.1 of Pseudomonadota bacterium. Classification (GTDB taxonomy): domain Bacteria; phylum Pseudomonadota; class Alphaproteobacteria; order Rhizobiales; family Beijerinckiaceae; genus REEB77. The sequence goes on along the minus strand of JAJZGX010000043.1, from coordinate 11,784 downwards.
CGGCATCAGCCCGGATCGCCGCACGGCGATATTCGAGCCCTACGAGCAGATCGCCCCTGACGGCCAGACGCTTGCCGAAGGCACAGGGCTTGGGCTCGCTATCACCCGTCGCATTGTCACGGAAATGGGCGGCGAACTCCGTTTGACCGAGACGGCAAGCGGCACTGGCGCTGAATTCACCTTCACGCAGCCGCTGCGCTTTGCCGAGGCGCGCCCCTATGACCAGCCGCTGCTGCGCTTGCCCGTGCGTGGCAAACGCGTGCTCATCGTCGCCGACTCGCCCTTTGAAGCGCCCTATCTGGCACAGAAACTGGCAACCGTTGGCGTTGCCGTCACTCAGGTCGCCACAGCTCTGGCCGCACAGGCCGCGCTTGGTGGTGACGAGCGCTTTGACGCCGTGCTGATCGACCATGGCCTGAGCTCGGAAACCGCCCAGAAATTGGCGAATGCCGCCAGATTGGCGGGGGTTGGCCAGTGCCTGATCCTGCTGGCCCCCTTCGAGCGCTCGACCTTCGGGCAGGTCTCGGCTCAGGGATTTGACGGCTGGCTGACCCGCCCAGTGCGCGCCAAATCATTGCTGCGCATGATTGCTCAGGTTCAGCCGGAGCCGGAAGAACGCTTAGCGACGCCCTCGCGCAATTTGCCGATGGGCACCCGCATTCTCATTGCCGAAGACAATGACATCAACGCGCTGGTGATGATGCGCCAGTGCGAGCGGCTAGGTGCCGAGGTCGCCCGCGTCAGCGATGGCGCGGCGGCGCTGGCGGAAGCTTTCACGAGCCCCGCACCCGATTGTATCCTGCTTGATTTGCGCCTGCCCGACATGGATGGCGGCACTGTGGCACGCGCCATAAGGGCGCGCGAGCAGAAGGAGCGCCTCGCCCCCCGCCTGATCATCGCCGTTTCCGCCTCCACCAGCGCCGATGCCGAGGCGCATGCGCTGACCTCCGGCTGTGATCATTTCGCCGCCAAGCCTCTCGACCCGGCGGCGCTGCTCATTCTCATCAACAGCCCGACGCAAGCCCCGCGCCGCGCTTCGGCCTGACGCCGATCATGCCCCCTTCGGGAAGCGCACGACCTTCTCGTCCGCTTCTGGCTCCTGTGCCGTCGCCGGGTCGTCACCAAACAGGATGCCCTGCTGCGAGGCCGACACATGCAGGGTCGTGCCATCGGCAAGTTCCCCGGCCAGCAGGCGCCCGGCCAGCGGGTCTTGCACATATTTCTGGATCACCCGCTTCAGCGGCCTCGCGCCATAGGCCGCGTCATAACCCTTGTCCGCCAGCCAGGCACGGGCTTTGGGATCGAGCACCAGCGTGATCTTGCGATCCTCCAGCAGCCGCGCCAGACGCGCAAACTGGATATCGACAATGGCGCCCATATCCTCGCGGCGCAACCGATGGAACAGGATGATTTCGTCGATGCGGTTGAGGAATTCCGGCCGGAAATGCCCGCGCACGGCATTCATCACCTCGCCCTCGACCGCGCTCGCCGGCTCGCCTTCCTTCTGGGCAACCAGATATTCCGAACCGAGGTTCGAGGTCATGATGATCACGACATTGCGGAAATCCACCGTGCGGCCCTGACCATCGGTCAAGCGGCCATCGTCCAGCACTTGCAACAGCACGTTGAACACATCGGGATGGGCCTTCTCGACTTCGTCGAACAGCACCACCTGATAGGGCCGCCGCCGCACCGCCTCGGTCAAGGCGCCGCCTTCGTCATAACCGACATAGCCGGGAGGTGCACCGATCAGCCGCGATACCGCGTGCTTTTCCATATATTCCGACATGTCAATGCGCACCAGCGCCGAGTCGTCATCAAACAGGAACTGCGCCAGTGCCTTGGTGAGTTCGGTCTTGCCGACACCGGTCGGGCCGAGGAACATGAACGAGCCGATCGGCCGGTTCGGATCCTGCAACCCGGCGCGGGCACGGCGCACCGCCGTCGCCACAGCCTTGACGGCGGCATTCTGGCCGACCACACGCCGCGAAAGCTCGCCTTCCATCGCCAGCAATTTCTGCTTCTCGCCGGTCAGCATCTTGTCGACCGGCACGCCGGTCCATCGCGACACGACCTGCGCAATATGGTCCGCCGTCACGGCCTCGTCGACCAGCGTGCCTGCACCATTGGCCTCGGTGTCGGCGAGTTTTTTCTCCAGATCAGGAATGACGCCATAGGTCAGTTCGCCCGCCCGCTGGTATTCGCCTTTGCGCTGCGCCTGAATGAGATCATTACGTGCAACCTCCAGCCGTTCCTTCAGCCTCTGCGCCTCGCCAAGCTTGTCCTTTTCGGCCCGCCACCGGCTGGTGATGCTGGCCGACTGCTCTTCGAGATCACCAAGCTCGGCGGAAAGCTTGCTCAGCCGGTCTTTCGATGCCTGATCAAGCTCACGTTTCAGCGCCTCCTGCTCGATCTTGAGCTGGATGATCCGCCGATCAATCTCATCGAGTTCCTCGGGTTTGGAATCGACCTGCATGCGCAGCCGCGAACTGGCTTCATCCATCAAATCAATGGCTTTGTCCGGTAGGAACCTGTCAGCAATATAGCGATTGGACAAGGTCGCCGCGGCCACAATGGCGGCATCGCTGATGCGCACACCGTGGTGCAACTCATATTTCTCCTTGAGCCCACGCAGGATCGAGATGGTGTCCTCGACCGTCGGTTCGGCCACGAACACCGGCTGGAAGCGCCGCGCCAGCGCCGCATCCTTCTCGACATGTTTGCGATATTCGTCGAGCGTCGTCGCGCCGATGCAATGCAGTTCGCCGCGCGCCAGCGCCGGTTTCAGCAGGTTTGAAGCATCCATCGCACCATCGGCCTTGCCCGCACCGATCAGCGTGTGCATCTCGTCGATGAACAGCACGATGCCACCTTCCGCCGCAGTGACTTCGGAGAGAACGCCCTTCAAGCGCTCCTCGAACTCACCGCGATATTTGGCACCGGCAATCAGCGCGCCCATATCGAGCGCCAGCAATTTCTTGTCGCGCAAAGCCTCCGGCACGTCGCCATTGATGATGCGCAGCGCCAGCCCCTCGACGATGGCGGTCTTGCCGACGCCAGGTTCACCAATCAGCACAGGGTTGTTCTTGGTGCGCCGCGACAGCACTTGAATCGACCGGCGGATTTCCTCGTCACGGCCGATCACCGGATCAAGCTTGCCCGCCCGTGCCGCCTCGGTCAGATCGCGCGCATATTTCTTGAGCGCATCATAGCCGTTTTCAGCCGTGGCATTGTCGGCGGTGCGGCCCTTGCGCAAATCCTCGATGGACTTGTTGAGCTTCTGGGCGCTGGTGCCGCATTGGCTGAGGATTTTGCCGGCTTCGGAGCTTTTCTCCATCGCCAGCGCCAGCAGCAGGCGCTCGACCGTGACAAAGCTGTCACCGGCCTTTTTGGCGATCTTCTCGGCCTGATCGAAAATCCGCGCCGTGGTCGGGGCAAGATAAAGCTGCCCTGCGCCAGCCCCCTGCACTTTCGGGAGCTTGGCCAAAGCCAGTTCGGTCAAGGTCAACGCCTCGCGGGAATCGCCGCCCGATTTGTCGATCAGGCCCGCCGCCAGCCCCTGCTCATCGTCGAGCAGCACTTTCAGGACGTGTTCCGGTGTAAATTGCTGATGGCCCTCGCGGATTGCCATCGATTGCGCGCTCTGCACAAAGCCGCGCGCCCGTTCAGTAAATGTCTCGAAGTTCATATGTGACCCTCCAAGTGGCCCCGACATCGCCACGAAGGCCCCGCCAAGGGTTGAGATGATTCGGCCCCCGAAGGCAACCGTGTCATGGATATGGGGATGCTTGTGACGGCAAAAAAGGGGGTTGCCCGGCCATTCCACAGCCGTGGCAATGTGTTTTTCACATCATGGCCGGGCGTGCCGCGCGCTATCTTGCAGCAGCGAAAAACCTCTCGACATGCGCACCCTCGGCAGGCTTGGTGATGAGGCTCACGACACCAAAGACCACGATATTGGCGATGAGCGCCACGAACCCGGCGTTCATGTTCCAGATCTGGCCGTGACCGCTGAGCAGAAGCACCAACGACAGCCCCCAGCCGGTCACCAGGCCCGCGACGACTCCCGCCAGCGAAGCGCGGCGCCAGAACAGCCCGCCGATAACCACCGCAGGCAGCAATTGCGCAATGAAATCATAAGCCACCAGCAAGATGATGACGATCAGCGCATGCGCCACCACCGCTAGAATCAGCGCTGCAAATGTCACCACGAACACCAGCCAGCGCGACATTTTGAAAATGGCTTCGCTCGATGTGCCCGGCATCAGTTGCGCATAGACATTGCGCGACAAGAGCGTGCAGGACATCATGATGATCGGGCCAGCAGGCACGATGGCCGACAACACCGCGGCCAGCGCAAAAAGTGCCAGAAACCAGATCGGAAACACCTGCTTGGCGGTCAGCATCACCACATCATTGGCGGCGACCTTCTGGCCGGCAAAAATGATCACGGCGGCAAAGCCGATGGTAATGACCGCGACCTTCACCAATTGATAGAGCGGCATGAACACCGCCTGCAATTTCAGGGTGCGGCTGTCTCTGGCCGAATAGGCGACATTGAACCATTGCGGCCACATCCATTGCCCGAAGCCGGTCAACAGCACCGTCGTCGCGAACCACCCAAGGCCGAGTTTGTGGGTTGGCCCCGGCATGGTGATGCGTTCTGGAATTTTGGTCATGAATTGGTGAAACATCGGCGTAAAGCCGCCAAAGTATTTCAGCGGAACAACGATGAACAGGGCGGCGATGGCGATGAACATCAGCACGTCCTTGATCATCGAGGCCCAGGCATTGCCGCGAATACCGCCGAGCGCCACGGCGACGCTGAGCACAGCAAACGCAATGGTGTCAGCGGTGAGCACATTGAGCTTGTGATCGGTCAGCACCCCCAGCACCGCCCCGAGTCCGACAATGTTGAGGTCGATATAGGCAATCAGGATGATGGCCGTCGCAAAGGCAATGACAATGCCAAGGGCACGGCTCTGATACCGATCGGCAATGAAGTCGGATTGGGTCACATGACCATATTTTCGGCCGATCATGCCGATGGCGGGCAGGATGAAAAACCCCAGCGCATAGCCGACATCATTGGTGCCGACATTGTAGAAAACAGCGCCGCCTTTGGCATAGGCGAACCCGGCCAGCCCCAGAAACGTGAAGGCCGTATAGACCTCGGTGCCGAGCAGGAACCACGTCAGCCACGGCCCCATCCGCCGGTCATTGACCATCCATCCTTCGAGCGTTCTTGAGGCGGTCTGGCCCGAGCGAATGCCGACCCATGTCACAAACACGACACCGAGCGCCACGAAGATCAGAATCCCGTTGTCGGCATTCATCGCCTCACTCCCCGTTTTTGCCGTGAAGGTCGCGTTGATCAATCAGATAGACCACGCCGAGGATGAGCGGACTGAGCACAGGCACCAGCACAAACCAGAAATACAGCGGCGGCATTCCCAAAATTGCCGGAGCGGCGCGGTTCATCCCCAGGGCCGGCCCCAGCGTGTAAAGCGCGACGATCAGCACCAGGCCGATGAGCCAGGCCATTGTGGATGCTCGCAAAGCCGCCTCCCGCTTTTTTACCGATGAGTTTATAGTGGCCGCGAAGCCTGTCAAGGAGCGATTCCTTGCCCCTGAAGCCGCGATTGAAGCGAAAGAGAAAGCCCTCATGCAAGTACGCGACGCCCGTGCCGACGACATTCCCGCCATCATGGCGATTTATAATGACGCGGTTTTGCACACCACCGCCATCTGGAACGACACGCAAGTCGATGCCGCCAATCGTCTCGCCTGGCTGAGCCAGCGTCAGGCCAGCCATTATCCGGTGCTGGTCGCCGATGCCGGGCCACAGGGCATCGTCGGCTATGCCTCATTCGGTGACTGGCGGGCTTTTGATGGCTATCGCCACACGGTGGAGCATTCGGTCTATGTGCGCGCCGACCAGCGCGGCGGCGGCATCGGCAAGGTCTTGCTGGCAGCGCTCATCGAGCGGGCGCGCGATCTCGGCAAGCACGTGATGATTGCCGCCATCGAAGCAGGCAACGAGGCTTCAATCCACCTGCACGAGCGCCTCGGTTTCGAGCAGGTAGCACGCATGCCGCAAGTGGGCACCAAATTCGGGCAATGGCTGGATCTGGTATTCCTGCAATTGATGCTGGATCAGCGCACCACGCCGGACCTGACCATCGGCTGAGCCCGGCTCACAGATCGCCGTTGGCCCCCGCCTCCATGATATGCATCAGCACATCGCGAATGTGCTTGGCCTTGGGCTGCAACGCCGCCGGGGCCGCGGCAACCAGCGGATCAAGATTCATCATCACCAGCGACAGGCTGCCCGTTGCATCTTCCACCATGGCGATGCGGCAGGGCATGAAGGCCGCAAACAGCGGATTGGCATCGACCATATCCTGCGCGATCAACGGATCACAAAACAGGTAAATCGTCATCAGGCGCTGCTTTTTGCCGGTCATCGCCGCCACCTGCTGCGAAAGCGCCAGCGTCGTCACCAGCTTGATATTGGCATTGTCGGCGGTTGATTCCATGGATTGCGCCGCATCCTTGGCCGAAAGCCCGGCGACGAGCTTGCGCGAAACCACGCCAAGCGCCGCGTCACCCGCCGCAGTCGCAGGTGCCGCCTCGGCTGCCATCGCCCCCAACATGCCAAAGCCAAGCCCCGCCAACAGCCCGTCCCGCCGATTGATCATGTCCGAACTCCTCCTCGTCAGCGCTGTCACCGCGCTCGCGTTTCATATTAGATATTATACATATAAACGCAACGCCCCATCGGCGCGGCGCCGCCCCCGCCTTGGCCGAAAGACGTACCCCCTGCGCTTGCCAAAGGCCGATTAGAGCAGCTATGAACCATGGCAACAAAGCAAGCTGACAAAAAATCAGCGCAAAAGCACAAGTCGGGAACACACGAGGGGTGATGCGGCGTGGCGGATGATTTCGTGCTGCAAGCGGATGGGCTGAGCAAGGCCTTTGCCGGCTTTGTGGCAGTCAACCAGGTTCATCTCAATGTCAGACGCGGGACGATTCACGCGCTGATCGGCCCCAATGGCGCGGGCAAGACCACGTGCTTCAATCTTCTGACCAAGTTTCTGCAGCCGTCGAGCGGCAAGATCACCTATGAAGGTCGCGACATCACCAGATTGCGGCCGGCCGAAGTGGCACGGCTCGGCATGGTGCGCTCGTTCCAGATTTCGGCGGTGTTTCCACATCTGACCGCGCTGGAAAATGTCCGGGTGGCCTTGCAGAAAGCGCGCGGCAACTCGTTCGATTTCTGGCGCCCGCGCCGGGTGCTCGATCATCTCAATGACCGCGCCCTCGCGCTGCTGGATGAAGTCGGACTGACGCAATATGCGCACGCGACGGCGGTTGAAATGCCTTATGGTCGCAAGCGCGCGCTGGAGATTGCCACAACGCTGGCGCTCGATCCGCAATTGCTGCTGCTCGACGAACCGCTGGCGGGCATGGGCCAGGAAGACATCGACCATACCGCTGAACTGATCCGCCGCGTCGTCAAAGGCCGCACCATCCTGATGGTTGAACATAACCTGCGCGTCGTGGCTTCGCTGTCGGACACCATCACGGTGCTGACACGTGGCAAGGTGCTGGCAGAGGGGCCTTATGCCGACATCGCGCAAAATGCCGACGTGAAGACCGCCTATATCGGAGCCGGGCATGGCTGAGGCGGCATTTCTCCGGGTCGAGAACCTGCAAAGCTGGTATGGTGAATCCCACATCCTGCATGGTGTCGATTTTGAAGTTGGCAAGGGCGAGGTTGTCACCCTGCTCGGGCGCAATGGCGCAGGCAAGACCACGACCCTGAAATCCATTCAAGGCATGGTCGCCAAACGCACCGGCTCTGTTGTCTTCGAAGACCGCGAACTCATCCGTCAATCGTCCGATGCCATTGCGCGGGCCGGCATTGCGCTGTGCCCGGAAGAGCGCGGCATTTTCGCCAGCCTCAACGTGCGCGAGAACCTGATGCTGCCCCCGCCGGTGCGGCCCGGCGGTCTGAACCTCGCCGAGATTTTCGAGCTGTTTCCCAATTTGCAGGAACGTCTTTCCAGCCAGGGCACCAAATTGTCCGGCGGCGAACAGCAGATGCTGGCCATTGCCCGCATTTTGCGCACCGGCGCGCCCTTGCTGATGCTGGATGAGCCGACGGAAGGATTGGCGCCGGTGATAATCGAACAGATTGGCATGACCATCGCCAAGCTCAAGGCCAAGGGTTTTACCATTCTGCTGGTTGAACAGAATTTCCTGTTCGCCTCGAAAATCGCCGACCGCTATTACGTGATGGAGGATGGCCGCATCATCGATGCCTTCACCGCGCAGTCACTCAAGGCCAATATGGAAAAGCTCCATGATTATCTAGGCGTCTAAAGCAAAGACTTCAAAATCGGAGAACCTGAACATGTCTATTACCAAAAAACATATCCTTGCTGGCCTGATGCTGGCAACTACCGCGCTCATCGCCCCTGCCCATGCTGCGGCAAGCAAATCCCTGACACTGGCGGTGATCTCCGATATGTCCGGCCTTTACAAGGATGCGGGCGGCCCCGGCTCCGTTGTGGCCGTGAATATGGCGATCAAGGATTCCGGGATCGAGAAGCAGGGCTGGAGCGTCAAGGTCATTGGCCTCGACCACCAGAACAAGCCCGACGTCGGTGCCAATCTTGCCCGCCAGGCCATTGATCAGGACCATGCCGACGCCATCATCGACGTGCCAAATTCGGCAGTTGCCTTGGCCATATCGCCGATCGTTCAGGAAAAGAACAAAGTCTTCCTGATTGATGGCGCTGCCGCCGACATTCTGACGGGTGCCAAATGCTCGCCCAATCAGGTGCATTTTGCGACCGACACCTGGGCCTTGGCCCATGGTACCGGCGGCGCGATCACCAAGGCTGGCGGCAAGACCTGGTTTTTTATCACGGCTGATTATGCCTTCGGCAAATCCTTGGAAAAAAACACCGGCGCCGTGGCGATTGCCAATGGTGGCAAGGTGCTGGGCCATGTGCGCGCACCGCTCAGCACGCCGGATTTTTCATCCTTCCTGCTGCAAGCTCAGGCCTCGAAAGCTCAGGTCATCGGTTTGGCCAATGCTGGTGGTGACACCATCAATTCCATGAAGCAGGGCGCGGAATTTGGCATTCAGAAGGGCGGGCAGATCATGGCGCCGCTGCTGCTGTTCATCACCGACGTCAATTCGCTCGGCCTCAAGACCGCGCAGGGCCTCGAATTCACCTCGTCGTTTTATTGGGATTTGAACGACCAGACCCGGGCCTTTTCGAAACGCTACCAGGCTCTGGAACCCCTCAAGCACATGCCGACCTGGGATCAGGCAGCCGTCTATTCCTCGACGCTGCAATATCTCAAAGCCGTGGAAAAACTGGGCGATGCCAGCGACGGCAAGAAGGTGGTGACGGAAATGAAGAGCTTCCCCACCGACGATGCGGTGTTTGGCAAAGGCCAGATCCGGGCCGATGGCCGCGCCGTGTTCCCGACCTATCTGTTCAAGGTCAAATCGCCGGCAGAATCGAAAGGGCCGTGGGATTATTACAAGCTGATCGCCAAGATCCCGGCTGATCAGGCATTCCGTCCCATGAAAGATGGCCACTGCCCTTATGTGAAATAAACCCTCGCTCGTGAGCCCTGCGGGATGAAACCGCAGGGCTTGCCTCGACACGCCGGGATCAAGCCATGTTTCAGTTTATGCATTATCCGCCGCAACTCTGGTTCGGGCAATTGTCGCTTGGCCTCATCAACGGCTCGTTTTACGCGCTGCTGAGCCTCGGGCTGGCGGTGATTTTCGGCATGCTGAACATCGTCAATTTCGCCCATGGTGCGGTTTACATGCTCGGCGCCTTCTGCGCCTGGTTTCTGCTCAACGGCTTTGACATCCCCTATCCGGTGCTGATCCACGGCCAACTCGCCCTGGCCAGCGCGCACTTGCCCACGCATCTCAACATGTGGTGGGCACTATTGTTGTCGCCGCTGATCGTCGGCGTGTTCGGCATGATCATGCAACGCACCATGCTGCGGCGCCTCGACGGGCTCGAGCCAATCTATGGGCTGCTGCTGACATTCGGGCTGGCGGCGGTCATTCAGGGCCTGCTGCAAAACGCCTATGGCTCGTCGGGCGAGCCCTATGACATCCCCAATGTGCTGTCGGGCGGCCACAATCTCGGCTTCATGTTTCTGCCCAATTACCGGATCTTCGTGGTCGTCGCCTCCAGCGTCGTGTGCTTCGGCACCTGGCTGGCCATCGAGCGCACCCGCTTTGGCGCGACCTTGCGCGCCGCGACCGAAAATCCCAAGCTGGTGCAGGCTTTTGGCATCAATGTGCCGTTGATGATCACGCTCACCTATGGGCTCGGCGTCGCCATTGCCGCCTTTGCGGGCGTGCTCGCCGCTCCGATCTATCAGGTCAACCCCACAATGGGTGCCGATCTCATCGTCGTGGTATTTGCCGTGGTGGTGATCGGCGGCATGGGATCGATACTGGGGTCGATCATCTCCGGCTACATGCTTGGCCTGATCGAAGGTCTGACCAAGGTGATTTACCCGCAGGCATCGGGGGTGATCGTCTTCGTCATCATGGCGATTGTGCTGCTGGTGCGCCCCTCGGGCCTGTTTGGAAGGGCATCATGATGGCGGCCGTGCTTCCAACAACAAGGCCGCTGACACAAGCCGGCTCGACACGGCGGCCGGAGATCATCGGCATTGGGCTGTTGCTGGCAGCGCTGATCGTCGCGCCATTTTTTGTCTATCCATTCTTCCTGATGGATGCCTTGTGCTTTGCGCTCATGGCCTGCGCCTTCAACCTGTTGGTCGGTTATGCGGGCCTTTTGTCCTTTGGCCATGCCATGTTCATGGGCACCGGTTCTTACATATGCGCCTGGCTCGCCGTCACCTATGGTCAACCGGTCTGGCTGGGCATCATTGCCGGGGTTGTCGCCGCCACCTTGCTCGGGGCATTGACGGGCGTGCTTGCCATCCGTCGACAGGGGATCTACTTCTCCATGGTGACGCTGGCGCTGTCGCAATTGATCTATTTTGTTGCGGTAGAAGCCTCCTTCACCCACGGCGAGGATGGCTTGCAACCTGTCGCGCAGGGCAAGATTTTTGGCGGCCTCGTCAATCTCTCCAACCCATTGCAACTGTATTTCTGCGTCTTCGCAATTTTCACCGCGGGCTTCCTGCTGATTTATCGCATCATCAATTCACCCTTCGGCGAAGTGCTGAAAGCCATAAGGGAAAACGAGCCACGGGCGATTTCGTTGGGCTACAAGGCCGATCATTACAAGTTCATGGCCTTCACGCTGTCGGCGGCGCTGACCGGCCTCGCAGGCGCCACCAAGGCGGTGGTGGTGCAGCACGCTTCACTATCCGACGTTTATTGGACAACCTCTGGAAGCATCATCCTCATGACGCTGGTGGGCGGCATGGGCACAATTCTTGGCCCTGTGCTGGGCGCCTTCATCATCGAAGGCATGCAGAATTATCTGGCGACCGCCGGGCAATGGGTCAGCGTCATTCAGGGTCTGGTGTTTGTGGTCTGCGTTCTGGCCTTCCGCAAAGGCATCATAGGTGAAATCGCCGCAAAGCTCCGCATCGGGCTCTAGCGGCAACATTGCTGGCAAACTTACGTTAAGGCCAATAATGCAGCGTTGCCCCCGGCGGCGGCGGTGTTGGTGCAAATCGATTGTTCCTGACATAGCCGCTCGAAATCATCTTCACCAAGGAGCGGGATGATCGGGCCTTGGCGCTGCGCCAGCC
>JAJZGX010000042.1 GCA_021804825.1 Pseudomonadota bacterium | reverse complement strand
CCGGTGATCGACGCAGATGATTGGCGCTGGAATGATGAAGTGCCGCGCCTGCGCCAGCGTCCATATCAGCCCCCGCGCCAGAAGCGGCAACAGAGCTCAAGTCGGCCCAAATTGTCGACGGGTCACGCCAGCCGACGCATCAGCGCTTCCTGATGCTGAACGCCAGGTCTTGTCACATTGAACAGCGCCGGAATTGCAGGGGACAGCAATTCCGGCGCTGTCGCAAGTTTGGATCAGCATGAGTTGGGCCGTAGCGAGCCCTCGACGTTTTGCCGCGATTCAACTTGCCTAAGATCGACCTTGCGGGCCTCGTCATGCGGGCGTGCCAGAGCGTTCACATTGCGGACATCATTTCAGAAAATTCACGGCCATCGGCCAAACATGGGCGCAATTTGCTGGCAGCAGCTGTGGTTTGAGGCGCGGGCAGGACGTTACAACAGCCCCGCCCTCACTCACGGTGCGGCCTTGCTGGCCGCCGTGATGCGCCAGCTTTTGACCATTGTGTGGAGACTGGCGAGTTTTGCGGCGCGATCAACCGCTGCCCCGGTCAATTCCCCGACCGCCATTTCAGGATTTTTGCTGGCGACCATGCGCAGATAGGCGGCCGTATCGCCAAGATCCTGCGCGTAGTTCAGGTTAGGCACGAACCCAAAGACATCACTTTCAATTTTCCTGTCGCGAGCGTTCTGCTCGGCCTCCATCGCCAGTTGCGAACCCGGTGCGGCCGGCAGGGTCAAATCCAGCGTCGCCTGAAGCAACTGGCGCATGGCGGCGCGAACTGCCCGGTCGGGCAGGGTCTGCGTGATGGTGCTCGCTGCGCTGCGCGCCGATTTCATCAATGTGGAGTCGTCGGCAGCCGCGAGGCGCGTCACCCAGACGGCCACATCGGCCTTGACCAGCGCATCGCCGATCTGGCTTGTCAGCGCCAAGGCCTGTTGCAGCGCCTTGCTGGCCAGGTCAGCGCGATGCTGGCTTTGCAGGAGCGCGCAAAGATCGATCAGCAGAAAGGCCCTTTCGGCCGGATTGGTGATCTGGTCGCTATCAAGCAACGGATCGGCATCAGGATGCAATCGCGCTCCGGTCAGCAGGCAAAAGTGCCACGTCGCTTCGCGCAGCGTCTTGGCGCTGATCCTGCCGATAAGGATACGCCCGCGTTGGCTGTGACCCTGGCCATAAAGCCAGCGCGCCGCTCGAGCCAGTCCCATGTCGAGCACCCTGTCGTGCAGTGGCGCTGAATCTTCCAGCAGTTTTGTGGCGCCGTCGAGGTCACCAAGCGCGAACCGCGCCTGAGCGAGCTTGGCGACAGCGCGCCCGCGCCAGACAGGATCAGCGATCGCCAGCGCCGCCTTCGCGGCGGCGGTTGGATCAATCGCGGCCTGCGCTTCGGCCATCAGCGCGGCCGACCAGCCCGCAAAATCCTGCCGCTGGCTTTTGCGGGCGGCCAGAGCGCGGGTCAAAAATTGGCGCGCCGCGACTGGATCACCGACGCGGGCCGCACCCCGAGCGGCACCTCGAAGATCCCGCGCCAGCACGTCCGCATCAGGTGCCTTGGCGAGCAAATCTGCAAGCAGGTCGTTTTGTCCCGCCCAAGCCAGCGCTGTCGCCAGCTCGATGGCACAGCTTGTGCGGCTGGTGGGCTCAAGCGCGGCCATACGCTCCAGGGCCGCCTTCAGCCGCACGATAGCCCGCGCGCGCTCGCCATGTTCCAGCAAGCCCGCGCTATAACCATATTCGGCAGCGCACCAGCCTTGCGGTTGCGAAACCAAGTAGCGCGCCAGCGCCAGTTTGGCGAGCGGCTGCAAGCCGAGTTCGAGCGCCCGCCGTGGCACATCGGCAAGATAATAATCCTGATTTTCCTCATGATCTTTCTGGACTTCCTGTGTCAGCAGGGACGCCGCATCCGCGCTCTGCGCGGTCTGGGCGAAGCGGGAAAGCTGCCGCAAAGGCGGAAGAAGTGCGTATTGATACGTGATTTGTGACAGCAGCGCCGTTGCGCCGCCGAGATCGCCGGAGGCTAGAAGCCCGTTCATCGCTTCCACAAGAAGCTGCGACTTGGCATAGCCTGCCTTGAGAGGGGCTGCCCGCGCGATCAGCCGCGCCGCGAGGACATGCGCGGCCGCCGGATTGTCCTCGCCAAGCCGTTGCGCGGCATCGCTCATCGCCTCATTGGGATGGCCGGTGAACTGACTATTGGCAAGCTCGAGGGCGCCATCACCATAAAGAAGGCCGATCGAATTGCGATCCGCCGCCGCCCGCCCCCCGGCATTGGTGGACTGCACCTTCGCCAGGACATTGCGATCTACCCAAAACCGCTCCTGCTGATAGGCATGGCGCAAGGCCTTCGGCATGTCCGGGCCGCTATGGCAACAGCGCCACTGGGTATTGACGAGCATCCAGGACGCCCGCAGCGACAGGCATTTTTGCATGTCTGTGGCGAGGTCTGGCTTGTTCCATGCAGGCACGGACGAGGGCGTGATCTGCGCCAACGTCCAGCAGCCAAAATTCGGTCGCGCGTAAAAATCCGTAAAAGTTGCATCAGCAGCCGCAGCCGCCAGTTTCGCATCCGGCCCGCCCCATGTGAAGGCGGTCCTTGCAATCTGATAGAGCGGCGTGACCCGGAAACTCGCGTCAGTGATGCGCTGCATGGCGGCAAGCGCACCGTTGATGTCGCCCATTCTAGCAAGGTGTAAAGCAAGTTCGGCCTCGTAACTGACAAGCAGCCGCATATTGGTGCTGAACTGCGGCACCAATGATGCGGCTTGGCGCAGATTGCCATTGGCAATCATCTGTTGCGCCAGCGCGGCAGCTGGCCCCGGCGCGCCAGCCGCAAGCTTGATGGCGTCTTGCCAGTCGGCCGCAGTCGCGAGCCGTTGCGAGATCAGTTGCAGACTATTTTCACGCTGCTGCTTATTGTCGATTTTAGCCATCAACTGGTTGATTTTGCTGAGGGCTGCCTGCCGACCGGCGCCGTCGAGCCGGGCAACTTGGGCCCCTATCAACGTGCCATAGAGGGAGTCCCGGTTGCTGCCGGGCGGCAATCTGGCAGCCAGCGCTTCGCAAGATACTTCGAGCGCCAGACGCGGCGCGCCGGTGCAAAGGCTCACCAGATCGTTGCCATAAACCGTGGCGAGGTTGAGGTGGGTGAAGATGGCCATCGCTTTTTGCGCGCTGATGCGGGCGTTGCGAAGATCGTCGGCCTTGGCTTGCCAAGCCGCCATCTTTGCCAGTTGGGTGGCAAGTGCCTCGGCCTGATGATAGGGATCGTGCTGGCGCAGTATGGCGGGCAAGAATGGCGCAACGGCGAGATGGCTGACCAGCGCGGCGGCTGTCTTGTTCTGATGTAACCCCAGGAATGCCTGCGCGAGATCGAGCTGCGCATTGGCGCGGTTCAACGTCGGCGGTTCACGTATCAGCGCTTTTTGAAGCAGTTGCACGACGTGTTGCGCATCTGCACCATCATCGTGACTGCCATAAAGATCAGCAATGTGCAGCCACGCCGGGAAGGTTTGCAGGTCAACCGGCAGGGCGCTGGCGACGACGGCTGCCTTGATGCTGGCAAGGTCATGCGCCGCAGCTAACTGTGCATTCAGGACATTGATCCGGGTATTGATCTGGCTGGTTTCGGCACTGGCGATTAAGGACAAAGCCAGAGCATGAATGGAACCCGGCTTGTTGCCACCCGATATTCGTGCCGCAAGGGCCTTCGCTTCGGCAATACGGCCCGCATTGGCAAGCAGGCTGGCGTAATTCTCCCGCATGATGTTCATCGAGACGATAGTGCGGCTCGTGGCCAGATGCTGCAAGCGGTCATAAAGATGCTGCGCGGCGGCAAGTCCTTGAATCTTGCCCAGCGATGGCAGCAACTGGGCGCCGACGTAAATGCAATCATATTGCTTGCAGTTCGTGCCATCGAGGGTTGCCACAGCCTTGTCCAGACTGAGTTTGGCAGCGGCACTGTCGCCCTTTTGAAATTGCGCCTCGCCGAGGTGCTGAAACGTAAATTCGCGCGAGATCCCGGTGACCTTTTGCGCATAGAGCGCCGCCTCGCCAAAGCGCCCGGCATCGGCCAGGGCTTCCGAGATATTGGCCAGTGCCGCTCTGCGGTCGTGGGCATAGGGATTGATGCCACTGATACGGCCCAGAGCGATTCTGGCGCTGGCGAGGTCATTGGCTTTGGTCAGGGCCGTCGTCAATTGCATATAGGCATTGTCGCGATTGCCCTTGGCGCTATTGAGCCACATCTGGAGCGGAAAATTGCCGCGCGGCCCGGCCAGCATGTCGTTTGAAGCATCGGCGATGGTCTTCAGTGCGGCGGCGGACTGGCCCATCGTGGCTTCGGCATTGGCGATTTGCTCCAGACCGCCAAGCTGGATGTTGACAGGAACCTGCCGATTGACCGCTTTCGCCCTGGATATCAGGGCTTGTTCGGTGGCGACTTCCTGCGCCTCAAGCGCCGCAACGCGGGCCACAAGTTTAGCCGGTCTGGCCGCGTCTGGCAGCAAGGCCAGATAGGCGCGATACCATGCCAGCGCCGCAAATTGGTGCCCGCCCATCTTGTCATTGGCAAGACCCAAATCAAACGCGATCTGCGTTGCTGTGGGCGCAAGAGTGAGCGCATTCTGAAAATTCGTCAGTGCAGCGGCCCAATCCTGCTTTTGGGCGGCAGCAAGGCCAAGCTTCAAGGCGGCTTCGGCTTTGGGCGGCATGGTAGGCGCGCCGAAAGCCTCCTGCATGAGCAGTGAGGCAAAGACTCCTGCAAGAAGTCTTGCGAGCGGCCTGAGCATGGATGGAACCTCCCCAAAAAAACATGAATTGCACCGGCAGCGATCAGGGTTTTGTTTCAGTCGTGTTGTCCAGAGACTCAAAAGCCTCAAGCGGGCTGAAGCGAATGATCCGCCCCTGGCTACGCAAAAGCAGGAACAAGGCGTCGCCATGGACCCGCAAAAGGCCGCCTTGACCGCGCAGAAAATCATGCGCCACGCCATCGGCGGTCAAATAGCCAACGCTCGCCTTGGTCGCATAGAACAGCCGCCCCGATGAGGTCATCGCCAGCGAGATCACTGCTGAATGGGTGTGCATCACAGGCTTGATCGGGTGACCGGCATCAAGGTGGAGCAGGCTGCGCCCCAGGGCGACATAGGTCGAGGTGCCATCGCCCGCCACAGCCGTGACCGGGGCCGGTGCCGAGAGCAGCTTGGCAATCCGGCCATCGCGTCCAAACAAAAATATGTCATGCCGAGACTTTTGCGACGTCCCTCCAAAAACATAGGCATCATCCTTGCCGGCTGGCCGAACCTCCATGCCGGGCACAGGGGTTTGCGGCCCCAGCGTCAGCCCATGCGGGCCAATGCCCGCCAAATGCCCCTGAATGATCAGCAACAGCGAGCCGTCGTGCATCCAGGCGAAATCGCCAATCGGTTGCGTGCCGACCGTGACCAGCGGTCTTGCCGCACCCATCAGCAGCAACGTTGCGCCCCGCGCCACCACCGGCAGTCCGTCAGGGTCAATATCAAAGCCGTGGGTCGGAGCGACCGAATTCGCGGTCGCGCCCGGCGGTGCAAGCAGCAGATCGACATGCACGGTCTTTGGAACAGCCAGTTGCAAGGCGCTGCTGGTTCCTTGGGCTTGCGGGAGCGACAGCGCGGTTTGAGCCTGTGAAAAGCCTGACCCCGCCAGCAAGACCAAAACCGTAGTTGTGAGGTGGGGTCGCACGGGTCACCTAGGGCTTGGAATCGAAAAAGCGCGATAAATGCTCTTTCAAATCGCTCGAAACCCACGACTTCCACCGGTTTGATGACTGGTCACCATAGCGGTTTGCAAGAACCTGAACATCCGCTTGTTGAGCACCGCAGCTTGAGGTCGACCCGCTGCCGAGGCAAGCGGCGGTTTGCGTGGTGACCGCGGCAAAGCCCAGAAGGTAATTTTTGGAGTCGGTGCTGACATCCTGATAGAGGCCCTTGTAACGCTCAACCATGCCCTCCTGCCAATGGGCTTCATCCTTGAGAGCATCGGCGAGCGGCAGCCGCGCGATCAATTGCCCAATCGCCGCATTTTTGGCCTGATCCTTGGCGGCATTCATGAGCCGCGCTCCCAGCCAATTGCGCGCACCAGTGCCCGCGGCCGCAAGCTTGTCCATGTCGTTTTGCGAGAGCGCTACAGCTGCGCCATCCGTTGGAAATGCACGATGCCAATTCAGAGAGGCCAGTTCCGGCACCGGCGGCACGCCACTGGCAACCGGATCTACGGCGGGCGCAGCCATGAAATCCAGACCATTGCCGGGCGCGGGTGCTGTCATCTGCGTCAGCGGCGCATTGAGGATGGCGGCGATTTTCGGCTTGGCGTTGGCAATCTGGCGCTGCTGGTTCAAATGATCCAGAGCTTCGTTAAGATTGACCTTGATGGTCGCATTGCTCGGCAAGCTGGCCAGCGCCTGCCGGAAGGCGGCGACCGCTGCGCCATAATCACCGCGTCTCAAAGCCGCAAGTCCGGCGAGGTTCGCCTGTGTCGCCAGCGCCATCTGCAGATTGTGGCGAATGACATTATTGCTTGGCCAGAGCTGCAAGGCGCGTCGGAAATCGGCAATGGCTGCCGCCCAGTCATGCCGATGCGACGCAGCCACGCCGCTCTCATTGACATTGCGCCCTGCGGTCTGTCTTTGCTGCGCGGCGATTTGCGCCGGAGAAGGGCCAACGGTCTGCGGCGGCGGCACATAGACCGGCGGGGGACGATAATAATAGACCGGCGGGCGATATACCGGGCCGACAGGGCCGCGATAGGGGCAATTATCGCCGTAGCCAACGCCGTTCAGATCATAAGAACAGGTGGCAGCAGCGCGCGCGGTCAAACCAATGAGCATCACAAGCGCGAGGCTCACCGTCGCGCCCCGGTATCGCCGCCGCTGCGCTGGCTGCGGCGGACAGGCTTGGGACATCAGACCTCCACAGGCACAGACCGGCCCGTGAGAAAACGCAAGATCAAGTTGGGCCGACGTTCGCGCCATTTTGCCGATGTCCCCAATTGATCCGGAAAGATCGGGAAACAAATGCCATACCTGAAAACTATCCGAGATTTCCGAACGAAACAAGGACTTTGCGGGTGGCTGACGGCCATGTCCGGCGAGTCACCCAGACGCAAATTCAGGTCTGCGATGCGCGACCCTCCAAAGCCGGGCCGTCGCGACAGGCGCGCGCAAAACCATGAATGGTCATGGCACAAACCTATCAGTATGCTCGTCTTTATATTTGCAAACATGTTTCGGATATTTGGGCATCGCAAACTCAAGGCAGGCCACATCAGACGCCAGCAACGCGGGCATTTTTGATGCTGGCGGCGTTTCAGGGCCGAACCTAGCCATGGCCTGGTTCCATCCAGTTATTAGCCTGCCGATTTGTCCCATAACAATCTGCGATAAAGCGTGCTGCGGTCAATGCCGAGGCGCCGGGCCGCGCCCGAGACATTGCCGTTGCTGGCTTCCAGCGCCGCGCGCATGGCATCCAGCGTCTGCCGCGCGAGCGGAAGTCCGTCCCCGTTCCCGGCGGCTGGCGACATCGTGGCCTGGCTTTGTCGGATCTCCGGCGACAGGGCATCGGCATCGATTGTGCTGCCGGGCTCGGCCAGCGCCAGCAGCGCCCGCAGAGTGCCCGCGAGCTGGCGGTAATTTCCCGGCCATTCATGGTTGGCAAGCCTGAGTTCGGTTTCCGGCGCAAGCGCGATGCCAGCTGCCGGGCCGCCAAACTGCTTCCACATGCCGCGCACCAGAGTCATCCTGTCTGGCAGGGTGCGCAGTGCCGGGAGTTCGATGACATATTGGGCAATGCGGAAAAGCAGGTCCTGCCGGAATGCGCCGGCACCAACGAGTTGCTCCAGCGGCCGGTGGGTGGCGCAGACCAGAGCAAAATCCACCCGCACCGGCTTGCCACCGCCCAGCGGCGAAATCTCGCGATCCTGAAGCACCCGCAGCAGCCGTGCCTGAAGCGCCAGCGGCATATCGCCAATCTCATCGAGGAACAGCACGCCGCCGTCGGCCTGTCGCAGCAGCCCCTTGCTGCCCTGCTGGCGAGCACCTGTGAAAGCCCCGGCATCATAGCCAAACAATTCGGCTTCGATCAGGGTCTCGGGCAGTGCGGCGCAATTGACTGCGATGAAGGGTTTGCCGCAGCGGTTGCTCGCTGCATGCACGTGCCGCACGAAAACTTCCTTGCCCACGCCGGTTTCGCCCTGCACCAGCACGGGCACATTGGCATCCAGCAGGCGGATGGCGCGGGTAAGCGCCGACGCAACCTTCGGGCTGAACACGGGTTCAGGCTCGCGGCCAACCTGCCGCGCCGGACGGGCCTGACTGCGGGCAGGCTGAACCATGCGGCCAATGAAGGCATCGCCACGTTGGGCACGCAATTTCTGAATCTCGGTCGATGGCTCGGCCCGCTGGAACAATTCCCGCAACTCGGTTCGATCGAGGGCCGACCAGTCGATTCCCATCATGCGCAGCCCGTGGCGGTTGGCCGCGACCAGACGGTCGCCCTCGAAGGCCAGAATACCCTCGCGCGCGGTGCCGAGAAACTCGCCATGCTGGTGGAAGCGCAGCACGGCGCAATGCTCGAAACCATGCTCGAAAAAGCGATGCTCGATCTGCTCGACGGCCAGGTTCACCAGTCCAAGCCCGTGCACGTGCTGGATGCTGGCGTGGCCCGACATGTCGAGCACGCCTGCCAGCGCCCCGCGCGGATCAATGATCGGCGCCGCAGCACAGGCAAGCATGCGGTGTGGTTCAAAGAAATGTTCGGCACCGTGCACGCCGATGGGCCGCAGTTCGACCAGCGCCGTGCCGATGGCATTGGTGCCAGCCGTGGCTTCGTTCCAGATGACACCGGGGCGCAGGGCGACTTGCGAGGCCCGATCGGCAAAGTCGAGGCTGCCGACCATGTCGAGCACAAAGCCGCTGGCATCGGTGAGGATGACGACGCTATCGGTGAGCCTCGCTTCGGCGTGGAGCGATTCCACTTCCGAACGGGTCAGACGGCGCAATTTTTCATTTTGTTCCTGCACGGCGCGCAGTTCCCGGGCACTGACGGGTTCGGCGCGCGGTCTGGCACTGGAACTGAGGCCATGTTCGGCGCAACGCTGCCATGAGCGCAGGATCGGATGGGCAACAAGACCCTCCGGCAACGCCCCACCAGCGAAGAACCGCTGGCGCGCCTTCGCGATATCCCCGGCTCGTGTCACGGGCGGCATGGGGCGTTTCCTTTCCCCTGTGGCACTGTGCAACACCTGTTGCAAGTCACCTCTAATTGTTGGGGCGACACTACATCGCCTTGTAAACTTCGTCCATAGGTATCGATCCGGCGCCCCGCACCAGGAGCGCTGGAATTGTCACGCCACCTTATACTTGCGGGTAGGTGCGAGGGTGCCTGCGGCCTTGCCGGAGCAATTTGGCACACGGGTTGCTACCGCTCCTGTGTTCAAACGGGAGGACACCATGAACAAACCAGATTTTCTGAGACTTGGTAAAGCGCCATTCAAAGCTCATTATGGCAATTTTATTGGCGGTAAATGGGTCGAGCCGGTAGCCGGCCGCTACTTCGACAATATCAGCCCGATCACCGGCATGAAGGTCACCGAAATTCCGCGATCGCAGAAGGAAGACATCGAACTCGCGCTTGATGCCGCCCATGCCGCCAAGGACGCATGGGGGCGCACCAGTTCCACCGAACGCGCCCTGATCCTGAACCGCATTGCCGATCGGATGGAGGAAAACCTGCATCTGCTCGCCACGGCGGAAACCTGGGACAATGGCAAGCCGATCCGCGAGACGACGGCCGCCGACATGCCTTTGGCGATTGATCATTTTCGCTATTTTGCCGGTGCCATCCGCGCCCAGGAAGGCTCGATTTCGGAAATCGACCACGACACCATCGCCTATCATTTCCATGAGCCGCTGGGCGTTGTTGGCCAGATCATTCCGTGGAACTTCCCGATCCTGATGGCCGTCTGGAAGCTGGCTCCGGCGCTGGCTGCGGGTAATTGCGTCGTCCTGAAACCTGCCGAGCAGACCCCGGCCTCGATTCTGGTGCTGGCCGAACTGATCGGCGACTTGCTGCCACCTGGCGTGCTCAATATCGTCAACGGCTTTGGCCTCGAGGCTGGAAAGCCGCTGGCCTCGAGCCCGCGCATTGCCAAGATCGCCTTTACCGGCGAGACGACCACCGGCCGTCTGATCATGCAATATGCCAGCCAGAACCTCATTCCGGTGACGCTTGAACTGGGTGGCAAGTCGCCCAACATCTTCTTTGCCGACGTTCTGGCCGAAGACGACGATTTCTTCGACAAGGCGCTGGAAGGCTTCGTGATGTTTGCCCTCAACCAAGGCGAGGTCTGCACCTGCCCCAGCCGCGCGTTGATTCAGGAATCGATCTATGACCGCTTCATGGAACGGGCGCTGAAACGCGTGGCGGCCATCACGCAAGGCAACCCGCTCGACATGGGCACGATGATCGGGGCGCAAGCTTCGAGCGAGCAACTCGAAAAGATCCTGTCCTACATTGACATCGGCAAGCAGGAAGGTGCCAAGGTTCTGGCCGGTGGCGCGCGCAATGCGCTGGGTGGCGATCTCTCCGAGGGCTTTTACGTCAAGCCGACGGTCTTCGAGGGCCACAACAAGATGCGTATCTTCCAGGAGGAAATCTTCGGGCCGGTGGTTTCGGTGACAACCTTCAAGGACGAGGACGACGCATTGGCCATTGCCAATGACACGTTGTACGGTCTGGGTTCAGGCCTGTGGACGCGCGATGGCAACCGCGCTTACCGGTTTGGTCGCGCCATTCAGGCG
Organism: Pseudomonadota bacterium; assembly: GCA_021804825.1. Lineage (GTDB taxonomy): Bacteria > Pseudomonadota > Alphaproteobacteria > Rhizobiales > Beijerinckiaceae > REEB77. The sequence continues at coordinate 13,370 of JAJZGX010000042.1, read as the reverse complement.
GGCCGCGTCTGGACCAATTGCTACCATGCCTATCCGGCTCACGCGGCCTTCGGAGGCTACAAGCAGTCCGGCATCGGCCGCGAGACACACAAAATGATGCTCGACCACTACCAGCAGACCAAGAACATGCTGGTGAGCTACAGCCCAAAGGCGCTGGGCTTCTTCTGATAGCGGGCTCGCCCGGGTTGACCCCTCAGCCCGGGCGAAACCGATGTTGCAGCGCGGACTTGCCGAATTTCACGCGTGGTCGGCCGGGCAGTTGCCCGGCCGGACATGGTGCGATGGCCACCGGGTCGGGATTGCCGCGCGCCAGCTTTGATAGTGCAGGAGAGACCATGAGCGAACCAGACCTTCGCCGCGTGACAGCGACCGACGCAGCGCTGGAATTGATCAAGGATCTGGTCAGCCAGAACGGGCCGGTGCTGTTCCACCAGTCAGGCGGGTGCTGTGATGGCTCGTCGCCGATGTGTTACGGGCAGGGTGATTTCCTGACCGGGGACAGCGATGTGTGGCTTGGCAGCATCGGCGACGCCCCGTTCTACATCTCGCGCCCGCAATTTGAATATTGGCGGCACACCCAACTCATTATCGATGTCGTATCGGGGCGCGGCGGCATGTTTTCGCTCGAAAATGGCAGCGGGCGGCGCTTTCTGACGCGTTCGCGCCTGTTCACGGACGAGGAAGCAGCCCTGCTGCAATGACGGCAAAATCCAGAATGGCGAACCCGCAACATGAGGCGCGGTGCCTTGGCAGGAGCACTCAAGTTTTGCGCACGAGCATCGGCAGGACGATGTCGAGACTCTCGGCAAGGCGCCCTTCATGGGCAACACCATCGCCCATCATGAATTGTCCAATCAGCGCGTGATAGACCAGACGCGCGCGTGCCAGGGCTTCGCCGGGTCTGAACCCCATGCCGGAAAAGAGAGCTGCCAGATAGTCAAGGCGACGACGATCCACCGCTTCGAGCGCCGACCTTGCCGTTTCATCCAGAGCCGCCCAACCCCGCATGGAGCGCTCCAGCCGGCCATCGCTCTCCGCGACAATCGTGAACAGGGTCGTCAATCTGGCGCGCGCGTCGCCGCCTCTGGTTTCAACGGCGTCGATGATGGCGCGCGTCGCCCGCGACTGCCAGGCCTCCAACAGTGCTTGCAAGAGCTCGTTGCGATCCTTGAAATGCCAATAGAAGCTGCCTTTGGTCACATGTAGTGTTTCAGCGAGGCGCTCAACGCGCACCGCATCGGCCCCATGCGCGGCCAAGGCCACAAGGCCCGCATTGATCCATTCCTGTTTGCCGAGGCGCCTGCTCATGACCAACCATACTCTGCCGTATTGACAAGGACAAGGTCGCGATTTAGTTTCGACCATACGCAATCGTATGGAATGGGAGTTCCAGCATGACGAACATCGCATTGAGCGTCGCTGCAATCCTGACATTTGCCATTGGCGCGGTGCATTCGTGGGCGGGCGAGCGTCGGCTGATTGGGCCGCTGCTGGCACCGGAGCGTCGTCAGGCTTTGCTCGACAAGTCGATCTTCGCACGACGGGTCCTGCGTTTTGCCTGGCATCTGACGACGGTAGCCTGGTGGGGCATCGGCGCGATGCTCGTGGCGCTCGCCCATACGCCGGTTGATCCAAGCGGTCGTTTGGTCCTTTGGATCATTGCAGCAACGTTCCTGATCAACGCCATTGTCATTTTGCTGACCAGCCGTGGACGAAACTTGGCATGGCCTGTGTTCATTGCCATTGCCGCGCTTTCGATCGCGCCCATTTTCAGCAGGTGACGCACCATGGTCGACGTCATCGAAACAGCCGTCCCCGGCGACAGTGTGCTGCAAGCCGCGCTCGCCGACGCGGATTTCCACGACGCCTACATGGCGCCCTTGATCGATGCGACGCTGTCGCCAAAGGAAATCTTTCTGCGCGTCTCCCGCATGACGCCAGCATGGGTCGGCATGGCGATGTCGCTGCGAAACCGTTTCGTGCGGCTGTTGGGGCTCAAGGCCGTCGGCGGAACAAGCGGCCAGAGCAGCAAGCCCGCGGACAGTTACAAGGTTGGTGATCGGCTCGGCATTTTCACTATGATCGGGTGCACGGAAAACGAATTGCTGCTTGGCATCGATGATCTGCATCTCGATGTGCGTGTGTCCGTTCTGAAGGTGCGGCATAACGGAAGCGGCCGCTATGTGGTTTCGACAGTCGTCCATGTGCACAATTGGCTTGGCCATGCTTACATGGTCCCCGTCGGCCGCATTCATCCGCTGATCGTCAAGGCAATGCTGCGCCGATGTGAGGTTTGAGCAGGCCAAGGCGGTTCTGCGCGCTGCGGGTCATGCGGCCAAGGTGACGCAGATCAAAGGTGTTGGCAACCGGCACCGGAGCTTCAAGGAGGCAATGCTTGCCGAGGATAGTGCATCGCCCATTATGCGCTTCAAAGCAGGAGACGGTCTTCGGTTGGCGCTGAAAAGCGCACCATGTCCGCAGTCGGATGGCGCGCGCGCGGCAGCGTGACGATTTTCTGTGACTGGCCGGTGCGCAGGGCGGCCTCGATGGCGAGCATCACGAGCATGTCCGCGAGGCCTTCCTCGCCGTCGGCTTCCGGCGGCGTGCCACGGGCGATGCAATCCGAAAAATAGGCAACCTGAGCACCAAAATGGTCGATTTGGGGAAAGGTTGATTCAGTAGTCGCGCCATCGCGGCGCACGGAAATGCGCGTCGCCGTGTCAAATCTGTAGCCAGGATCAAGTGCAAGACTTCCGAGGGTTCCGACAACTTGATAGGAATCGACGGCCGCGGCCCCAAAACTGGCGACAAATTGGGCCATGCCGCCTGAAGGAAACCGCAAAGTCGCCGCGACCGAAGCCTCGACCTCGCCGAAGCGTTCGTCGTCATCGGGGCGGTGCGACATGGCAATGGCTTCGATGGGTTCTTCAGCGAATATGTGACGCGCCGCATTGATGCAATAGACGCCGAGGTCTTGCAGCGGCCCGCCCCAGGCTGAGGCTTTGAGGCGATGATTGCCAACGGCGGTCTGGAGGCTGAACGTGGATTGAAAGATCAGCGGTCGACCAATGGCATTGGCACGGATCTGGTCGAGCACGGCGACGGTTCCGGGTTCATTATGCAGGCGGTAGGCCGTCATCAGATAGACCCCGGCGCCCTGCGCAGCCGAAATCATCGCCAGCGCTTCAGCCTCGGTGGTTGCGAGTGGTTTTTCAACCAGCACATGCTTGCCAGCCTTGGCCGCCCTGATCGAGAAATCGGCGTGCATGTCGTTGGGCAGGGCAATATAGACCGCGTCGATATCGGGCCGCAGCAGCAGCGTGTCAAAAGACGCGTAGTCGACAACTGTCGCTATGTGATAAAATTCCGCCAGTCGTGCGGCCTTGTCGAGATCGCCTGACACGATGGCAACAACGCGCGAATTTCCTGACTGGACAACGCCCGGCAAAAACGCCTGCTGCGAAATCCATCCTGCACCTACAACGGCATAATTGATCACCTGACTACCCTCCGCATCATTCAATTTCCGCGCGGATCATGGACAATTTCCACGTGCCGCCACGCCAAATCTGCCACATCAGGCATAAAGCTCCGGGCGGGCCGCCAAATGCAGCCTTGTCTCGCTGCCAGAGGCATGTCCGGCCGCGATCTGCTCGGCAAGGGCTGAAGCCACATAACCATCCCAAGCGTCGGCCCCGGCAAATGCCCCCGAGGCCATAGCACCGATCCATTGCGCCAATTGTTGGCGATAGGCTTCGGCAAACCGCGGGATCCAGTTATCGGGATAAGAAATCCCGCCCATGCCCTGCTGATTGAACGTTGTCCGGGCGGGTTCGGCCAAGGCAACCGTGCCTGATCGACCGACAAGTTCTGCGTGGACATGATAGCCATAAGCCGCGTTCAGGAAGACTTCCGTCGAAATGATTTCATCCTTGTCCGTGCGCATCGTGACCATGAGCGGATCGCCACCCGGCCCTGCGGCAACATGGGCGGCGACCATTTCCGATCCGGTCAGCCAGCGGCTGATGTCGATCTCGTGCACGAAGGAATTGGTGATGGCCATGGCTCCGGTGAACCATTCCGGGGCCTGTGCATTGCGATGGATATTATGCAGAAGCACGGTGCGGCCAATTTTGCCAGCTTCCCTGTGGCGCTTCATCTCGCGATAACCCGGATCAAACCGGCGCATATAGCCGACCTGAATCAGTTTGCGCCCTTGCGCTGTCTCTGCCTGCACGATTTTCAAGGCCTCTTGCGCCGTGGCAGCCAGCGGCTTTTCACAGAGCACCGGCTTGCCTGCCGCCAGACAAGCCATGACCAGCGCCGCGTGGCTTGCATCCGGGGCCGCGACAATCACCGCCTTGACCCGATCCGATGTGATCAAGGCTTGGGGGTCGGCAAAGATCTCGGTTCCACCCGCTGCCGCTGTCGCTCGCGCGCCGTCTGCATCATGGACACCGGCAAGGTGCGCGCCGGGCGTCTCCTGCCGAAGCAACCTCGTGTGCTCCGATCCCATGACGCCCGTCCCGATGACTCCGACACCAATGCTCATCTCGTCGCTCCGTTTGCTATGCTGCGTCGTGGTGGCCTCAATCAGGCACGCAAAACGCCGGGCGCTATTCCGGCAGGCTCATGGCCGCATCGGGCGTCGGCATCCCGCCTGCGACGGCGCCCCACACGGATTGGTCATAATTCACGATGGCCCCGGTCATCAGGCCGGCATCATCGGAGACCAGATAATTGACCGCGCGGGCTGCTTCTTCGGGGTCGACGAGCCGTCCAAATGGCAATTTGGCTGCGGCTTTGCTCAAGAAGCCGGGATCTCCGCTTTCGGAAGCCTGAAGGGCGCGTTCATTGTCAGAATCCATCCAGCCCAGATTGAGCTGGTTGACGCGGATGCGATTGCGCATCACCGCAAATGCGGTGTTGGCGGTGAGCGTGGCAAGGGCACCTTTCGAAGCGCAATAGGCGCTGATGAAGGGCTGGCCGGAAAGCGCGGAAATCGAGCCGATATTGCAGATGGCACCCGTGATCGAGTCGCGGATCATCAGCTTGATGGCTTCTTGCATGAGAAAAAACGGCCCACGCACATTGGTGGCGAACATGGAATCAAACAAGTCCGGCGACGTGTCGAGAATTGTGCCGCGCTCGGTGGAAGCTCCAGCATTCACCAGAACATGAATGCCGCCAAATCGCTGGTCGGTGGCCGCGATGATGTCGCGACAATCCTCCACCAATGCCAGATCGCCTTGCAGGAAACAGGACGGCACTGCGTAACGCGACGTGATGTCGTTTGCGACCGCGGCACCTCGATCAGCATTGCGTCCGGTGACCACCACGGCCTTGGCACCAGCCGCCGCGAGACGCCGGGCGATTGCCGCGCCCAAACCTTGCGTCGCCCCCACTACCACACATATTTTGCCATCCATGCGATTCATGTTTCTACCTCATATCCTGCGAGTGCCATGACACGGAGAAGCTCAGCATGACCCTTGCGCGCCATGGTCAGCGGCGCGTTTAGTTTCGGGTCTTGCTCAGCTTCCACAACAAACCAGCCTTCGTAGCCATGGGTGGCCAGGCGCTGGACGATGGCCACAAAATCCAGTGATCCATCGCCCGGCACAGTGAAGGCACCCTTGACCACGGCGTCGAGAAAGCTTTCGCGGGTTCGGTCAAGCTGGTCAATGACACCCCGCCTTATGTCCTTGGTGTGGACATGACTGATACGCTGATGATGTTTGTCAATGACGCGCAGCACATCGCCGCCCGCAAAAGCCAAATGGCCGGCATCGAAAAGCAGCGGTAGCGCCACGCCCGAATGGGTCATCAAGGCATCGAGTTCCGTCTCGGTTTCAATGACCGCTGCCATGTGGTGGTGATAGGAAATCGGCATGCCTTGATCGGCACACCATTCAGCAAAAGCCGTCATTTTGCGGCCATAGACCCTGATCTCGTCATCCGACAGCTTTGGCTTGGTGGCGAGCGGCGCCTGGCGGTTGCCCTGAATTGAACGCGCGGTCTCGCCATAGACAATGCAGGGCGCTCGTGCCGCGATAAAGAAATCCATCTGCGCGCGCACGCGATCCTTTTCGCGTTCGATGTCGCCATCGAGCAACTGACCGGAAAACCAACCTCCACATACCGAAATGCCAAAGCGCGCGAGGACAGGTCCAAGCTCCGCCATGTTCATCGGAAAGCGACGGCCGGTTTCCATGCCGGTAAAGCCAGCCAGGCTCGCCTGACGCAGGCATTCATCGAGGCTCACATCGTCGGAAAGTTCAGCGAGGTCATCATTCCACCACGCGATAGGGGCAATTCCAAGTTTGGCTTTCATGGCGTGTCATACTCCAACGCGCTGCTTGGCGCGTATCTGCTCTTGCAAGTGGCGTGCGCTGCGGACGGCCGGGCGCGTTGAAACTTCGGGCACACCGACATCCCAGTCGGCATCACCGGGCACCCAGGCATGAGCATCCGAGGCAATGGTCAGCACCGTGGTGCGGTCATTGGACTTTGCCCACACCAGCCCAGCTTCGAGATCGGCAAGGCTTGCGCAATGACGCGCAGCAGCACCCATGGCTTCGGCGTGTTTGGCAAAATCGACATGCAAAGGCTCGGCACGGTTCTGCACGCGGCAATCGACCAGAAGATTGTTGAACCCCGGCACGCCCTTGGCTTGCTGCAACCGGTTGATGACCGCAAAGCCGCCGTTGTCGCAAACGACGACAATCATTTTGTGCCCGCTCAGAACCGTCGAATAGATATCTGAATTCATCATCATGTAGGTGCCGTCGCCGACCATGACGATGGGTGTGCCGCCAAGCCCGCCCGGCCCTGAATTGGCCATGGCATGGCCCCAGCCAGCCGCAATTTCATAGCCCATGCAGGAAAAGCCGAATTCGAGATCAAAGCTGTTGGGAGCCTTGACCCTCCAGCCTTTCGCCACCTCTCCCGGCAAGCCGCCCGCCGCCGAGATCAGCGTATCATGTTCGTCTGTGGTGGCATTCACGACATGCACCACCTGTGCATAGGTCGGCAGCGCCGCATTGGTTGGGGCTTGATGCGCGTCAAGCAGGCCGTCCCATTGCTTGAACAGGGCTTGAGCATGGTTCATGTGAGCGGGATCGACCCGCCACGAACCGAGCCCAGCCGCAAGGTCCTTGATAACCTCCAACGCGTCGCCGACCACAGCAAGAGCGCGATGCTTGATGGCATCGAACCGTGCCACATTGATGCCGATGAATTGCGCATCTGGACTGAAAGCCGTCCACGAGCCCGTGGTGAAGTCCTGCAAACGCGTGCCTATGGCGACAATCACATCGGCTTCGGCTGCCAATGTGTTGGCCGAGGTCGAACCGATGATCCCAATCGGGCCGACGTGAGCGGGATGATAATGGGTCAGACCGCCCTTGCCCGCCGTGGTTTCAACGATCGGGATGCCATGGCGCAGGGCAAAATCCGCAAGTGCCGTCTCGGCGAGCGCATAGCGCACGCCGCCGCCAGCGATCACTATCGGCTTTTTGGCCGTCTTGAGCAGGCCAACAGCTTTGTTGAGGCTTTCGCGGTCGGCGCGCGGTCGCGGCACGGCCCACAGCCGCTCATCAAAGAAAACCTCCGGATAATCGAACGCGACCTCCTGGATGTCCTGCGGCAAGGCAAGAAAGGCCGGGCCGCAATCGGCAGGGTCAAGCATGGTTGCAATGGCCTGCGGCAATGAGGACAAGATCTGCGCCGGATGCGTGATCCTGTCCCAATAGCGCGTCACCGCCTTGAAGGCATCATTGACGGTAAGGGTCGGGTCGCCGAAATGCTCGACTTGCTGCAAGACCGGATCCGGCAGCCGGTTGACGAAAGTGTCGCCCGCCAGCAGCAGCACGGGCAGGCGATTGGCATGCGCCGTGCCTGCGGCCGTGACCATGTTCAACGCACCAGGCCCGATCGAAGACGTCGCAATCATGAACTGGCGGCGGCGCTTGGCTTTGGCAAAACCTATTGCAGCCAGAGCCATGGACTGCTCATTTTGACCGCGCCAGGTGGGAAGCTGATCCTGAACCGATTCCAGCGCTTCTGACAGGCAGGTGACATTGCCATGCCCAAATATGCCGAACGCACCGGCAAACAAGGGCACGCGAACACCATCAATTTCAGTGAATTGACGGGTCAGCCAGCGCACCAGGGCCTGGGCCATGGTGAGACGGATAACGGTGCCGGTCATGGGTCGCCTCCCGCGATGAATCTTCTTCGTGTATCAGTTTTCGCATTATATATTGACAAAATCAAAATCATGCAACAACAATTGCAATATCAGAACGAAGGAAAATCACGATGATCGGAATTGCAGTGCTCGGATGTGGCCGGATCGGTGCCATGCACGCGGCCAATATTGCAGCGCACCCCGGTGCGCGTCTCGCCGCTGTGCAAGACATCAACGCTGCCGCTGCTGCGGCTACCGCTGCCGCAACTGGTGCCCCCGTGCTCGCCAGTGCTGCCGAGGTTCTGGCGTCGAAGGATGTGGATGCAGTGCTGATCGCAACCGCCACCGACACCCATGCGGATCTTCTGGAACAGGCCGTTGCGGCGGGAAAGCCGGTTCTCTGCGAGAAGCCCATTGATCTCAGCCTGGCGCGCGTCAACCGCTGTGCAGAGACCATTCGCGGCAGCAAACTGCCGATACAATTGGGCTTCGTGCGTCGGTTCGATCCCGGTCACAAGGCCGTCCATGATGCCGTCGCGTCAGGTGATCTCGGCGAATTGCACCAGGTTGTCATTACATCGCGCGACCCCGGGCTCGCGCCGGAGGCCTATATGAAAGTTTCGGGCGGCATCTTCCGCGACATGACAATTCATGATTTCGACATGGCCCGCTACATTCTGGGCGAGGAGCCTGAAACTGTCATGGCCGTCGGTTCGCGGCTCGTGGCACCAGCCATGATGGTGCGGCTCAATGATTTCGATACGGTGACGGTGGTCATGCGCACGGCCTCCGGCAAACAGGCGATCATCACCAATTCGCGTGAAGCGCTTTACGGTTATGACCAGCGTGTCGAGGCGTTTGGTTCAAAGGGCATGGCGCTATCGGATAATCGTCGCCCGCATCAGATGCGTCGTTCAGGAAAAAATTTCAGCGAGCACGCTGCGCCTCTGCTGCATTTTTTCATTGAACGCTATCGCGAGGCCTTCGATGCCGAGATCGACGCTTTCGTCAAAGCCGTCGAGACAGGCCAGCCGGCAGTCGTGGGCTTTGAAGATGGTCGCAGGGCTTTGATGCTGGCGGAAGCTGCGCTGAAATCCATCGCCGAAGGGCGCGCGGTCAAGGTTGCGGAGGTCGCCTGACATGTATCAACGATTCGGACTGTTCATCGGCGGACAATGGCGTCCAGCCCAAGACGCCACCACAGCGCAAGTCCTGAGCCCGGTGAGCGAAGTATCGCTGGGAGCAGCGCCCGTGGCTGGTCTCGCCGACACCGAGGAAGCCTTGCACGCTGCCAGCGAGGGCCTCGAAGCTTGGCGGGCCACCCCGGCCTTTGCACGTGCTGAGGCATTGCACGCTATCGCCGATGAAATGCTGCGTCGCGTTCATGAAGCCGCGCAGATGATCAGCGCCGAAACGGGCAAGCCCATTGCCCAGAGCCAAAGGGAATGGGCCCTCACCATCGACCAGTTTCGCTGGTATGCCGAAGAGGCCCGCCGCATCTACGGTCGCCTAGTTGAAAGCCGCGTGCCAGGCGGGCGGTTTGAGGTCAGTCACGAGCCGGTCGGCATTGTGGCGGCCTTTACGGCATGGAATTTTCCGGCGGCCTTGATTGCGAGGAAACTTGCACCTGCGCTTGCGGCGGGCTGCGCGGTGATCGTGCGGCCCTCATCGCAGACGCCGGGAACGGCCATGGTCATTGTTGATTGCTGCCGGGCCGGGAATTTGCCGCGCGGCGTGGTCAATCTGCTGACCGGGCCAACCCACGCGACCTATGCGCCGATCATGGCCGCCAAGGCGGTGCGGAAAGTGTCCCTGACAGGATCAACCCGTGTCGGTCAGCAAATGATCCGCGATGCCGCAGATACGCTGAAGAAAGTGTCGATGGAGCTTGGCGGCAATGCGCCCCTGATCGTTTATGAGGACGCTGATCTCGATCTGGCATTGAACGTGGCCGTGCCCACCAAATTTGCCAATGCTGGCCAGGTCTGCGTGACACCAGATCGGTTCTATGTGCACGAAAGTCGGCTGGACGCCTTTGTCGAAGGTTTTGTTGCGCGCACACGTGCGCTCAAGCTCGGAGACGGGCTCGATCCTTCGGTTGCCATGGGGCCGCTGATCAGCGCCTCACGACTGGCCGAAATCGAGGCAATCGTCGCCGATGCGCAGCGCGCAGGCGCCAAAATCCTCGCGGGCGGCAACCGGGCCGCGACCTTCAATGCCGGGCATTTTTATGAACCCACCGTGCTGACGCAAGTCGATGACGCCATGAAAGTCATGGCGCAGGAGAATTTTGGGCCCATTGCAGCGATTGCGTCCTTTGCACGTGACGATGAGGCCATCCAGCGCGCCAATGCCACCGATATGGGCCTGTCCGCCTATGCCTTCACAAGCTCGCCCCAACGGGCACGGCGCACGGTCGCCGAGCTGAAGGCCGGAATGGTTGGCATCAATTCCTTCGCGCTGGCGGCGTCAGAAGCGCCGTTTGGCGGCACGAATTTCTCGGGCATGGGACGCGAGGGCGGCGTCGAGGGTCTGCGTGATTATCTCGACGTGAAACTGGCGCAGGTGGTATTCTGACATGATCTCGAACAAACTCAAGCAATTGTGGTCCGAAGGCCGACCAACTCTCAACGGTTGGTGTTCCATCGGCAATGCTTTCACCGCAGAAATCATGGCCGCCCAGGGTTATGATTCCATCACGATCGATTTGCAGCATGGTGCGCTCGAAGATTCGAGCCTGTTGCCGATGTTGCAGGCAATGCGCGCCTCGGGCGTGGTGCCTCTGGTGCGTGTGCCGTGGCTGGAGCCGGGCATCATCATGAAAGCCCTCGATCTGGGCGCATTCGGCATCATCTGCCCCATGGTGAACACCGCAAAGCAGGCCGAAGACTTGGTGAGTTACATGCGCTATCCGCCGCACGGGCAGCGCAGCTTCGGCCCGACGCGCGCGGCGCTGGTAGCGGGGGCCGACTATGGCGCGAAAGCCAATGCCGAGGTGCTGGCCTTTGCCATGATCGAGACCGCGGAGGGCATGGCCAATCTTGCCGCCATTGCCGCAACGCCGGGCCTCGATGGCATTTATGTCGGGCCCGCTGATCTAACCCTCGGCTTGACGCAGGGGCGTCTCGCACCGGGGTTTGATCGCGAGGAGCCGGAAATGATCACCGCGCTCCAGCAAATCGTCGGCATGTGCCGCGCGAATAAGCTGCGCACTGCGCTGCATTGCGGGACGCCGGACTATGCCGCGCGCGCACTGGCTTGGGGCTTCGACATGACCACAGTTTCGGGAGATTCGCGGCTTCTGGCAGCCGCTGCGAGCGCCAGTGTCGCCCGCTTCCGTCACTTGCTCGCTGCACGCGACAAACAACCTGAAGGGAGCTGAACAATGCCCCATCTGCTTATCGCCGGGAAATTGCACCCGGCCGGAATGGCATTGCTCGCCCAAAGTCCGGACTTGACCTATACATGCGTCGATGAGGTTTCCGAACAAAGCTACGCACCTTTGATCAGCAAGGCCGATGCGCTGTTGATCCGCACCCAGCCCCTGTCCCCGGCGACAATTGCGCAGGCTCAAAATCTCAAAATCGTCTCGCGCCATGGCGTGGGTTACGACGCCATTGATGTGGCCGCCCTCAACACGCGCAAGATCCCGCTATGCATAGCTGGCGATGTCAATTCACAAGCTGTCGCCGAACATGCGATGATGCTGATGCTTGCCTGCGTAAGGCGCCTCATCCGCGCCGATAGGGCCGTGCGCTCCGGGGATTGGCGCTGGCGAGACGCACTTGAAGCTGGCGAGATATCGGGAAAGAACCTGCTGATCATCGGCTTTGGCCGTACCGGACGCCATTTGGCCCGCATGGCCGACGGCTTTGGCATGAGAATCCGGGCTTTTGATCCGGTGCTTTTGGCCAACGGCTGGCCGGAAACTCCTGTTACGCCGTTTGGCACGCTGGAAGAAGGTCTCGCCTGGGCGGATTTGATTTCGGTGCATGTGCCCAAGACCAGGGGCGCTTTGCTCGGATCATCCGAATTCGCGCTGATCAAGCCAGGCGCCATCATTGTCAGCACGGCGCGTGGCGGCATCATTGATGAGCCTGCGCTTGTCGCGGCGCTTGAATCGGGGCGGGTGGCCGCCGCAGGGCTCGATGTCTTCGAGGTGGAACCGCCACCAACCCATCACCCGCTGCTCGCCTTCGATCAGGTGGTGCTAACCCCGCATATTGCTGGCCTGACCCGCCCGGCAGCTGAGCGTATGGCCCGGGCTTCCGTTCAGAATGTGATTGATTTTTTTGCCGGAACCCTCAACCCCGAACTCATCGTCAACAAGGATTTCTGACATGCCCAAACCTGAGCTTCGCATAGGTCTCATTGGAAGCGGCTTCATGGGCAAGGCGCATGCGTTCGGCTATACGACGGCGGCGCGGGTCTTCGACCTGCCTTTTGCGCTTGAGTTGCACACGCTGGCGGATATCAATGACGCGACCGCCTGCCAAGCTGCAGCCGCACTGGGCTTCGCGCGGGCGACTTCAGACTGGCGCGCGCTGGTGGCCGATCCTGCCATTGACGTCATCAACATCACCTCACCCAATGCACTGCACAAGGAGATGGCGCTGGCTGCCATAAAGGCCGGCAAGCATGTCTATTGCGAAAAGCCGCTGGCCCCGCTCGCGAGCGACGCGCGAACCATGGCCGAAGCTGCTGAAGCTGCCGGAGTCAAGACGCAGGTCGGTTTCAACTATTTGTGCAACCCCATGCTGATTCACGCCCGCGCCATGATCGCCGCAGGCGAACTGGGCGAGATTCGGGGCTATCGCGGCCTGCATGCTGAAGATTACATGGCGGACAGTTCAGGTCCCTCCACGTTTCGGCACGATCCGGCTGGCGGCGGCGCGCTGGCCGACATCGGCAGTCACGCGCTTGCGACCGCAGAATTTCTGCTGGCCAGCGTTGCTGGGCCGATTACCGCCGTCATGGGTGATTGCGTGACCATGATCAAACAGCGCCCCGATGGCAAAGGCGGCACGCGCGCCATCGAGGTTGATGATGTCGGACGCGCCTTCCTGCGCTTTGCGGGCGGCGCTACTGGTTCCATCGAGGGCAACTGGATCGCCACAGGCCGCAAGATGCAACATGATTTCGAGGTCTATGGAACCAAAGGCGCGCTTGCCTTCAGTCA
>JAJZGX010000041.1 GCA_021804825.1 Pseudomonadota bacterium | reverse complement strand
CGAAAACTGACCGTTGGCATCGATGAAGTCGTCGCCGATCCGCAAAACTTCCAGCCCGGCAACCTCGGGAGCAAAGGCTCTCGCACCAACCAGCAATTTGAATTTGCCACCGAGGTGCTGCAAGAGCCACGTCATGGCGCCCTCCGGGCTGCGCAGCGGCGCATCGGGACAGGCAAGGCCCGGCATGACCCCACCCTCGCCTTCAGCCGGTGTCTGCAAAGCCTGGCCCGCCAGCGAACAGGGCGCCGAAAGCCGCCCGGAATTGACAAAGCGCCGCCCGAAAACAGCAGCCCCCGCCAGATCGAGCGCAGCGTCACGCAGGGCCAAAGCGCCCACGCCCTGCGGTGTCATGAAACTGGTGGCCTGCGCAGAATGGCGGATATTTTCGTCGGCGGCAAAAACCCGCTCCTCGTCATAGCTTGCCAGCAGCGCTGCCGACGCTTCCCCCTTGATTACGCTTGCCAGCTTCCAGCATAAATTATCGACATCCTGAATGCCGCCATTGCCGCCGCGCGCGCCAAAGGGCGAGAGCACATGGGCGCTGTCACCCGCAAAAATTACCCGACCGTGCAGAAAATGCGCGAGGCGACGACACTGGAACCGGTAGGGCGACACCCAGTCAATCTTGAAAGGCCGATCTCCGACAATGGCCTTGACGCGGGCCGTGACCCTGGCGGGGTCCTTTTCAGCGGTCATGTCGGCATCTGGCCCCAGTTGCAGATCAATCCGCCAGATATCGTCCGGCTGCTTGTGCAACAGCGCGGATTGCCCGGGGTGAAAACCGGGCTCAAACCAGAACATCCGCTCGGCCGGAAAGGCGGCTGTCATTTCCACGTCAATGATGAGAAAGCGCTCTTCAAACGCCCTGCCTTCGAGCGTCAGGCCCATCAACTCGCGCAAGGGCGAGCGCGCGCCATCACAGGCGAGCAGCCAGTCGGCACCAAGTTGATAGGTGCCGTCCGGCGTCTCGATTTCGACAAACGCCTTCTGGCCCGTCTGATGCAGCCCAATGGCCTTGTTTTTCCATCTGATATCAATGAGATCAGGAAAATCTTTCGCGCGCTGCACAAGCGCCATTTCGACATGATATTGCTGGAGATTGATGAAGGCAGGCATTTTGTGGCCCGGCTCGGGCAGCAAATCGAAATTGTAAAGCTCCGTCTGCCCATGGAACACCCGACCGACCTGCCAGGTCACGCCCTTGGCAATCATGCCCTCTGCAACGCCGAGCCGGTCAAAAATCTCCAAGGTGCGCTTCGCCCAGCATATGGCGCGGCTGCCCACGGATACCACGTCATTATCATCAAGCACGATGGAAGCGACGCCATGCAATGCCAGATCAATGGCCGCTACCAGCCCGATCGGCCCGGCCCCGACGATGATGACGGGTGCGGGACGCGGTGGCTGGCCGGAAAGTTCGGGCGGGGTGCGGTACGCGAAGGGTGGATGGGAGAAGCTTGTCATGATCTGTGCGGTGCCATTTCAAGGTTTCGGTAGCAGATGCGAGCCTCAGCCCTGCAAAGCCTCCCACATGGCCTTGTCGCGTTCGGCTGTCCAGATGCGCGGATGGTCAATGCCGCGGGCCTCATCATAGGCGCGCGCGACATTGAATGGCAGGCAATGCTCATAAATGGCATAGGCGCCAAAACGCTCGTCGCAGGCGGCGCGCACCGCCATCATGGCTTGGCTCAGCGAGCCGCCGCGCAGAGCGACACCGGCGGCGGGTTCATAGATGCCCGCGAGAAAGGCGCGTGTGAGATCGAGCGCCTCGCGCACCTTGGCTTTGCCGACCAGCGCCCCGCCCCGCCCCGGTGCGAGAGCCTCGGGGTTGAAAGCGGCAATGGCGTCCAGCGTCTGGGGCCAGTCGGCGAAATGTGCATCGCCGCAATAGCAGGCCGAGTGATATTCGACGATATCGCCGGAAAACATCACGCCCGCATCGGGCACATAAGCGACAATATCGCCTGCGGTATGCGCCCGGCCGAGATGCAGCAGATCGACGCGCCGCCGCCCGAGATAGACACTCATCTGGCCCTTGAAGGTCATGGTCGGCCAGGTCAGTCCGGGAATGCTGTCGGCGGCTTGAAACAGCCGTGGGAAACGGGCGAATTCGCTGTCCCAGTCCTCCTGCCCGCGCTCGGCGATCATCGAGCGGCAGATGTCGGAGGCAATGATCTCGGACGCGCCATAGCCCGAAGCGCCCAGCACCCTGACGGCGTGATAATGCGTCAACACCACATGCTTGACCGGCTTGTCGGTGACCTTGCGGATTTCCGCCAGCACCTGACGGGCCATCACTGGGGTGGCCTGCGCATCCACCACCATCACCGCATCATCGCCGATGATAACGCCAGTGTTGGGATCACCCTCGGCGGTGAAGGCCCACAGCCCTTCGCCGACCTCGGTGAAGGAAACTTTCTTTGCCGCCATGTCGCCGGTGGAGGCGAAGCCCTTTGCCATGCGTGTGCTCCTCGTTAAACCAGGCGCGCAACCTGCTGCCGGATGCTGCCAAAAATAGAATTCCCTGACCTGTCAAGCATTTCAATGTGCACCTTATCGCCAAAGCGCATGAATGGCGTCCGCGGCGCACCGTAACGAATGGTTTCGACGGTGCGAAGCTCGGCAAGGCAGGAATAGCCAACCCCGCCATCGACAAGGGTGCGCCCCGGCCCGCCATCCGGGCCGCGGTTGGAAATCGTGCCGGAGCCGATGATCGTGCCTGCACTCAAGGCGCGGGTCTTGGCGGCATGGGCGATGAGGTCAGGAAAATCAAAGGTCATGTCCGTTCCGGCATCGGGGCGCCCGAATGGTGCGCCATTGAGATCGACAATCATCGGCAGATGCACCCTGGCACCATCCCAGCTTGCGCCCAGTTCATCAGGTGTCACCGCCACCGGCGAAAAGGCCGTTGACGGCTTGGATTGAAAAAAGCCAAAGCCCTTGGCAAGTTCGGCCGGGATGAGATGGCGCAAGGATACGTCGTTCACCAGCATGATCAAGCGGATTTCCGCAGCCGCCCGCTCGCGGGTCGCGGCCATCGGCACATCGCCGGTGATGACGGCGACCTCAGCTTCCAGATCAATGCCATAGTCTTCGGAAGCGAGAGTGATCGGCTGACGCGGCCCGAGGAAAGTGTCGGAACCGCCCTGATAGATCAGCGGATCAGTCCAGAAACTCGGGGGCATTTCGGCCCCGCGGGCCTGACGCACCAGCGCGACGTGATTGACGTAGGCAGAACCATCCGCCCATTGATAGGCGCGCGGCAAGGGAGCGCGCGCCCTCGCCTGATCGAAGGGCTCGCCGGGAATGGTGCCGCGCTCGAGCCGGTCGGCCACAGCCTCCAGAGCCGGGCAAAGCTGTGGCCAGGCATCGAGCGCCGCCTGCAGGCTGGGGGCTATGGCATCGGCACTGACGCAGCGCGCAAGATCGCGCGAGACGATGACGAGGCGACCATCGCGCGTGCCATTCTCCAGAGTGGCAAGCTTCATGTCACGACACCAGTGCGGCTGGCGGGATCAAAGTGCTTTTGCAAGCCGTCCCAGCAAGTGGGATAATCGCGATCTATATTTGGCATTTTTGCTGCAAATTCCGTCAGTTGCTGCGGTAATCTCGTTTCAAACATGAAAGCCATCGTGTCGCTGAGCTTGACAGGTGTGAGCGGTGTTGTGGAGGCCTTGCGGAAGGCGCTGGCGTCCGGCCCGTGTGGCAACATGCAATTATGCAGGCTCATGCCGCCGGGCACGAAGCCTTCCTCCTTGGCATCATAGCGCCCGTAAATCAGGCCCATGAATTCTGACATGATGTTGCGATGATACCAAGGTGGGCGGAAGGAATGTTCGGCCACCATCCAGCGCTCCGGAAAGATCACAAAATCGACATTGGCAGTGCCGACCTCGCCGGAGGGCGCGGTCAAGACGGTGAAGATCGAGGGGTCAGGATGGTCGAACAGCAGCGCTCCTACCGGTGAAAAGTGGCGCAAATCATATTTGTAGGGTGCGTAATTGCCGTGCCAGGCGACGACATCCAGCGGCGAATGGCCGATGCTGGTTTCGTGGAACGCTCCGCCCCATTTGACGATGACGCGGGATGGGGTCTCGCGGTCCTCGTAGGCCGCGACGGGGGTCTGGAAATCGCGGGCATTGGCGAGGCAGTTGGCGCCTATGGGGCCGCGCTCTGGCAGTGTGAACGGCGCGCCGTAGGATTCGCAGACATAGCCGCGCGAGGGGCCGCCCTGCGGCGCAACCCGGATGGTGACGCCGCGCGGAATGATAGCAATCTCACCGGGGGTCAGGTGAATCATGCCCAGTTCGGTGGCGATTTCCAGCGCTCCCATTTCGGGCACGATCAGCATTTCACCATCGGCATTCCAGAAATATTCGTCCAGCATCGGTGCATTGACGAGATAGATATGCGCAGCCATGCCGACCTGCGAAAACACATCGCCTGCCGTGGTCATGGTGCGCATGCCGGACAGGAAGGTGACGGGCGTTGCGGGCATCGCCACCGGCCCCCAGCGCAATTGCCCGAGCGGCAGGCCGTGCGGCACGATATGGGGCGCGCTTTTCCAACCGGGCAGGTCAATCTCGCGAAAGTCACCTACATGCTGCACCGAGGGGCGGATGCGATAGAGCCATGAGCGGGCATTGGTGCCACGCGGCGCGGTGAAGGGCGAGCCGGACAATTGCTCGGCATAAAGCCCATAGGGACAGATTTGCGGCGAGTTTTGCCCCACAGGCAAAGCGCCCGGCAAGGCTTCGGTCGCGAAATGATTGGCAAAGCCGGTCATGTAGGGGGCTTCGCTTGCAGCGCGCCTGGCGCCGTGGTCGGTGATGTCCTGGTGCTTGCTCATGACATTTGCCTGCGACGTGGCGACCAGCAACGCTGCTCGCGCCTTTCAAGGGCCCTTGCCTATCGCGCTTTTCATTTCATTGCAAATGAAATGTTTTGCAGTTATGCTGAGATCATGACCGTGGACAAACTCGATCTTGAGCATTTCCTGCCCTATCAGCTCAATGTGCTGGCGGCGCGCCTGAGCCGCGGCCTCGCGCAGATTTATCAGCAGCGTTTTGGCATCACCATTCCCGAATGGCGGGTCATCGCGCATCTGGCGCGGGAGAATGCCATTTCGGTGCGCGATATTGCGGCGCGGGTAGATATGGACAAGCCGAAAATCACCCGCGCCGCCCAGCGCCTCGAACAGGCCGGCCTCGTCTCCAAAAAGATCGATGCGCAAGATCGACGGCTGGTCATGCTGGCGCTCACCAGCAAAGGCCGCAGGCTTTATGGCGAGATCGAAGGGCTGGCGCTGTCCTATGAACGCGACATGCTGGCGCGCCTGCCACCAGACATTGCCGCTTGCCTTCGCGAAGGCGTCATGCGGCTGAATCGCGGCGAGGATGTTCGCAGCCATGGCAGCTTGCGCTGAGGGCGGGTGCAGCGCGGCAAAACCGGTGCCCCGCCCTATTTTTAGCTTTGCGCCTTGGGTTGCGGCGCGTTAGATAGGTGCACCTCCCCCCACCAAGAGCCTGCCATGTCGCTTCGCACTGTTTCCGCCTTCTCGCGCATCGGCGAGGAAAATGCCTTTGCTGTGCTGGCACGCGCCACGGCGCTGGCGGCGCAGGGGCGCGACATCATCAATCTGGGCATTGGCCAGCCGGATTTTCGGACACCGCAGCATATTGTCGAGGCGGCGATCAAGGCCCTGCGCGATGGCCACCATGGTTATACGCCCGCCACCGGCATTCTGCCGCTGCGCGAAGCGGTGGCCGCGGACGTGCACAAGCGTTTCAAGGTCGAGGTTTCGCCGGAGCGGGTGATGATCGTGCCCGGCGGCAAGGTCACGATGTATATGGCGATCCTGATGTTCGGCGAACCGGGGGCGGACATTCTCTATCCCGATCCCGGCTTTCCGATCTACCGCTCGATGATCGAATATACCGGCGCGCGGCCGATCCCGGTGCCGATCCGCGAGGAGAATGGCTTTGCCTTTTCGGCGGAGGAGACGCTCAGCCTGATCACGCCGCAAACGCGGCTGCTGATCATCAATTCGCCGGCCAACCCCACCGGCGGCGTCACGCCCAAGGCGGAGATCGACAAGCTCGTGGCGGGCCTCGCGCGCTTCCCGCATGTGGCGCTGATGTCGGACGAGATTTACGACCAGATGGTCTATGACGGCTTCACCCACCAGACCTTGCTGGCTTATCCGGAAATCGCCGACCGGCTGATTTTGCTGAACGGCTGGTCGAAAACCTATGCCATGACCGGCTGGCGCATGGGCTGGTCGATCTGGCCGGCCGACCTTTATGAAAACGCCCGCAAACTGGCGGTGAACTCGTTTTCATGCACCAATGCCTCGGCGCAATATGCTGGCCTCGCGGCGCTCACCGGGCCGCAGGACGAGGTGCATGCCATGGTCAAAGCCTTCGATGCCCGCCGCAAGGTGGTGGTGGAGGGGCTCAACAAAATCCCGAATATCAGGGCGGCGACACCGCGCGGCGCGTTCTACGCCTTCCCCAATATTGCGGCGACGGGCTGGAAGGCCAAGGCTCTGGCCTCGGCCTTGCTGGAGGAGGCCGGCGTTGCCACCATCGGCGGGCCGGATTTTGGCGTCTATGGCGAGGGCTTTATCCGGCTCTCCTATGCCAATTCCACCGAAAATATCGAGAAGGCGCTGGCGCGCATCGCCGCCTTTCTGGCGAAGTGAGCGCTCAAGGCACGCCGGTCTGCAACGCCAGCGCGTGCAGCACGCCGCCCATCTGCCCCTTGAGGGCGGCATAGACGATCTGGTGCTGCTGCACCCGGCTTTTGCCGCGAAAACTCTCGGAGATCACGGTTGCGGCATAATGATCGCCGTCTCCGGCAAGGTCGCGGATCTCGACCGTTGCGTCCGGCAAGGCGGTCTTGATCATGGATTCGATTTCGTTGGCCTGCATGGGCATGGCAAGGGTTTCCTGAATGGTTCTAGCCGGGATTAGGGACACCCGCGCGCTGCTTGTCAAGCCGCAGCTTCGGCATTACCGCGCCGCTCGGCAATGGTCGCCTCCAGAGCCCGATCGGCATTGCGAGCGTCAGCGAAGCAACCGAGAGGGCCCGCGAATTCACCGCAGGCCAGTGCGAAACCCCTGGGTTGCTTCGTCGCCATGCTCCTCGCAATGACGGCGTGGGTTGTCTTGGTGCTACGCCCCGATCATGACGGGCAATGCTCGGTCATCGTCATTGCGAGCGTCAGCGAAGCAACCCAGGGGGCTCGCGAATTCACCGCAGGCCAGTGCAAACCCACTGGGTTGCTTCGTCGCTGTGCTCCTCGCAATGACGGCTCGGGTTGTTGTGGTGCTGCGTTCCGATGGTGACGGCGTGGGTTGTTTCGGTGTTGTGCTCCGATGGTGACGGGCAATGCTCGGTCATCGTCATTGCGAGCGTCAGCGAAGCAACCCAGAGGGCTCGCGAAATTCATGCGCATGATGACGCCAAACCCCTAGGTTGCTTCGTCGCTGCGCTCCTCGCAATGACGGCGTGGGTTGTTTTGGTGCTGCGCCCTTGGCATTTAGGCATGGATGGCGCTGCGTGTTTGCTCATGCCAACCGCTTCAACTCATAGAGCGCTTCCAGCGCCTGTTTCGGGCTGAGTTGATCAGGGTCGAGCGCGGCAAGACGCACGGCCAGCGGTGCGGGCTGTGCCGGAGGCGCGGCGGCGCCTTCAAACAACGGCACGCTGCGGCGATCCTGCGCCTCCATTTCAGCCAAAAGATCGCGGGCGCGTGCCACTACCTTGGCTGGCAGGCCGGCGCGTTTGGCGACCTGAATGCCATAGGAACGGTCAGCGGCGCCGGGGGTGACTTCGTGCAGAAAAATCACGTCGCCCTCGAAGTCCGTCACCCGCATCGTCAGGTTGACGAGCCGGGGCAGACGCTCGGCCAACGCGGTAAGCTCATGAAAATGGGTGGCAAACAAAGCCCGCGAACGATTTTCGTCGTGGAGATGTTCCATGCTCGCCCAAGCAATCGACAGGCCGTCAAAAGTTGCGGTGCCGCGCCCGATTTCATCGAGAATGACCAAGGCGCGCGGCCCGGCCTGATTGAGGATGGCTGCAGTTTCCACCATTTCGACCATGAAGGTCGAGCGCCCGCGCGCCAGATCATCCGCCGCGCCTACCCGTGAGAACAACCGGTCAACGACGCCGATATGCGCGGCTTTGGCAGGCACAAAGGCTCCCATCTGGGCCATCACGACGATCAGCGCGTTCTGGCGCAGGAACGTCGATTTGCCTGCCATATTCGGGCCGGTGACGATGGCAAGCCGGGTTTCCTGGCCCTCATCATCTGCAAGGTCGCAATCATTGGCGACAAAGGCCCCCCCTTGCGCCTTCAAGGCCGCCTCGACGACCGGATGGCGTCCGCCGCTGATCGCAAAGGCCAGCGACGCATCGATCTGCGGACGCACATGACCGGCGCGCCTCGCGATTTCGGCGAGCGTGACGCTGACATCCAGCGTTGCCATGGCGGCGGCAAGACGGGAAAGCCGTTCGGCCTCGGCGACCAGACGGGCAGCAATGCCGTCGAAAAGCGCCAGTTCCCGCGTCAAAGCCTCCTCTCCCGCCGCCGTGATGCGGGCATCGAGCCCGCCAAGCTCGACAGTGGAAAAACGCATGGCTTCGGCCATGGTCTGGCGATGCATGAAGGTGTCCGACAAAGGCGGGCGGGTGATGCGTTCGGCGAGGGCTTGCGGCACTTCGACAAAATAGCCGAGGACGTGATTGTGCTTGATCTTGAGCTGACGCAGCCCGGTCGCCTCCATGTAGCGGCCTTGCAGGGTGGCGATCACCTTGCGGCTGTCATCACGCAGTTCGCGCGCGCCAGCCAATTGCGCATCGAAGCTTGGGCGGATGAAGCCACCGTCGCGGGTCTTGCCGGGCAGTTGCTCCTCAAGGGCAAGGGCGAGTTCGGCCGCCAGTTCCCGTGGGCCATCGGCAAGGGCCTGTCGCACCGCCTGCAATTCGGCGCATTCGGCGGGCAGGTCTGCCAAAAGATCGGCCAGCGCGGCACCGGCTTCGATGGCGGTGCGCATTGCGGCGAGATCGCGCGGCCCTGCCCGCCCCAAAGCCAGTCGCTGCAAGGCGCGGGCGAAATCCGGGACACCGCGCAAGGCCTTGGCGAGAGCGGCGCGCTGCCGATCCTGCGCCAGCAAATGGCCAATGCTGTCATGGCGGGCGCTGATGGCGGCGACATCGGCGAGCGGGCTTGCCAACCGCTCGGCCATCAGGCGGCTGCCCGCGGGTGTGGCGCATTGATCGAGTACAGCCAGCAGCGAGCCAACCCGCTGCCCGGCCAGAGTGCGCGTCAGTTCGAGATTGGCTCTGGTGGCGGCATCAATTTCCAGCGCGCCGCCACTTTGGCTGCGGGTTGGCAGGTTCAGGCGAGGGCGGGCATCGCGCTGGGTGAGTTCAATATAGGCGAGCAGTTGCGCGGCGGCGGTGACTTCGGCTGGCGTCAGCGCGCCAAAGCCATCGAGCGTTTCGACATGGAAAAATTCGTTGACGCGGCGGGCCGCGCTGATGGGATCGGCGCTTTCGCGCCCGGCGGGGGTTATGGCCGCGCCGGTTGTCGCCAGCACCGCCTGCAACTCCTGGGCAAGGCTCTGGGTGCAGATGATTTCGCGCGGTTCCACTTGCGACAGGACGCCGGCAAGATCGGCCAAAGCAACATCGCGCAGGATGAAATGGCCGGTCGATATATCAGCCGCGGCAAGGCCATAGCGCGTGCCCGAAGGCTCACGCAGGCGCACCAGCGCGCTCAGTATATTGGCGCGGGCGGGATCGAGCAGTTGCTCCTCGGTGATGGTGCCGGGCGTCACCAGCCGCACCACATCACGCCGCACCACAGCCTTGCCACCGCGCTTGCGGGCTTCAGCCGGGTCTTCGAGCTGTTCACAGACCGCGACGCGATGACCAAGACCGATCAGGCGCTGCAAATAATCATCGGCGCGATCAATCGGCACGCCACACATCGGTATGTCTTCGCCAAGATGCTTGCCGCGCTTGGTGAGCACGATGCCGAGCCCGCGCGAGGCGATCTCGGCGTCCTCGAAAAACAACTCGTAAAAATCGCCCATGCGGTAAAACAGCAGGCAATCGGGATTGGCGAGCTTGATCTCGATATATTGCGCCATCATGGGCGTTGGCCGGGCCTCAGCAGGCGCATCGGGCAATAGCGGGAGCTGCGTCATGGCGGGCACGTGTAGCAGAAGCGCGTACAAATGTGCATGGCACGGTGGCCATATCCTGCACATCCGGGCGTCCTGCACAAGAAATTGCGGGCGCGGGCTGGCCCGGAGATTGTCACCGCCGCCGCATTCTAGGGCTTTTCTGCCGGGGCCACGGGCCCGCCGGCATCGCGCCAGGCCTTGAAGCCACCGTCAATATGCGCAACGGGGCCCAGACCCATTTTCTGCGCCGTCTCGGCGGCGAGGGCCGAGCGCCAGCCACCGGCACAAAAGAACACAAAGCGGTTGTTTTCGGCAAATTGCGGCTTGTGATAGGGGCTGGCCGGATCAATCCAGAATTCCAGCATGCCGCGTGGGCAGCTGAAAGCTCCGGGCATCACGCCCTCGCGCTGGCGCTCACGCGGATCACGCAGATCGACAAAGGTCACGCCTGCGTCCTGCGTCAGCGCCATGGCCTCTTGCGCCGAGAGTGTGGTGATGGTCGCCAAAGCCGCATCCAGCATCTGGCGGTAGCCAAGAGTGATATTCTGCGCCATGCGCGCCCTCCGTTATCGCTTCATGTGACGCCTGCCCCGCGGCATCGTCAAGGGGGCACCCCGCGCGATGACTGGACAAGCGCGGCGGCGCATTCCAAAACTCGGGTGCCGTCAATCTGACCTCTCGCCATGCCGGGCAGCGCGACGCAAGCAAGGGGGAGGACGACAGAACCATGACAGGCTTCAGCACCGCTGATTATCTCAGCCTCGGGTTTTTCATCCTTGCTTGGGCGGCCTATCATATTGTGGTGGAACAGGCCTTGCTCGGCGGCAAGGGGCTGAACCGCCGCATCGATGATTATCGCATTTTGTGGATGCAGGAGATGAGTCGCCGCGATGTGCGCATCGTCGACAGCTCGATCATGGCCAGCCTGCAAAACGGCACGGCGTTTTTCGCCTCGACCTCGCTGATCGCCTTCGGCTCATCGGCGGCGCTGTTGCGCAGCACCGACAGCGCCCTGAAACTGTTCAACGATCTGCCCTTCGCAACCGAATCGACCCGCGGCGTTTGGGAATTCAAAGTCATCGGCATAGCGGCGATCTTCGGCTATGCGTTTTTCAAGTTTTCATGGTCATACCGCCTGTTCAATTTTGCCACTGTGCTGCTTGGCGCCACGCCGCCGCTGCAAAGCGAAGATGTCGCCGGGCGGCGGATCACGGCCTGGCGCACGGCCCAGATGAACATCGCTGCCGCGCGGCATTTTTCGCGCGGGCAACGGGCGTTTTTCTTCGCGCTGGGCTATATTGGCTGGTTCGTCAGCCCATGGCTATTCATCTTGACCACGGCCGCAATTGTTTTTGTCATGGCCAAAAGGCAATATGGCTCGGATGCCTCACATGCCATTGCCGCGCTGCCCCCGGCCGATTTCGACGAGGCCGGCCCGCATTAAGGGGTGATGGCCGCAGCGATACCCTGGCCTGCGGCCAGCAGATGATCATCCTGCCCCGAGGCTGCGCAGAGCATGAAGCCGGCGGGCAGCCCCCGGGCATCACAGCCCATGGGCAGCGACAGCGCGCAGACATCGAGGAAATTGCCAAGCATCGGGTTGCGAAGAGTCAGAAGATTGACGGTGCGGAACAATTCATCATCGGCTTCGAGCGGCGCAATCAGCGGCGCGACATGCGGCAAAGTTGGCATGGCGATCAGGCTTGTGCCCCATTCAGCCTTGGTCGCGGCAACAAGACGCCGCCGCGCCGCCAAAGTCGCGAGATAATCAACAGCGAGGATCTGGCTTGCCGCCTGCATGCGCGCCACCACCCGCCGGTCGATGTCGCCCGGTTCGGCGCGCGCCAGAAGATCGCGATGAAACGCCAGCGCCTCGACATTGCTGATCTGCCCGGTCTGGTCATAGGTCGCCAGCACCGCGTCCAGTTCCGGCATCGCCCGGCGCTCGACCTTGGCCCCTGCCCGCTCCAGCCGCTGCAACGCGTCAGCAAACATCGAAGCCACGGCGGGCTCCAGATCATCGAGCACGATATTGGTCGGGGCGATGACATGCTGGCCGCGCAGCGGTTGCGGCGTCAGCGCGCGCAGCGGCGCGCCGCGCATGCCGGCATCGAGCAAGGCAATATCGGCCATGGAGCGCGCGAGCGGCCCGAGCGTATCCAGCGTCGGGGCCAGCGGGAAAATCCCCCTCATGCTGTAGCGGCCGGACGACCCCTTGAAGCCCAAAATGCCGTTGAAGGCGGCGGGTGTGCGGATCGAGCCGCCGGTATCCGATCCCGTCGCAGCAGGCACCAATCTGCGCGCCACAGCTACGGCGCTGCCGGATGACGAGCCTCCCGGCACACGCGGGCCATCAGCGCCATGCGGATTGCGCGGCGTACCAAAATGCGGGTTGAGACCCAGCGCCGAAAAGGCAAGCTCGGTCATGTTCACATGGCCCAGCGTCACCATGCCGGCCGCACTCAGGGCGGCGGCGACATCAGCATCCCGCTCTGCTGGTGGCGCCGTGCGTGCCAGCAGCATCGAGGCGGCGCTGGTGACTTCACCGGAAAGATCGATCAGCGCCTTATGGGCGATCGGCAGGCCATCGAGCGGCCCGAGCGTGGCGCCACGTGCCCGGCGGGCATCGCTCGCCGCCGCCTCACGCAGCGCCCGCGCCTTGGTGAGGTTGATGAAAATGGCCTGATCCGGACAGGCCTCGATGGCCATGATGGCGCGCGCGGTCAGTTCGCTGGCGCTCAGCTTGCGCTGGTGCAGCGCCTCGGCCATCGCGCCGAGGCCGAGTTGTTCAGGTTGTTCGTTCACATCATGCCCCAAATTCATGTCCGCGTTGCGTGGCGGTGGTCATTGCCCAGTGCTCAGGCTTTGATCCGCACATAGGTGCCCGGCGCATCGCCGAGCGGCTCCACGACACCGCCGCCGGGCGGGCGCGCCGGAACCTCGGTCGCATCCTGGCTCTTGATCCATGCTATCCAGTCCGGCCACCAGCTTCCCGGATGTTCCTGCGCTGTTGCCAGCCAATCCTTGAGCTCGCCCTTGTGCGCTGTGCCCAGCCAATATTGATATTTCACCTTGTTGGGCGGGTTGATCACCCCGGCAATATGGCCAGAGCCTGCCAGCACATAGCGCATCGGCCCGCCAAAAAACTGCGCGCCGCGAAATACCGATGCCGCCGGGGCGATATGGTCTTCGCGCGCGGCGAGATTATAGACCGGCACTTTCACACGCCGCAGATCGAGTTTGACACCATCCACCACCATTTCGCCCTTGGTGAGCGTATTATTGAGATAGCAATTGCGCAGATAGAACGAATGATTGGCGCAGGTCATGCGGGTCGAATCAGAGTTCCATGTCAGCAGATCGAACGGCTTGGGGGCCTCGCCTTTCATGTAATTGCCGACGACATAAGTCCAGATCAGATCCGCTGGGCGCAACATGTTGAAGGCGGTCGCCATTTTGGCACCTTCAAGATAGCCCTTCTTGGCCATTTCCGCCTCGGTTGCCGCAACCTGATCCTCATCGACAAAGACTTTCAGATCACCCGGATCAGCAAAATCGACCTGAGTGGTGAACAGCGTGGCCGAGGCTATGCGCTTGGGGCCGCGCTGGGCTTCATAGGCCAAGGCCACCGCCAGCAAGGTGCCGCCGACGCAATAGCCGATGGTGTTGACTTCACGCTCGCCGGTGATTTTGCTCACCATGTCGCAGGCGGCAAATATGCCTTCGTGCATATATTCCGCAAAGCCCTTCTTCGCATGGCGCGCGTCCGGGTTGACCCACGACACAACAAACACATTCACGCCCTGATCGCGCACCCACGCCACGAAACTCTTGTCGGCATTGAGGTCAAGGATGTAAAATTTGTTGATCCACGGCGGAACAATCAGCAACGGGCGCTTCAATACGCTCGCTGTCGAGGGCGCGTAGTGGATCAGTTCAATCAGATCATTGCGAAACACGACCTTGCCCGGCGTCGTCGCCATATTGACGCCAAGCTGGAAGGCACTGTTATCGCTCTGGCGCATGCGCACCTGACCTTCGCCAGCGGTAATGTCTTCGGCGAGAATCTCCATGCCGCGCACCAGATTGCCCGCGTTCTGGCGGATGGTATCGCTCAGCAATTTCGGGTTGGTGGCGACAAAATTCGAAGGCGAAACCGCGGCCGCGATCTGTCGCAGATAAAACTGCGCCTTGTCGCGGGTGAGCGGATCGACATTCGCCTCTCTCGCCATGTCCCCGGCCCATTTGTTGGCGATCTGATAGGCCTGCGACAGAAAATCGAAAAACGGCAATTGCCGCCACGCCGGATCGGCGAAACGCTTGTCGCCGGGCTCTGGCGGGGCCACGGTGGGGACGTCTTCGCCCGCCATGCGCCGCAGCGTCTGGCTCCAGAGGTCGAACATCTGGGTTGTGAAACGCGATTGCGCCTCGAGGCTGCGCGAGGGATCGCTCATCCAATGTTCCGCGACCTTGCCGAAGGTTTTCACCGCATCGGCGACGGATTCCGGCATGGACACGCTGACCTCGCCCTTGTCGATCGCCGGTTTCATCAAGGCCATGATGACCTGCGAGCCCTTTTCGACGAAGGAGGCAAGGTTGCTGGACAAAACCTCGAAATCAACGCCTTCCGCCTTTGTTTCCACGCCAGTGGCTGGCACGGGCGCCGCGGCGGCGACAGGCACGAGTTGGGTTGCCGTGCTATGGCGGGGTTGGGGCGGATGCTTGACCGGCCTGCTCAGCGGCTCGGGCGCCACGGGCGGCTCCAACGCGGTCGCGGCAAGCCGCCGGGTGCCACGCTTCTTGGGGCGCGGTTCAGCACCGGGCACAGCGCGACGCGAGCCTTGCGTAGTTGATCTTGACTTTCTCATGCGCTTCCTCGCCACTCTTGTTCAGGCTTTGGCCGCCGCGTGCCCCCGTTAACATGCGCCGTGACCGCGCCCTTTTTTTCAATCACTAGCATAGTATCAATGTAACGAAATTGCACAAATTGCATATCGGCCCAACGATGCTTACAAGACCCGATAAAAGGCACAATCATGCGACACAAACCAGTCATTCGGCGGTCAGGCACAAAAATAATGTTGTTGGCGGCGCTCGGCGGCAGCCTTGCGGCGTGCGCTGCGGGGTCGCCCGGCAGCCCGCCCAGCACGGACAGCCCATTGAAATCAGTGATGAAGTTTGGCGGCTTTGCCACAGACCGGCCCAAAATGGCTGGCTTTGTCGTCAAATCCAGGCCCGCGCACGGCACTGAAACCTATATTCCGCTGGGAGAGCCCAAGGCGCAGCCAGACGCAAAGGTGCTGACACCGGCCGAAGTCAAGGCCGAAACGGATCGCCTCAACGCCGCGCGCGCCGCGCAGCAACAGCGTTCGGGGGCCAAAAAGACCAAGGATGACGAGGCTTCGCAATGAGGCGCGGCCGACGGCGCTGATGGCGCGGGGGCGCTGTCAACGGGCGCAGCGCCACACTTCGCCCATGATCATCAGGCATGTGCCGCGTGCTGGACGAATCTGCCCCTATCGTTTATGCCACATGGCCCGCTTCGGAGTTTGGCACCATGGAAGATTTTCATCGCGTGCGGCGTCTGCCGCCTTACGTTTTCGAACAGGTCAATCGTTTGAAGGCCAAGGCACGCGCGGGCGGCGCCGATATCATCGACCTTGGCATGGGCAACCCTGATTTGCCTGCGCCGCGCCATGTCATCGAAAAACTTGCTGAAACCGTGGGCAAGCCGCGCACAGACCGCTATTCGGCCTCGAAGGGCATTCCCGGTCTGCGCCGGGCGCAGGCGGCCTATTACGCCCGCCGATTTGGCGTGAAGCTCAATCCCGACACCCAGGTGGTGGCGACGCTGGGCTCCAAGGAAGGCTTTGCCAATATGGCGCAGGCGATCACCGCGCCGGGTGATGTGGTGATCGTGCCCAACCCCTCTTACCCCATTCATGCCTTCGGCTTCCTGATGGCGGGCGGTGTCATTCGCTCGGTACCGGCTGAACCCAATGAGGAATTTTTCCGGGCGCTGGAGCGGGCCGTCAACCATTCGATCCCGAAGCCGATTGCGGTCGTGGTGTGCTATCCGTCCAACCCGACCGCGCAGGTGGCAACGCTGGATTTCTATCGCGATCTCGTGGCCTTCGCCAAAAAGCACGAAATCTACATCCTTTCGGATCTGGCTTATTCGGAGGTTTATTTCGATGGCAATCCGCCGCCGTCGGTGCTGCAGGTGCCGGGCGCGATGGATGTGACCGCCGAATTCACCTCGATGTCCAAGACCTTCTCCATGGCCGGCTGGCGCATTGGCTTTGCGGTTGGCAACGAGCGGCTGCTGGCGGCGCTGACCCGCGTGAAAAGCTATCTGGATTATGGCGCGTTCACGCCGATTCAGGTGGCTGCGACCGCCGCCCTCAACGGCCCGGAAGATTGCATCCACGAAATGCGGGCGATCTACAAGGCGCGACGCGACGTCATGGTCGAGAGCTTTGCGCAAGCGGGCTGGACCATCCCGGCGCCGGTCGCCTCGATGTTCGCATGGGTGCCGATTCCCGAAAAATTCCGCCACCTGGGCTCGCTGGAATTCTCCAAGCTGTTGATCGAGAAATCCGATGTCGCGGTCGCCCCCGGCATTGGCTTTGGCGAGCATGGCGATGAATATGTGCGCCTCGCTCTGGTTGAAAACGAGCAGCGTATCCGTCAGGCGGCACGCGGCATCCGCAAATTCTTCGATAGCGCCGACACGACCCTGCATAATGTCGTGCAGTTGAAAGCGCGCGTGTGAGTGAAAGCTGCGCGCGCCAAAATGCAGCCCGCCGAACAGATTTGATCGCAGCGCCTTGAGTGCCACGAGGCGCGCTCAACGCCCCTGCCCCGCCTTGGAATGATATGGCCGTCTATACTGAAGTCAGCGCTGAAGATCTCGACCGGCTGCTTGCCGATTATGATCTTGGCACGGTCAAGTCCTGCAAAGGCATTGCCGAGGGCGTCGAGAACTCCAATTATCTCGTTCATCTGGAGGCCGGGTTCTTCATTCTGACGCTTTATGAGAAGCGGGTGAATGCGGGCGATTTGCCGTTTTTTCTGGGCTTGATGCGCCATCTGGCGGCCAGAGGTCTCAATTGCCCGCAGCCCGTCGCCAATCGCAGCGGCGCGATTCTGGCCGAAGTCGCAGGACGACCGGCTGCGCTAGTGACATTCCTGGACGGCCTTTCGGTGCGGCGCGTGACGCCAACCCATTGCGCCGGGGTCGGTGCAGCACTGGCACAATTGCATATTGCTGGCGCGGATTTCGCGCTCGCGCGGCCCAATGCGCTGGCTTTACCGGGGTGGCAGCCTCTGGCCGATCAGGCCGGCCAGCGCGCCGATGAAGTGGCGCCGGGCCTTGCCGACACCATCAGGGATGAACTCGCGTTTCTGACGGCGCATTGGCCGCGTCATCTGCCGCAAGGCGTGATCCATGCTGATCTATTCACCGACAATGTGTTTTTCCTCGGCGAACAGCTTTCCGGGCTGATCGATTTTTACTTCGCCTGCAATGATGCGCTGGTCTACGATCTGGCGATCTGCCTCAACGCCTGGTGTTTTGAGGCGGATTTTTCGTTCAACATCACCAAGGGCATGGCGATGATCGAGGCCTATCGCAGCGTGCGCCCGCTCGGTAGCGACGAGATTGCGGCTTTGCCGATCCTGTGCCGTGGTTCGGCCTTGCGCTTCCTGCTGACGCGGCTGGTCGATTGGCTGAACGTGCCGAAGGGCGCTCTGGTGCGCCCCAAAGACCCCAAGGAATATCTGCGCAAACTGCGCTTCCAGCAGAGCGTCATGGGGCCGCGCGATTACGGCTTGCGGGACGAGAGATGAACATGCGCGTTGAAATATGGACCGATGGCGCCTGTTCGGGCAATCCGGGGCCAGGGGGCTGGGGCGCCATCCTGATCTATGGCGACAAGCGCCGCGAGATCAATGGCGGTGCGCCGGAAACCACCAATAACCGCATGGAACTGACGGCGGCGATCGAGGCCCTCAACGTCCTGACCCGCCCCGCGAGCGTCGATCTGTTCACCGATTCGGAATATGTCAAAAACGGCATCACGCAATGGCTGAAGGGCTGGAAGGCGCGCGGCTGGCGCACTGCCGACAAAAAGCCGGTGAAGAATCTCGATCTGTGGCAGGCGCTGGATGCGGCCGTGGCGCGCCACGAGATTGTCTGGCGCTGGGTCAAGGGCCATGCCGGCACCGAGCTCAATGAGCGCGCCGACGAACTCGCCCGCAATGGCATGGCACCCTATCGCACCAGACCGGTGAGCGCGCGCATCGCATGAAGGCGCGCCAGAGCGTGCTGGTCGGCGGTTTTTACTTCCAGATGCGGGCCACCTGGATGGCCGCAGGCGTGATGATCACGGCAAACAGCACCGGCAGAAAGAAGATGATCATCGGCACCGTGAGTTTGGGCGGCAGGCCTGCTGCCTTCTTTTCAGCTTCCGACATGCGGGTGTCGCGTGCCTCTTGGCTGACAACACGCAACGCGGTGCCCAGCGGCGTGCCGTATTTCTCGGCCTGAATCAGCACGGTGGCGATAGCCTTGACCGCATCGAGGCCGGTGCGCTTGCCGAGGTTTTCATAACCGATGCGCCGATCTTGCAGATAAGACAATTCTGCGGTCGTCAGGGTCAGTTCCTCGGCAAGCGGAATCGATTGCACGCCGATTTCGCTAGCGACCTTGCGAAAGGCCTGCTCGATCGACATGCCCGACTCAACGCAGATCAGCAGCAGATCCAAGGCATCGGGAAAGGCGCGGCGGATCGACATCTGGCGCTTGGTGATGAGATTGGTGATGAACAGCGACGGCAATTTCATGCCGATGAACAGAGCGATGATCACCAGCATCACCTTGACCATCGGTGAATAGGTGGTGTGCCCGAGGATGAAAAGCCACACAAACGCCAACACGCCAATGATCAAGGGCAGGATGGCGCTCAGCAGAAGATACATGGGTTCGGCCTGGCTGCTGCGATAGCCGGCCATGGTCATTTTTTCGCGCGCGGCCTCCGAGCCCAGCAATTGTTGCAGGTTGAAGCGACCCACCAGATCGCGCAGCAACGCCTTGGGCTCGACACGCAGGGTTTTGCGGCTGTGCTCTGCCGCAAGACGCTCGCGCTCGCGCAGGCGAATGATCTCGCGCTCCCGGCCCACCCCTTTGAGGCGCTTTTCAAGCGTGTTGCCATCGAGCATGGGCAGCAAGACCACCAGCAAAGTCACTGCCACAGATATTGCCAGCACGACGCTGAGCAAGAACTGCCCGGAAGTGAGCTTGTCATAAATCTGATCGAGCATGGCGGTTCAACCCTGGTTCGTAATCATGTGTCAGAAATCAAAGTTGATCATCTTTTTCATGACCATAATACCGAGGAACATCCAGAATAAAGAGCCAGCTATAACGATATTGCCGGTTGTCGTAGTGAACAAAATCTCAATATACTTAGGGGATGTGACGTAAATCAGGCCAGTCACGATCACCGGCAAAGCGCCGATGATGCCGGCCGAAGATTTAGCTTCCGACGACATGGCCTTGATCTTCTGCTTCATCTTCTTGCGCTCGCGCAGCACGCGCGACAGGTTCATCAAGGCTTCGGCGAGGTTGCCGCCGGCCTTGGCCTGCACGGCAATGACGATGGCGAAGAAATTGGCTTCCGGCAGCGGCACGCGCTCCACCATGCGCTGCACGGCTTCGGTCGCTGTCAGGCCCACAGCCTGCGAATCGACGATCTGCTTGAATTCACCGCGCACCGGTTCCTTGCCTTCCGAGGCAATGATTTTCATGCAATCGCCCAGAGGCAGACCGGATTTGATGCCGCGCACGATGATGTCGATTGCCGGGGCCAGCGCATCAATGAAGGCCTTCATGCGGCGCGCGACCAGATATTTGAGCACGAATTTCGGTGGCACGATAAAGCCGATCACCATGCCAAGTGGTGCCAGAAGCAATTTATGGGAGACGGCAGCGACGAGAAATCCGCACAGCAACGAGGATACCGTGCTCATCATGAAATACTGCGAGCGCGTTATTTTCAGCCCTGCCTGCGAAATCAGTGTTTCCAGCGACACCTTTTTGTCGTGCCGCTGATCCAGTTCCTTGAGACTCTCGGCGACCTGCTTGCGGCGCTGTTCTTCATCGCGATTGCGCACCGCGACCTGTTTGATCTTGCCCCCGACAAGATTGGCCTTGCGGCTCTCCACCCGATCCTCGCCATTGAGCATCGGGATGAAGACATAGCCAAGCCCCATCACGCCAAGAAAGGCGAAAAATGCAACTTCCATCGCCTCATTTGTCATGGCATCTACCTTCAATGAACACGCACATCACCGCTAATCGATCACTTCCGAGGCGTCCATTGCGGCTGCCAGACGTTCTTCCTCGTTGTAATAACGGGCTCTTTCCCAGAAGCGCGGACGCCCGATGCCGGTTGAGCGGTGGCGACCGCGCAGCTTGCCATTGGCATCCTCGCCAATGATTTCATAAAGGAACAAATCCTGGGTGATGATCACTTCACCTTCCATGCCCAGCACCTCGGTGATGTGGGTGATGCGGCGCGATCCGTCGCGCAGGCGCGCCGCCTGAACGATGACATCGACTGAAGTGGTGATCATTTCGCGGATCGTGCGCGAAGGCAGCGAAAAGCCGCCCATGGTGATCATGGATTCAAGGCGGCTCAGAGCCTCACGCGGCGAGTTGGCGTGCAAGGTGCCCATGGAACCGTCATGGCCGGTATTCATGGCTTGCAGCAGATCGAAAGCTTCAGGGCCGCGAACCTCGCCGACGATGATGCGTTCAGGCCGCATACGCAGGCAATTCTTGACCAGATCGCGCATGGTGATGGCACCCATGCCTTCGAGGTTGGGCGGGCGGGTTTCCAGACGCACGACATGGGCCTGCTGCAATTGCAGTTCGGCGGCGTCCTCGCAGGTGATCACCCGCTCGTCATCTTCGATGTAATTGGTCAGGCAGTTGAGCAATGTTGTCTTGCCGGAACCGGTGCCGCCCGAAATCAGCACATTGCAGCGCACCTTGCCGATGATCTTCAAGATCTCCGCGCCCTCGGGCGAGATCGAGCCAAAGCGGGTGAGCTGATCGAGCGTCAGCTTGTCCTTCTTGAATTTACGAATGGTGAGGGCCGCGCCATCAATGGCAAGCGGTGGCGCAATGACGTTGACACGCGAACCATCGAGCAGGCGCGCGTCGCAAATCGGTGAGGTTTCATCGACGCGACGGCCGACCTGGCTGACGATACGCTGGCAGATGTTCATCAATTGCGCATTGTCGCGAAAGCGGATGCTGGTCAGCTGGATCTTGCCGTTGACTTCGATGAAAGTGCGTGACGCGCCATTGACCATGATATCGGCGATGTCATCGCGGGCCAGCAAGGGTTCGAGCGGCCCGAAGCCCAGCACGTCGTTGCAGATATCATCGAGCAGTTCCTCCTGCTCGGCGATCGACATCACATAGCTTTTGACCTTGATGATCTCGTTGACAATGTCGCGGATTTCCTCGCGCGCATTTTCTGCATCGAGCTTGCTGAGCTGCGAAAGGTCGATGGCCTCGATCAGCGCGCTGAAGATCAGCGCCTTGGTCTTGTAATAATCTTCGGACTTGGCCTTGTCGACGACAATGGGTGCCGCAGGCGCCGGGGCCGCGCTCTGTGACTTCAAGGTCGGCATGGGGGTGCGAACCGTGCTCGCCGAGGCTGCTGGTGCTGGGGGGCGGGCCGGGCCGTTACGCTTGCCAAACATGGGTCAAATCCTGAAAATCTCTTGCGGATGTGAAAATGACATTTCGTCGCTTCAGGAAGCTTTCTTGCGCACCAGCTTGTCCATGATCGGCGACAACAGCGAGCGCTTGGGCTTGCGCAATTCGGCGCGCCCGGTCACAAGTCTCGCCAATTCCGTGATGCTCGTGGCAATCGCGCTCTGCGCCTCGATTTCATGAATCATCTGGCCATTATTTGCCGAGGTGCCAAACAATCGCGCATCAAACGGCAGGCTCATGACCGGTTCGAGATCAACCTGTTTGGCAAAATCGGCAGCCGTGATTTCCGGCCGCTTGGGCATGCCCATGCCGTTCAGCACCAGCTTCACCGGCGAATCATGCGGCCGCGCAGCTTTCAGATTGTCGATCAGGTTCTTGGTGTTGCGCAGGTTCGCAAGATCGGGCGCCGCAACGACCACGATTTCATCAGACGCCACCAGCACACGCCGCGTCCAGGCGGACCAGGCGTGCGGGACATCGACGACGATGCACGGCACTGTGACGCGCAAAATATCGAAGATCCCGTCAAAGGCAGTTTCTTCGAAGTCGCTGTGGCGATCAAGCATGGCCGGGGCTGCCAGCATGCTCAGCTTTTCGCTGCATTTCGACAGCAGGCGATCAAGCAGGTTGGCGTCGAGGCGGTCAGGCGCAAAAAGCGCTTCGGCAATGCCTTGGGGCGGATCTTGATTGAAATTCAGGCCGGCCGTGCCCCAGGCAATATCGAGATCGGCCAGAACCGACACGATATCCTGTTGATGGGCGATGGACCAAGCAAGATTATGAGCGATGGTCGAAGCCCCTACCCCACCTTTGGCGCCGACAACCGAAATGATGCGGCCGAGCTTTTCTCCGGTCTGTTCGCCATAGAGCCCCGAGAGGCCGCGAATGAGATCAACCGCGTCGAAGGGCATCACCAGATATTCGCTGACGCCGAGCTGCTTCAGCTGCCGATACAGGCGAATGTCGTTGATATGGCCGATGACGACAACCTTGGTGCCCTCATCTGTGAATTCGGCCAGAGCATCGAGATTGGCTTGCAAATCCTCGCTGTTGCCCGAAGTTTCAAGAATAATGACGTTGGGTGTCGGTGCCGAGCGATAGGCCTCGACCGCAGCATAGGCACCGCCCATGTGCACCTTGACATGGGCCTTGTCCATGCGCCGGTCAGGGATCGCCTGGTTGATGATGGCTGCGACGCCCTGCGTCTCGCAAAAGGCCTGCACCGATACCCGCGGCAGCGGCGCAATCAGAGTCTGAGGGTTGATGTCCGCTTGCGCTGCCATGGTGGTTGATCCTGACTTGCTCTCGAACATCACTGCACCGCCTGCGAAACGTTGGTCACGCCGGTGCGCCATTGCGTTCCGGGATCAACACCATTTCTGACTTTCTCGATCGCCATGATGCGCATCGTCGAGTCGGATGGCGTGCGCGCTCTCGGGCCGACCAGATCGCGCGGATCACTGACTTCGGCAGCCAGCATCTGTTGCTGGGAGCAGCCATAATTATAGTAGGGCCGGTTGAGACTGCCCTCGAAAGAGCTGCCACTGGCGAGATCGGACGGCCAATTGCCGCAACTGCGCGCGACGCTGGCCTTGAGCCTCAAAAAGCTCAGGGTGATTGGTGAGGCGAGGTTGGGGTTGGCGCCTTCATAAGTGGACAAGCGAACGCGCCCACCGGCTTCATTGAGCTCGCGACGCACCAGTCCGGCGGCCCTCGCTGCAGCGCCGCCGCGCGGCACCTGCATCAGGATGCCACTCGTGCCGCGCTTGCGGTAGCCGTTGATGAACTGCGTCAGACGGGCTTGGGTAGCCGAGTCGATATGCCCGTCATGATAGGCGGGGAAAATATTGAGGGTCTCGCGCCCCTGCCCCAGCACGATGGGGAATTGATCATGATAATCAGCCGCGACGCTGGGATAATGCACCTGCGGGGCCATGCCGCAGCCTGCGAGCATCATGGCGAACGCGATGCCCGCCCCGCCATAGATGCAGCGCCGCACCAGGCCGCTTGAGTGTGATGGGCGCATGTCTTTCACCTCTGCCTCGGAGCGAAAATCGGGGATTGTTGCGTCATTCATTGATGAAACCTACTTCGCCATGATAGCCCTTGAGAATGCTCGGGTTGTGAGCCGTCGAGTAAATCCTGTTGACCTTGCCGAGCAGAATCGACTGCGGATCCGTCGCGTCAGCAAGATGGTCCGTGGGCAGGGCCAAGGCTCTGGGCGCCACCGGTTTGACCAGATAAGGTGTAACGATGATCATCAGTTCGGTTTCGTCGCGCAGATAATCGCGCGAGCGGAACAAGGCGCCGAGGATCGGCAGGTTCATCAGGCCCGGCAGACCATTGATGGCCTGACGTGACTGGGTGGTGATGAGGCCCGCAGTGGCGATCGATCCGCCGGAAGGAAGCTCGACCGTAGTTTCATTGGAGCGCACCGTAAAGCCCGGAATCGCGCC
>JAJZGX010000040.1:18211-24623 GCA_021804825.1 Pseudomonadota bacterium | reverse complement strand
CTGCTGGGCGGCTTTGGAATCGGTGAGCGTCTTGATGCGTTGTGCCAGCGGGTTGGCGGTCACGCTGCCGTTGGTCGCCGACGGCACAACGTCGACCTCGCCGAGGTTGATGCCTGGCGCATTCGCCAGCCCGATTTGTAAAGCCTGCGGGTCGAGACCCTGTGGCAGGCCCGCAAATACCAGCTGAGATGTCCCGGCCGGCACGGCAACATCAGCCGCCCGCGTGACGCTGGCGCGACCGGGATAGACGGTGACGTTGGTGATTTTCGAGACGGCCATGAGCGGCGCAGCGCCCGCGGCCGGCACGACAAAAAGCGGTAGTGCGGCGGCAAACAGACCGAAGCGATTCATGATGGCTCCTCGAAATCAAGACATTGCCATGCTCACCAAAACTCGGGCATTTCTGCGGCCAAGCTGCGACCACCGACGGGCAGCAAGCTCACCCTAGCAATCTGGCTGCAAAATCGTTGTGGCGTGTGATGATTTTGGTCAGATCCATGGTTTGCAACCGCTGATCTTTCACCACCACCTTGCCATTGATGATGCTGAGCGCCACCGTGCCGGGCGTCCCGAACAGCAGCGCTGCAACAGGGTCACTCTGCGCACCGGCATGGGCGATGCCGCGCATGTCAAAGGCGATAATGTCGGCAGCCATGCCCGGTGCGATCTGGCCGATGTCATCGCGCCCCAGCACCTTGGCACCGCCGCGGGTCGCCAGTTCCAGAGCCTGCCGGGCGCTCATGGCCGCAGGCCCGAAGCCGACGCGTTGCAGCAACATAGCCTGACGGACTTCTGCGAGCATGTGACCGGAATCATTGGAGGCCGAACCATCGACACCAAGGCCGATGTGAACCCCAGCATCGCACATGAAACGCACGGGCGCTATTCCCGAGGCCAGCCGCATGTTCGAACAAGGGCAATGGGCAATGCCGGTCTCGGTGGCGGCAAACAGCCTGATTCCCGTTTCATCGAGCTTGACGCAATGCGCATGCCAGACATCAGGCCCAAGATAGCCGCGCTCTTCGGCATAATGTGCCGGGCTGACGCCATAGACCTCGAAACTATAGGCAACATCGCGGTCATTCTCGGCAAGATGCGTGTGCAAGCCGACGCCTGCCGCCCGCGCCAGTTTCGCCGATTCGCGCATTAGGTCATCGCTCACCGAAAACGGCGAGCAGGGTGCGACACCAACCCTTGTCATGGCGAAGCGGGCGGGATCGTGCCAGGCTTCGATCACCCGCTGCGTGTCTTTCAGGATGAAAGCTTCGTCTTCGACCACACTGTCCGGCGGCAATCCGCCCTGGCTCTGGCCGACGCTCATCGCGCCGCGGGTCGCATGAAAGCGCAGGCCAATATCATGTGCGGCCTCGATGGAATCATCGAGCCGACAGCCGTTAGGAAAAATATAGAGATGATCGCTCGAAGTCGTGCAGCCTGAAAGAATCAGCTCCGCCATCGCCGTGTGGGCCGAAGCCCGGATCATCGGCGGGGTCAGTCTGGCCCATACCGGGTAGAGCGCACTGAGCCAGTCGAATAATTCCGCATCCTGCGCCGCAGGCAAGGCCCGCGTCAGGCTTTGCACCATGTGGTGGTGGGTGTTGACCATGCCCGGCATCACGACATGGCCTTGAACATTGATCACATCGTCGGCGGTCGTCGGCAGATCGCGGCTCGCCCCCACGGCGGTAACGACATTGTCCTCAATCAGCACCGCGCCGTCTTTGATCTCGCGCCGCTGCTGATCCATGGTCACCAGCACATCAGCGTGACGCAGCAGCAAACTGCGGCTCACGGCGTCCAACTCTCGGCAGGGGCGGCCTCTTGCACCGCGTCGGCCTTGGCCTGATCAATGATTTTCAGCAGGCTTGCCAGTGTTTCGCGCATGTGCAGGCCGGTGACGGCGGAAAGTTTGATGGGCGTGTGACCGCAGACGCGGCGCAACCGGTCGGATTGCAGCTTGAGCGTCGCGGCATCGACGCTGTCCACCTTGGTCAGCGCGACGATTTCCGGCATGTCGGCCAAAATCTCGCCATAGGCTTCAAGCTCGCCGCGCACCGTGCGCCAGGCCTTGCCGGCGTGTTCGCCGCTGGCATCGACCAGATGCAGGATCACACGGCAGCGCTCGACATGGCCGAGGAACCTGTCGCCGAGCCCGGCGCCCAGATGCGCGCCTTCGATCAGGCCCGGAATGTCCGCCAGCACGAATTCCCGATCATCAAAGCCAACCACACCTAGATTGGGATGCAGCGTGGTGAAGGGGTAATCGGCAATTTTCGGCTTTGCGGCGCTGACGGCTGCCAGAAAGGTCGATTTTCCAGCATTGGGCAGGCCCACCAGTCCGGCATCGGCAATGAGTTTCAGGCGCAGCCACAGCACCCGCTCTTCGCCCGGTTGCCCGAGATTGGCGCGACGCGGCGCCTGATTGGTGGAAGTCTTGAAATGGGCATTGCCGAAGCCACCATTGCCGCCGCGCGCTACCCGGACACTCTCGCCGATGTTGACGAGATCGGCGATCAGCGTTTCGCCATCTTCTTCAAGAACTTGCGTCCCGGCTGGCACACGCAGCACCGCATCCGCGCCCTTGGCTCCGGCCCGGTTCTTACCCATGCCATGCGTGCCGGTCTTGCCCTTGAAGTGCTGCTGGAAGCGATAGTCGATCAAGGTGTTGAGACCCTCGACGCAGGTAATGATGACGTCACCACCCTTGCCGCCGTCGCCACCGTCGGGGCCACCAAACTCAATGAATTTTTCGCGCCGGAACGACACAACGCCGCCCCCGCCGTCACCAGAGCGTACAAAGATACGGGCTTGATCAAGGAATTTCATCGCTTCCGACTAAAGCAGGCGCGGCGCTTGCGCAACTCCCCATGCCAAAAGGTCAGCCCGGATGGCAACGCACGATGTAGCAGCGGCCCCAGCGCGGCGTGCGGACGGCACACTCACTCAACGCCCGACGTTCAGCCCAACCCAGATAGTAATAGCCATAGGAATATCCGGTCGCCCCGGTTGTCCCGCGCGCGAAGCAGCCCCACGCCCAGGCGGGGCCAGTGACACCCGCGACACCAGCCACTGCCAGTGCCAGCACGAACAAGGACTTTTTCATGGTCATCGTCTCCATCTAATGCCTAGCATGGCTATACAAGCCCTCTTTCAGGGGCTCGTCAATCGGTTAACTTATGCCAGCGCCAACGTTTTCGGTGAAAGCACCGCATTGGCCAGACGTGAAATCAGGGCGCGTTCGGCAAAACAATATTCGCACTGCGCACTTGACTCTTGATCCCGAAGTGTTAGCATTTTGTTCTCATTTTGCGAAACAAGGAGTGCTCCCATGGCAGCTTCACCGTTTGTCTGGTATGAATTGTCCACGACGGACATGGCCGCGGCGCGTGGCTTTTATGGCGCAGTGCTCGGCTGGAGCACTGAAGACATGAGCATGCCCGGCATGCCCTACATTGTCGTCAAAGCCGCTGATGTGCCGATCGGGGGCATCATGAATCTTCTGGATCATCTGAAGCAGGCGGGGGTGCCGCCGCATTGGATTGGCTATATGGGCTGCGACGATGTTGATGCTACCACAAAAGCCATGCAGGCTGATGGCGCGACCATCCACTTGGCCCCGACTGACATCCCCAATGTCGGGCGCTTTGCCGTCATGGCTGATCCGGCAGGTGCGCATTTCATCATTTTCAAGCCGTTGCCCGGAGAGGGGCCGGTGCCCACGCGCTACGCACCGGGCACGGTGGGATGGCATGAACTCTATACATCAGATATTGCAGGATCATTGGCCTTTTATGGCAAATACTTCGGCATGACCAAACTGCGAACCTTTGATATGGGTGCCATGGGGCCTTACGAGATTTTCGGGGTCGGCGACGAGCAATTTGGCGGCATGATGGGTCGCCCGCCACAGGTTCCCGTCTCGGCGTGGGGCTTTTATTTCACCGTGACCGATATTGACGCCGCAATAGCGCGCGTCAAAACTTCCGGAGGCACAGTTCTGATGGGGCCGATGGAGGTTCCCGGCGGGCAAAAAACCGCGCAATGTCTTGATCCGCAGGGCGCGGCTTTTGCGCTGGTCACCCAGCCTTTGCCAGCGGCGTGAGGCCAAGTGCCGCACGCTTCTGACGAGCCGCAGCGCTCTTAAAAACAAGCGCAATCGTCCCTATATCTGAAGTCAGATGTGGTTTTTGACGCTGCTTGAGGGGATATTTCGATGAGCCTGCTTGCGGACGTGCCGCTGGTTGTCGAACCCGCGCCACAAAAGGAACAAGTCGCCTTGGGCATTGACGGCATGACCTGCGCCACCTGCGCGGGGCGTGTCGAGCGTGCCCTTGCAGCGCTGCCGGGGGTCGAGGGGCAGGTCAATCTGGCAGACAACAAGGCGACGATCGCGTTTGACCCGGCGCGCACCACCCCCGGCGCTCTGGTTTCGGCGGTCGAGCAAGCGGGTTTCGATGTCACGACAGAGCGTCGCGATCTGGCGATCTCCGGCATGACATGTGCCACCTGCTCGACCCGCGTGGAAAAGGCTTTGGCCAAGGTGCCGGGCGTTACCGAGGCCAGTGTCAATCTGGCAACTGAAAAAGCGACAGTGCAGGGCATAACCGGGCTGCTGCGGCCCGCCGACCTGATCGCTGCTGTAAGGGCGGCCGGTTACGACGCTGATCTGCTCACCGGCGATAGCGCGCGTGATCTTCAACGCCAGACGCAGGACGCAGCGCGCCAGCGGCGCGAGACTTGGCGCATGGCGCTGGCTGCGGCCTTGAGCCTGCCACTTCTGGCAGCGATGGTCGGCCTGCAACTGCCGATGTGGCTGGCGCTGGCTTTGGCAACAGCCGTGCAATTTGGCATGGGCACGCGTTTTTATGTGGGGGCATGGAAGGCGCTGCGTGCCTACACCGGCAACATGGATCTGCTTGTGGCGCTGGGTACCTCGGCGGCATATTTTTACAGCGTCTATATTTTTTGGCGCGGCGCGCCCGGCCAGCCAACCTATTTTGAGGCGGGTGCCGTGGTCATCACGCTGGTTCTGGCTGGCAAATGGCTGGAGGAGCGCGCCAAGCGTTCCACCGGTTCGGCCCTGCGGGCGCTGATGAAATTGCGGCCCGAGCGCGCCCGGGTATTGCGCGATGGCGTCGAGATCGAATTGCCGCTGGATGGTGTCGCCCCGCAGGATGTTGTCGTCGTGCGGCCCGGCGAGCTGATGCCGGTCGATGGGGTCGTGCTCAGCGGCCACGGCGATGTCGATGAAAGCCTGCTTACGGGTGAAAGTATGCCCGTCGCCAAAAGCGAGGGCGACAAGGTCACCGGCGGTTCGATCAATGGCGCGGGGTTTCTCAGCATCTCGGCCACCGCCGTCGGCACGCAATCGGTTCTGGCACGGATCATTGCGCTGGTCGAAAATGCCCAGGCCAAGAAAGCCCCCGTGCAGCGGCTGGTCGACAAGGTTGCCGGCATTTTTGTGCCGGTGGTGATTGCCATAGCCGCCGTGACGTTTTTGGTCTGGTGGCTGGTGTTCGGCAATATCCCGCTGGCGGTGATCAGCGCCGTGTCGGTTCTGGTCATTGCCTGCCCGTGTTCGCTCGGCCTTGCGACCCCTACGGCTTTGATGGTGGGCACCGGCGCTGCGGCCAAGGCCGGCATTCTCATCCGTGACGCCGAGGCGCTGGAACAGGCCTACC
This sequence comes from Pseudomonadota bacterium, assembly GCA_021804825.1. Classification (GTDB taxonomy): domain Bacteria; phylum Pseudomonadota; class Alphaproteobacteria; order Rhizobiales; family Beijerinckiaceae; genus REEB77. The sequence goes on along the minus strand of JAJZGX010000040.1, from coordinate 18,942 downwards.
GGCTCGATCGGATCATTCTCGATAAGACCGGCACGCTCACGCAGGGCAAGCCCCACGTCACGGAGATCGTGACCTCCGGCATGACCGAGGAGGCCCTGATAGCACTATGCGCCGCTGCGCAGAGTGGCAGCGAGCACCCGCTGGCGCGCGCCGTTCTGGCACGGGCTCAAGGCATGTCATTGCCGCAATTGACCAGTTTTACGAGCCTGCCGGGCAAGGGGCTGGTTGCTGAAGCAGGCGGCGTCAAGCTGGCCATGGGCAACCGCACTTTGATGACCCAACATGATGTGGCAATTGCCCCCCTTGAAGCGCAGGCCGTGCAGTTGGAGACCTTGGGGCGCACGGTGATGTGGGCTGCTGAGCTTGCCGATCCCGCGCGGCTGATCGGCTTGATCGCCGTGGCCGACCCGATCAAGCCCGACGCCAGACAGGCCGTTGCGGCGCTGCATGCGCTGGGGCTTGGCACCATGCTGGTCACCGGCGACAATGAGCGCACCGCGCAGGCCGTGGCGCGCGCCGTGGGCATTGATCAAGTCAAGGCCGGGGTTTTGCCGGATGGCAAGGCCGCGGTGGTGCGCGCGCTTCAGGCCGAGGGCCATCGCGTTGGCATGGTTGGCGATGGCATCAATGATGCGCCCGCCCTCGCGGCGGCCGATGTCGGCATCGCGATGGGCACCGGCGCCGATGTGGCAATGCAGACAGCGGGAATCACCCTCATGCGCGGTGATGTG
>JAJZGX010000040.1:0-18201 GCA_021804825.1 Pseudomonadota bacterium | reverse complement strand
TCTTGATGCTGATCGCCGATGCCATGGCGATCAGCCGCGCCACCTACAACAAGATCCGGCAAGGGTTGTTCTGGGCGTTCTTCTACAATCTCATCGGCATGCCGCTGGCCGCCATCGGCCTGCTCAGCCCGATGATCGCCGGTGCTGCCATGGCGTTTTCTTCCGTGACTGTGGTCAGCAATGCGCTGCTGCTGCGCCGCTGGCACCCAGCGCGCCCTCAGGCGCTAATTTCACCACACCCGCCATTGCCTCTTGCCAAATGACCTCCGGCACGACAACGATCGGGCCTGACGTGACAGGCGGGAGGCAGGAATGAGCGTGACGGTTTTTGGCGATTGTGATGGCGTGCCGGTGCTGCAGGTGCCGCTGCAATCCGACGCTGGCGCGCAGGCGCAAATTCTCACCTTTGGTGCGGTCATCCGCGATCTTCGTGTGCCGTTTCGCGGCAACAACCAGCGCGTCGTGCTCGGCCTCAACAGCCTTGCCGATTATCGCAATCACTCCGGCCATATGGGCGCGGTGGCCGGGCGTTTCGCCAACCGCATCGCCAATGCCAGCTTTACGCTGGATGGCATCACCCACAATGTGCCGCGCAATCTCAACAACCGGCACAGCCTGCATGGCGGCGGCGCGGGCTTCGGCGTGCGGCCGTGGCGGCTTGCGACGCATGATCGCTCCAGCGCCACGCTGACCCTGCATTCGCCCGACGGCGATGCTAATTATCCCGGCGCGCTCGATGTCACCTGCACCTACAGCCTGATAGGCGCGGGAACCCTGCGGGTCGCATTTGAGGCGCGCTGCGATGCGCCAACCATCATCAATCTGGCCCAGCATTCCTATTTCAACCTTGATGGCAGCCCGGACGCGCGCGGCCACGAGGTTCTGATCCCATCAAAATTCCGCACGCCCACCGATGCCGAGGGTATTCCCACCGGTGAAATCCGCGATGTGACGGGAACGGCGTGGGATTTTACGCGTTTCACCGCGATCAACGCCCGCGACACGCTCTATGACAGCAATTATTTTGTCACATCACCCCTCGATCAGCACAATGGCATGGCCCATGCGGCGACGCTGCGCTCACCGCGCAATGGTTTGAGCATGGAGGTGCACACTTCCGCGCCTTGCGTGCAGTTTTACGATGCGGCCAATCTCGCCTGTCCCGGTGTGGGCCTCGAAAATCAGCCCTACCAGCGCCATGCCGGCATTTGTTTTGAGCCGCAAGGCGTGCCCGACGCGCCGAACCAGCGGCAATTCCCCAGTGCCGTGTTGCGGCCTGGCGAAACATACCGACAGACAAGCGAATTTCGCTTCGGATGAAGCCCGGTGCTGCCCGCAGCAGTCAACGGTTTGAGAGCAACCAGTTTAATTATCGGAAGAAATTGAGACGATAGCCCTCGCCGCCGCATTTCCGTTGCTGCGCGCTTACGGCGTTAGAATGATATCATAGCGTCTGGCGTGGGGCAGCACCCGGCAGATCTTGGCGCAATCTATCTTTACCCATTAAACGCGTGCGATCTGTTTCAGATCAAAGGCACATGATACAACTTTTAAGAGTTTTTTAGAATTATTGTTTCATTCCAGAATATATAGCCATAATGGGTCTATTTGTCGATCCGTGAAGTTTTTGCATTGCTCTTTTCAGAGGTATTTTATCGATGTTCGACCAATTCACGCTGCGTCTGTGTGCGTTTGGAACCATCACACATCATCAAATTCGACGATTTTGCGGTGACCGCCGTGGCAATTTTGCTGTATTATTTGGCATTATACTCATTGTTATTGTTATGATATTTGGATTTGCGATCGATTATTCGCGCACAACCGCGGCGAAGGCGCAGCTCGATGCAGCGGCCGATAGTGCCGTCCTGGAGGCGATTGCAACTAGCACGATAAATCCATCATTGACTCAATCCGCGCAAATTGCGCACAGCACGTCGATCGCCCAAAATATGTTCGACGGCAATCAGCAGGTCTCGGACGTCAAAAACGTAACAAAAGATGTCACAGTCAGTGTCGTCAACGGGACATATCAAGCCAACCTCACCTATACGGCTACAGTACCGCTTTATTTTGGTGGTTTGTTCGGAATGCCAACTACAACTATTCACGGACTGGCAACCGCGACCACCAGCCAGCCCCCTTTCGTCGATATTTTCATGCTCGTCGATGCATCCGCCTCAATGGGTATCGGGGCGACGATGAGCGACATTAACATCATGGAAGCCACCCCTAATATGGATGGCAGGAATGCCGGAATGACCGGAGTTTCTGCCATCGACAACGATTCATATTGCGGGTCATGTCACAGCGCAACCAACGCAAATGGCGATGGCAAGGGCTGCGCCATAGCCTGTCACGTACAAAATTCGCTTTCCAAGCCAACAGTTCAACTTGCCCACTCAGCCGGCGCAACATTGCGCTTCGACGTTGTGCGCACCGAAGTTGAGAAGTTTATAACCCGCGCCCAAGCGCTTAACGACCAAGCTTCCGCAGCTGGGATCAACCCTCGTATCAGTATGGGCGTTTACAGTTTTGGAACTTATTTTCAGCCAGAACAGGCCATCACATCCAATCTGTCGTCTGTCCTTACTGCCGCGCAAAACATGAGCTTGCGCGATGTCGGTGCCGGCACCAATCCTTACCTGGCCCTCAGCGCGCTTGAAGCGGAAATAAATGCCAAAGTCACACCTGGCGACGGATCCACAGCGTCGAAACCCTTAGTCTATGTCATCTTTGCAACCGACGCTATTGCCGATAGCTTTGAGAACACACCCGTGGCAATTGCACAGGGAAATGACGGCAATGTTGATCCGAATGTGCCCGGCAATCAGATTGAGCATTATGCGCATGGCTGGTGGATCCAGAACAGCACATTTGAAGCCAATCTCTTCGACCCACATACAGTGCCGGCATCTGATGTCCCCTCCATGGATATTTCGGGCGTCAATCCGAAATGGTGCGACATGATCAAAGGATCCGGCGCAAGCATGGTGACGTTGCAATTGCAATATGACATTTCACCTACGGATCTTGATCCTTCCAATCCTAATGCGGACGGCGTTAAGCGCTTCCAATATATCCACGATACGCTTTTGCCTCAAGCGACTGGCAACATGTCAGCCTGTGCCAGCGCACCAACGCTCGCGTTTCAAGCTGATACGCCCAGCGATATTGCTGCTGCCATGAAGAAAATCTTCGCAGCTTCGGTAACAGTGCGGCCCATGCTGACGCAGTAACAGCGTTCAGCCCACGACAGCGCGCACCCTAATCTCCCATAAAGCTGGGCAACCAGTGCTCGTGGGCTTCGCGCAGGCGCGGCAGGGGTAGCGGCTCGCAATCCGGCAAGGTCAGGGCGGTGCCGCCGGTAACACCCATTGCCACCAGGGGCACGCCGGCTTGTCCGGCAGCTTTGGCGATCCTCAGGCTGTTTGCGGTGGTCGCGGTGATGATATAGCGCGCCTGATCTTCGCCAAACAGCACGCCATGCGCCTCGCCTTGGGGCAGAACCGTGATGCGCGCGCCCAAATTGCCAGCCAGCGCCATTTCCGCCAGCGCCACACCAAGTCCGCCGTCGGCAATGTCGTGCACGGCGCTGACCTCGCCAAAAGCGATCAGTTCGCGCACAAAATCGCCATTGCGGCGCTCGGCATCCAGATCCACCGGTGGCGGCGCGCCGCGCTCCAGCCCGCAAATATCGCGCAAATACAGCGATTGCCCGAGCCAGCCCTGTGTTGCACCAATGAGCATGATGACTTCATCGGCCTGCTTGAAGCCGATGCTGGCGGCTTGCGCCACATCCTTGACGAGACCAACACCGCCAATGGTCGGCGTGGGCAGAATCCCGCGGCCCTGTGTCTCGTTATAAAGCGAGACATTGCCCGAAACGACGGGGAAATCCAACGCCGCGCAAGCCTCGCCAATGCCTCTGATGCAGCCCACCAACTGGCCCATCGCCTCGGGCTTTTCAGGATTGCCGAAGTTGAGATTGTCGGTCAGGGCCAGCGGCCGCGCTCCGGAAGCAGTCAGGTTGCGCCAGGCTTCCGCCACCGCCTGCTTGCCACCCTCCACGGGATCGGCCTCGCAATAGCGCGGCGTCACATCCGTGGTAAAGGCAAGGCCCTTGGGGCCATCGCCAACCCGCACGACAGCGGCATCCCCGCCGGGCTGCTGCACGCTGTTGCCAAGGATGAGATGGTCATATTGTTCCCACACCCAGCGTTTCGAGCAAAGGTCTGGCGTCGCCAGCAAGCGCAGCAGCGCAACATCATGGCCCACCGGCGGGCGCACATCGCGAGCCTCGATCACCGCCTGCTTCGGGGTCTCGACCCAAGGACGATCATAAAGCGGAGCTTCGTCGCCGAGTTCCTTGATCGGCAGATCAGCCTTCACTTCGCCGCCATGCTTGACGACGAAACGCAGATTGTCAGTCGTTTTGCCGACAATGGCAAAATCCAGCCCCCATTTGACGAAAACCGCCTTGGCTATCTCGGCGCGGGCCGGATCGAGCACCATGAGCATGCGCTCCTGGCTCTCCGATAGCATCATCTCATAGGCGCTCATGCGCTCCTCGCGGCAGGGCAGCGCGTCGAGATCGAGCTCAATGCCAAGATTGCCCTTGGCGCCCATTTCAACCGCCGATGACGTCAGCCCAGCAGCCCCCATGTCCTGAATGGCGATCACCGCCCCGGTCTGCATCAGTTCGAGGCAGGCTTCGAGCAGCAGTTTCTCGGCAAAGGGGTCACCGACCTGCACCGTCGGGCGCTTTTCTTCGGCATCCGCCTCGAAGGCCGCTGAAGCCATGCTCGCGCCATGAATGCCATCGCGGCCGGTCTTCGAGCCCAGATAGACAATGGGATTGCCGACGCCGGTCGCCTTGGCATAGAAAATCGCATCGCTGCGGGCCAGACCCACTGCCATGGCATTGACGAGAATGTTGCCGTCATAACGCGTATGGAAGCCGACCTGACCGCCAACCGTGGGCACCCCGAAGCTGTTGCCATAGCCGCCGATGCCTGCCACCACACCCGCCACCAGATGCCGGGTTTTCGGGTGTTCGGGCGCGCCGAAGCGCAAGGCGTTGAGGCAGGCGATCGGCCGCGCCCCCATGGTGAAAACATCGCGCAAAATGCCACCAACCCCGGTCGCAGCCCCTTGATAAGGCTCGATGAACGAAGGGTGATTATGGCTTTCCATCTTGAACACGCAGGCCTCGCCATCACCAATGTCGATGACGCCGGCATTCTCGCCCGGCCCCTGAATCACCCAAGGTGCCTTGGTTGGCAAGCCGCGCAGATGCAGCCGTGACGATTTGTAGGAGCAATGCTCGTTCCACATCGCCGAGAATATGCCAAGCTCGGTAAAGCTCGGTGCGCGGCCGATCAGCTTCAGAATGCGCTGATATTCATCCGGCTTGAGGCCGTGCGAGGCGATGAGTTCGGGGGTCAGGGCGGGTTCATTCATGGCAAATCACGGCATGTTTGATGAGGAGGGAAGCAAGCCTTGCAAGGCGTCCGGCGCCATGATGCCATGGCGCGGCGAAGGGCGCGCTCATGCGGCCATCAGGCTTGTGAACAGGCCGCGCCCGTCAATGCCGCCAACCAGCGGATCGATCAGGTTTTCAGGATGCGGCATCAGCCCCAGCACCTTGCGGTCCGCAGAATAAATGCCAGCAATATCATGGAGCGAGCCATTCGGGTTGGCAGCGCCGCCGACCTTGCCAGCGCCATCACAATAGCGGAACGCCACCAGCCCTTCGCCCTCCAGCCGGGCAATGGTCTCGGCATCGGCGATATAATTGCCCTCGCCATGTGCGATGCACACTTTGATCACCTGATTCTGCTTGTAGGCGCGGGTGAAGGGCGTATCGGCGCGTTCGACCCGCAAATGCTGCATCTTGCAGACAAAGCGCAGATTGGCGTTGCGCATCAGCACGCCCGGCAACAGGCCGCTTTCCACCAGAATTTGAAAGCCATTACAGATACCCAGCACCAGCCCGCCGCGCGCCGCATGGGCCTTGACCGCCTGCATGATGTGCGCGCGTCCGGCAATCGCGCCGCAGCGCAGATAGTCGCCATAGGCAAAGCCGCCGGGCAGCACCACCAGATCCGTGCCCGGGGGCAATTCATAATCGGCATGCCAGACATGCACGGGCTTGTGGCCGGTGACATCGGCGAGAGCCCGAAAAACGTCGCCTTCGCGGTTCGAGCCGGGAAAGGTGATGATGGCAGCTTTCATCGTCGCTTACACCAGTTCGATGCGGTAGGTCTCGACAATCAGATTGGCCAGCAGCTTTTCGGCCGCGGCTTTGAGAGCAGAGGTGGCGGCATCGGGGGCCATGTCGTCCATGTCGATGTCGAACACCTTGCCCTGGCGCACACCCTTGATGCCCGGAACCTCCAGCGCATGCAAGGCGCCTTCGATGGCCTTGCCCTGCGGATCCAGCACGCTGGGCTTGAGAGTTACTGTAATGCGCGCTTTCATGATGGGGCCTTGTGCAGCGGGGCGGGCAATCAACCCAAGTCCAGTCGCATAGAGTTTCATGCCGCAGGACGCAAGCATGCGCGCGTGCCAATGCGGCTTATTCACAAGCGCCGGAGCGTCACCCCTGCGACGCCAGCACCTTGCGCACGGCCTCGATCACCTGCGTTGCCGAAACCTGCGCCAGCGCTTCGAGCCTGGCGGCATAGGGCATCGGCACCTCGGCGGCGGCGACGCGCAGCACCGGGGCTTTGAGAGCCCCGAAGGCGTGTTCCACCACTTGCGCGGCGATTTCGGCGCCTATGCCACTTTGCGGCCAACCTTCTTCGATGGTGACGCAGCGCCCGGTGCGGCGCACGCTGGCCAGCACCGTCGGCACATCCAGCGGCCGCAGGCTGCGCAAGTCGATCACTTCAGCGGATATGCCCTCGCCGGCCAATTGCGCGGCGGCATTGAGCGCATGGCTTACCGTGATCGAATAAGCGACCAGCGTGACGTCATTCCCGGCGCGCGCAATCCTGGCTTGACCTATCGGCACCAGATGCTCGGGGTCGTCGGGCAGTTCGCCGCTCTCGCCGTAAAGCAACTCGTGTTCGAGAAACATGACTGGATTGTCATTGCGAATGGCACTGCGCAGCAGGCCCGCCGCATCGCTGGCGGTCGCCGGAGCGACGACCAGCAGGCCGGGTATATTCGCGAACATGGCCGCAAAATCATGCGTGTGCTGCGCGCCAACGCGCGGCGCACCGCCATTCGGGCCTCGGAACACGATCGGGCAAGATAGCTGGCCACCTGAAATATAACGTGCTTTAGCCGCCGAATTCATGATGTGGTCCATGGCCTGAAGCGCGAAATTGAAGGTCATGAATTCCACCACCGGGCGCATGCCGGCCAGCGCCGCACCCACTGCCAGACCGGCAAAAGCGTGCTCGGTGATCGGCGTATCGACCACCCGCGTCGGGCCGAATTCGGCCAGCAGGCCCTGCGTCACCTTGTTGGCGCCATCATATTCGCCGACTTCCTCGCCGATCACGAACACCAGAGGCTCGCGTCGCATTTCATCGGCAAGGGCCGAACGCAAGGCCTCGCGCATGCTGGCGTTACGGGTGCCGGCCCGTGGCACAGGCGTCTCGCCATGCGCAGCCGGTTCTGCCATTGGCGCAATAGCCGGGCTTGGCGCCGAAATGTCGCGCGGGCGTGCGCTGAGGGCACCGAGCAGGACGCCGGCCGCAAGGGCAGCCGTACCGGCGCTGACCAGTTGCTGCACCAAGACGCCGTCGCTCGGGCTCTCGATTTCAAATGTCGAGGCCTCACCGGCGATTTCGGCGATAACATCCCCTTCATTGATGCGTTCACCAATGCCGCATAGCCAGCGTGTCAGGCGAAATCCGCCGGAGGAACCCGGCAGGCTCGGCAATCTGATGTCGATCAGCGGCGCGTCGGCGCTGGGGGTGCGGGAAGCGCTCATGCCAGCACATCTGTCGCAAGTTCGGCGGCGTCCGGCTCCGGCTGATGGGCGGCATATTCCGCCGCTTCGCTGATACGGGCGCGCACCTGGATCTCGATGGCTTTCAACTCGCTCTCGCTGATATGGCCGCCTTGCAGCAGGCTGTCGCGCAGCTGGTCGATCGGGTCCTGCGTTTCGCGCATTTTCTGCACCTCTTCGGCGGAGCGGTATTTGGCGGGATCAGCCATGGAATGCCCGCGATAACGATAGGTCTGCATTTCCAGAATTCGGGGCCCGCCGCCAGCCCTGATCGCCGCCAGCGCGGCTCCGGTCGCAGCATGGACAGAGGCGACATCCATCCCGTCCACTCTTGCGCCAGGCACATCAAAAGCCGTGCCGCGGCGAGAAAAATCGGTCACGGCCGAGGCCCGCATCACCGGTGTTCCCATCGCATAACGGTTATTTTCGATGATGTAGAGAATGGGCAGCCGCCAAAGTTGCGCCATGTTAAAGCATTCGTAGACCTGGCCTTGATTGGCCGCGCCATCGCCAAAAAAGCACATCACGACGCCATTTTTGTTCTGGTTCTGCATCGCGAAGGCCAGGCCGGTTCCCAGCGACACCTGCGCGCCGACAATGCCGTGGCCGCCAAAAAACCCGCGCTGCGGTGCAAAGAGGTGCATGGAGCCGCCCTTGCCCTTGCCAAGACCGTTGCGACGCCCCGCAAGTTCCGCCAGAATCCGCCGTGGATCGACCCCGCACGCCAAAGCATGGGCATGATCGCGGTATCCGGTGATCATTTGATCACCTTCATTGAAGTGCGCCGCCACGCCAGCGATGATGGCTTCCTGCCCGATGTAGAGATGGCAATAGCCACCAATCAGGCCAAGGCCATACATTTGCGCAACTTTTTCCTCGAAACGTCGCACCAGCAGCATGGTGCGGTAGGCTGCCCTCGCCTGTTCCGGCGTAAATCCAACCTTGCCTTGGCCATCCGGTTTCATGCTATATTCCGATTATGCTGGTTGGTTTTGGCGGTCATCCTAGCCATGCACGCACCAGAAGCGCTAGCCGATTGCCGATCTGATAACAAGTCTCTATTGGTATCGTGCGGCGCGGCGGCGCCCGGACATGCCACCGCAGCTGCCAAAGCAACGGCTCAATAAGGGATATGCGTTTGGTAGGTTTGCATTGTTTTCGAGGTAGTTGGGCACGCCACCGCAGCGTCGGCGTGACGCTCGCGGCGCTTCTGGCTTGCGGTTATGTGGGCACCGCGCTGGCCCAGAGCGCGCCGGTGGCAGCGGATGTGCCCAGCCACAGGCTGGTGCTCGCAGCACATTTCAGCGGCACCTCCAAGCCCGTCGACGCCAATGTCATCTGGCGGGTGTTTCGTGCCCGCGCCCGCGCCGATGGATCGCATGCGCTCGTTGCGACTTCGCAGAGCGCGCGTCCCGCCCTGAAAATGCCGAACGGGCATTATATCGTGCATCTTGCCTATGGCCTCGCCAGTGCCATGCGCAATGTCGATTTCACGAACGGCGACCAGACGCTGACACTCTCCCTCAAGGCCGGTGCTCTGAAACTGCATTGCACCATGGGCGGCAGCGTCATAGCCCCGGCGAATTTGGCAATTTCCGTTTATGCTGCGACACCCACCAACCCTCAGGCGCGCCTCGTGCTGGATCATGCTGCCCCCGACCGGCTGATTGGCCTGCCGGAAGGAAGTTATCACGTGGTATCGACTTATCTAGATACGTCCGGTTCGGGTGGGCAGGGCCAGCGCGGCGTGCCGACCAATTCCGTGGTATCGGCTGACCTCACCGTCAAATCGGGCAAACTGACGACGGCCACTTTGCCGCATCAGGCAGCGACCATCACCCTGAAACTTGTGAATGTCGCGGGTGGCGGTGGCCTTGCCAACACGACTTTCGCCATTCTGACGCCGGGTGGCGACGTCATCCGCGAGGTGATCGGCGCCTTTCCCAAACTCGTTCTGGCAGCGGGAACCTATGATGCCATTGCTCGCAACAATGGCAAAACTTATGAAAGCACCATCAAGGTTGATGCGGGCATTGACCGCGATGTCGAAATTCTCGCCCAAAAAGGAAAATGACGGCCATGCAGACGTTTTTCGTGCAGATCAAATGCGCCCTGGGTAAAACCTATGGCGTTGCGAGCGCACTCGCCGAAGCCGAAATCGCCTCGGAAATTTACTCGACGGCCGGCGATTTTGATATTCTAGCGAAATTCTACGTGGATGCGCACGCCGACATCGGCCATTTTGTCGGCGAGCACATCCACAAGATCGCGGGCATTGTTGATACCCGCACCATCATCACCTTCAAGGCGTTTTGATCAGGCCGTCTTGCCGCGCATCGTCGCATCAAGCGACCAGCCGCCAGCACCCAGACCCACCAGCGCCAGAAAACCACCGATGATCGAGGTGTGATGCAGGAATGAAATGAACGCCATCTGCCCGCCCTCGGGGTTGTGGAAGATGATGGCTGCCAGAAATGTGAAGCCAGCCAGCAGGAATGCGGCGATGCGGGTCTGCCAACCGACGATGACGGCGAGGCCGCAACCTATTTCCGTCAGGATCACCAGAGGCAGAAGCGCGGCCGGCACATGCATTTTCGCCATGTAGCCACCAGTTCCGCCATAATTCATGACCTTGTTGACACCTGCCAGCAAGAATTCACCCGCGAGCAGAATGCGCGCGAGCAACATGACACCATTTGTGGTCGTATTTGATTGCATTGTATTTCTCCAAAACGCGTCTCAAGCGTGCCGGAAAATTAGCGCACCTGGGCTATGCAGCACAATCTGCAAAGTTATGAAGCATACTTTGCATTTTCGCAGATTCAGGCGACCGAGCGCGACTGGTCAGCGGCATCCGGATCATCATAGGTGCGCTGCGCCGCCAGAATCCGATCGATTTGTTCGCGCGGAACCGGGCGTGAGAACAGGAAACCCTGCAACTCATGGGCACCTGCGGCTTGCAGGAACCGGTGCTGTTCAGGCGTTTCTATGCCTTCTGCCGTCACCGTCAAGCCCAAAGCCCGGCCAAGATGGATCAGCGAATGCAGGATGATCGCGCTTTCACCGGTTGATTCCATGGATTCCAGGAAGGACTTGTCGATCTTGATCTTGTCGAAGGCGAAGCGGCGCAGATAGACGAGGCTGGAATAGCCCATGCCGAAATCATCCAGCGCCAGACGGATGCCTTGGCCACGCAAATCAAACATGATCGCTTCGGCCTCATCGGCATCGGCAATGACAACGCCCTCGGTGAGCTCCAGCTCGAGGCGGGTGGGATCGAAGTTTTCTTCGGTGAGCACGCGTTCGACGATCTTGGCAAAATCCTTCTGGCGGAACTGGATCGGCGACACATTGACCGCGACCCGCACCCCCGGCCAGCGGCGACCATCGCGGCAGGCCTGTCGCAGCACATATTCGCCAAGCGGCAGGATCAGGCCGCGATCTTCCGCCAGTGCGATGAATTCATCGGGGGGCACCAGCCCGCCGAGCGGATGGGGCCAGCGCACCAGCGCCTCGACGCAGCTGAGCCGCAGGCCATCCGCCGACATGATCGGCTGGTAATGCACCACCAGATTGCCGGTTTCGATCGCCTTGCGCAGCTCTTCTTCGCGCGTGCGCCGCATTTTCATGTCATCGCCGAGCATTTTCTCGAAAAACACGAAGCGATCGCGGCCCTCTTTCTTGGCGAGGGCCAGCGCTGAACTGGCAGCTTGCGTCATTTCATCATCCGAGGACGCATCCGCGGGGAACATCGCAATGCCGATGGACACTCTGACGCGGATTTCAATATTGCCGAGGTCGATGGGCTGGCGCAGGCTGTTGTGAATCTTGGTCGCCAGCACTTCGCAATCGCGCGCGCTGACGATTTCGGTCTGCAGGATTGCAAATTCGTCGCCATCAATGCGGGCCAGCCGGTCACCGGGTTGCAACAGGCTGGCAATGCGGCTGGCAGTGCCCTGTATCAGCTTGTCCCCGGCTTCCTGCCCGCAGGTATCATTGATTTCCTTGAATCGATCGATATCGACATAAAGCAAGGCGCAACTGGATTGGGCGCGGCGGCTGCGCCCGGTTTCGAGAGCCAGCAAATGGCCGAATTGCGAGCGGTTCGGCAGATCGGTCAGCTTGTCGAAGCCGGCCAGACGCTGCGCCTGTGCCTCGCTGGCACGCAGCTTTTTCATGGCGCTATGCAAATAGCCGATCATGATCAGGGCAATGAGAACGGTCGCGCCCATCAGGATCAGGCCATCGCGGATCAGCACCAGATCACCGGGGCGTTTCGGTTGCCATTGCAATACCAGATGCGGCGCCGACACGCCCGTTGCATCCAGTTGCCGGGAAATGTCGATATGCGCGGCATGGGGCGGTGTCGCACTCGCATCGGCGATGCGCATCGGCGCCACGCCTGCCGCACGCGACAATTTATCAAGGAAGGTCAGGTTCAGCGGTTGGAGCGCGACAGCAGGGGTCGCGCCGCGGGCCGCGGCGGCGGCATAGGCTTGGCCTTTGATCGAGACCACCCCCATCACCGGCGCTTGCCCCGGCATCGCCGCAGGGGGCGAAGTCGGGGAGGGCGCGTCGGTAATTGATCCAGTGACATCGGCAGATGCCGAATTATCCCAGCCCTGACCCGCCAATGCTTGTGATATTTCGGCAAAATCATCGCCGGTCGGCTGTGGTTTTGACGAGGCCGCCGAAGGCGAATTGAGGCCGACAATCCGCACACCGTCGTGCGCGGCGCTGGTGCCGACGGCGCCGACGATCAAATCGTGCTGCAGGCGCTGGCGCAAGTCTACGAGTTGCTTGACCATGACGCGCTCGACATGGATCTGCTCGGCAATCCTCTGCTCTCGGTTGAGTTCGCTACGGTAGGCCGCCAGCGCCATCACACCGATAAACACCAGCGCCATGGCGATTTGCCCGGCGGCGAGCGCGAAATTGCGGCTCATGGCTGATGGCGACGCTGGGTGGTTAACTGGAAGTTGCATAAAAGGCCCCGCAGATAATAATCGAAACTACTCAATGCAGGTTAACAATTACGCAAGCTTACAGGTGTTGCTGTCAAATTAGTCGCAGGCCCTTGAAGCTGGCATGGCCATCGCGCCCGACGATCAGATGATCATGCACCACAATACCCATGGATTTGGCTGTGGCAACGATTTCCTGGGTCATGCGGATATCGGCGGCAGAGGGCGTGCAATCGCCCGAAGGGTGATTGTGCACCAGAATCAAGGCCGAAGCCCCCAATTCAAGCCCACGCCGGACAACCTCGCGCGGATAGACCGGCGTGTGGTCGACCGTGCCGCGGCCTTGCACTTCATCGGCGATCAGAATGTTGCGCTTGTTGAGATAAAGAATTCGGAATTCTTCGCGCGCGGCATAGGCCATTTTGGCGCGGCAATAATCCAGTAATTCCTTGAATGATCCCATGACGGGGCGATTCTGTGCCCTGACCTTGAGCAGCCTTGCGGCGGCGGCTTCGACGATTTTCAGCTCCAGGATCGCCGCTTGCCCCAGGCCCTCGACTTCGGCCAACCGCTCGGGTTCAGCGGCCAGAACCTCGGCGAAATCGCCAAATCGCACCAGCAGGGCCTTGGCCAAAGCCTTGACGTCGCGGCGTGGAATGGCGCGAAACAGCACCAGTTCCAGCATTTCATAATCAGAGAGAGCTGCGGCGCCAGCTTCCCGCAGCCTTGTTCGCAGCCGGTCGCGGTGGCCAAGGTAGTGCGGATCGGGCGGCGCCTCGGCCATGATTTCACACCTGAGCTGGCGGAAAATCAAGCCCTGCAGGCGATTGCGTGAAGATCTCGACCCCGGTCGCGGTAACGCCGACGCTGTGCTCGAATTGCGCTGACAACGACCGATCCCGCGTCACCGCTGTCCAGCCATCGGCCAGCACTTTGACATGCGGACGCCCCAGATTGAGCATCGGCTCGATGGTGAATATCATGCCGGGTTTCAGCTCGATCGCCGAAGTCTTGTGCGCATAATGCAGGATGTTGGGCTCATCGTGAAACAATTGCCCCAGCCCATGCCCGCAGAATTCCCGCACCACCGAGCAGCGTTCTGCCTCGGCAAAGGTCTGGATCGCCACGCCAATATCATGGGTGGTTGCGCCGGGCCTGACGGCTGCAATGCCGCGCTGCAGGGCCTCATAGGTCACCTCGATCAGCCGCACGGCGCGGCGCGCCACGCTGCCGACCTGATACATCCGGCTTGAATCGCCATGCCAGCCATCGACAATCAAAGTCACATCGATATTGATGATATCGCCGTCGCGCAGCGGCTTGTCATCGGGGATGCCGTGGCAGACCACGTGATTGATCGAAGTGCAGACAGATTTGCGAAAGCCGCGATAATCCAGCGGCGCCGGATAGGCATCATGAGCCATCGCAAAATCGAAACAGAAACGGTCGATCACGTTGGTGGTGACACCGGGTCGCACCAAAGGCGTCAGAGCATCAAGCAGCGTCGCGG
The DNA here is from genome assembly GCA_021804825.1 of Pseudomonadota bacterium. Taxonomy (GTDB): domain Bacteria; phylum Pseudomonadota; class Alphaproteobacteria; order Rhizobiales; family Beijerinckiaceae; genus REEB77. The sequence continues at coordinate 3,761 of JAJZGX010000040.1, read as the reverse complement.
TGAGATGCCCGGCCTTGCGCATGGCGGCAAAAGCCTCCGGCCCATGGAGCTTGATATGCCCGGTTTTGCGGGTGGGAGCTAAGGTGGCATCGACATAATTCATGACCAGACAACTTTGTGGTGATGTGAAACGGCAACCTGTGAGATAAGACGTTTTAGGCATGGCGACAAGGTTCAAGACGCCGCCAGTTGCGAGATCAGCCATCCAGCCATCTTGCAAGACGCCGATAATTCCGCCATAAGCAGCCCAGTTCGACCTGACCGGCTGATCAAGGGCTGCCGTGGCAGGGCGATTTTGCTCGTTCATATTCAATGACGTGCGATACTTTAAGGCACGTTTGCGCGTGCCTCCAACTTTGCAAGAGAGAGCCAAATGCCCAAACTCAAGACGAAATCGGGCGCGAAAAAGCGCTTCAAGATCACAGGTACCGGCAAAGTGGTCTATGCCCAGTCGGGCAAACGCCACGGCATGATCAAACGCACCAAGAAAGCGATTCGAAACCTGCGCGGCACCAACATCCTGTTCAAAACCGACGGCGACAATATCAAGAAGTTCTTCCTGCCGAATGGCTGAAACAGGGCATCCCCTGCGCACGAATCAATCCATCTTTGAAAGGTTTTAGATCATGGCTCGCGTCAAACGCGGCGTAACATCGCACGCCAAGCACAAAAAGACACTCGATGCGGCGAAGGGCTTTTATGGCCGCCGCAAGAATACCATCCGTGCCGCTAAGGCAGCTGTTGACCGGTCGATGCAATATGCGACCCGTGACCGCAAGGCCAAGAAGCGCACCATCCGCGCGCTGTGGATTCAGCGTCTCAACGCCGCTGTGCGCGAGTTGGGCCTCACCTACAGCCGGTTTATCGACGGCCTGAACAAGGCGGGCGTCACGCTCGACCGCAAAGTGCTCGCTGACATGGCGGTGCATGAGCCGGAAGCCTTCAAGGTCGTTGTCGAGCAGGCCAAGGCCGCGCTGCCCAAGGCTGCGTGAAGTCTCGAAGGCCTGTGTGAAATCAAAGCCCGCCACGCAAGGCGGGCTTTTTTGCTTGACCCTGGTGCAAGGGCGCGCGCGAAACCCTTGCAAATCTCGCCAAAATATATGACGTGCCTACGCGTCGTTGGTTTGATCGGCCGTCTTCGCATGACCCGGCTTTCCGACGCGCCCGATTGCAGCCTGTGCCCTTCATCCCGTGAGTTTGCATGTCTGACCTGAAATCATTGGAATCTGAAACGCTTCAGGCGATTTCCACCGCCGGCGATGAAGCCGCACTCGAAAATGTGCGCATAGCCGCACTCGGCAAAAAGGGCGCCATCTCGTCGCTTCTGGCGACCCTTGGCAAAATGTCCCCCGACGAGCGCAGGGCACGCGGTGCCGAAATCAACCAACTGAAGGATCAGGTCGTCGAGGCGCTGACGCAGCGCAAGGCGGATTTGAAGGCGGCGGCTCTCGACCAGAGGCTGCGTGCCGAAACCATTGACGTCAGCCTGCCCGCCCGGGAAGCCCCGTTCAATCTGGGCCGCGTCCACCCGATCACGCAGGTCATGGATGAACTCACCGAGATTTTCGCCGATATGGGGTTCTCGGTCGCCGAAGGTCCCGATATCGAGAGCGATGACTATAATTTCACCAAGCTGAATTTTCCGCCCGGCCATCCGGCGCGCGAAATGCACGACACGTTCTTCCTGCAACCCGACGCGGCAGGGGAGCGCAAATTGCTGCGCACCCATACCAGCCCGGTGCAGGTGCGCACCATGCTTGCGCAAAAGCCGCCGATCCGGGTGATCTGCCCCGGCCGTACCTACCGTTGCGATTCCGACCAGACTCACACGCCGATGTTCCATCAGGTCGAGGGTCTGGTGATCGATAAATCAGCGCATATGGGCCACCTGAAGTGGGTGCTGGAGGAATTCTGCAAGGCCTTTTTTGAAGTGCCGAGCGTCAACATGCGCTTTCGGCCCTCGTTCTTTCCCTTCACCGAGCCTTCGATGGAGGTGGATATTCAATGCCGTCGCGACGGCCATGACATCCGTTTCGGAGAAGGTTCGGACTGGCTGGAGATTCTTGGCTGCGGCATGGTTCATGCCAATGTGCTGCGCAATTGCGGGCTCGATCCCAACGAAGTGCAGGGCTTCGCCTGGGGCATGGGCATTGATCGCATCGCCATGCTGAAATACGGCATGACCGACCTGCGGCCCTTTTTCGAGGCGGATGTCCGCTGGCTGAATCATTACGGCTTCCGCCCGCTGGACTTTCCGACGCTGGCCGGTGGATTGAGCGGGTGAAAACCGAGCTGGAGCACCATTGCAATCTTAAAAATCACTGTGCCGCGATGGTTCGCCAAATTGTGATATGAAAAGCGACGCTGGCATCTTAGGAATTTGAACATGGCAGATGATCAAAAACTGGCTGACGCCATCATCAACATCATAAGACCCATTCTTGAGCCAATTGGGTTTGAGTCGGCGACTATTTCGTTCGGTGAGGATCATGACGGGGATCCGAGTGTCTTCGCGTTGGTTACCTACCGCAAAAATGCGCCACCTTTTAACGCTCGTCTTAGCCTTGAGGCGTCAAGCAGGGCGCATCAATTCCTATATAACCAAGGTGACCGGCGATTTTTTTATCTTGAGGATCGTTTTCAGGATGGTGAGGCACCGCTGAATGACATGCTTGTGCCGCCCAGACGCGGCAAACGGGCTGCACGATGAATTCTGATTTACTGAAGCGTGCCCGCAGCAGTTTGAACAGCGGCAAAGGACGCCCGAATGGCGCCTTCTTGCGGCGAGCGGTAAGCGATTCCTATTACGCGCTGTTTCATGCTCTCGCAGCAGCCTGCGCCGATCAATTGGTCGGGGTCAACCAACGAAAGTCTCCACCATGGTGTCGACTATATCGCAGCCTCGATCATAGCAAGCTGAAAGCGGATTTTGAAACGATCTTGCGTCATGAAATTGGCCTCCTCCCCTTGATTGCGCGAATTTTCATTACGTTGCAGCAGGAACGTCACGGAGCCGATTATGATCCCATATGGAGCAAAAAACGCATTGATGTATCAGCGCTTATCGACAAAGCCGAGGCAGCTTTATTAGCTTTAGAGCAACTCGCAGACGATGATTTGCTGCAACTTTCATCCACACTAGTGGCACGCACCAGACGAGACCGATAGACTCCATGAAACTCACCCTCCCCTGGCTTGCTGCCCATCTCGAAACAACCGCCCCTTTGGCTTCGATCGCCGAAACACTTACCCGCATCGGGCTGGAGGTCGAGGCCATCGACAATCCCGGCGATCGCCTGAAGGGCTTCATCGTCGCCCATGTGCTGGAAGCCAGGCCGCACCCCAATGCGGATCGGCTGCGCGTTTGCATGGTTGATACCGGAGCAGGCGCCCCCGTGCAGGTGGTGTGTGGCGCACCCAATGCTCGTTCCGGCATGAGCAGCGTCTTTGCGCCAGCAGGCACCTTCATTCCTGGCAAGAACATCACCCTTGGCCAGGGCGTCATTCGCGGGATTGAATCAAATGGCATGCTGTGCTCGGCAGCCGAGTTGGAGCTGTCCAACGATCACGACGGCATTATGGAACTGCCCGCAGAAGCTCCCGCAGGAATGGCCTATGCCACCTATGCCAAGCTTGACAATCCCGTCCTTGACATCAATCTCACGCCCAATCGGCCCGACGCTGCCGGTATGCGCGGCATTGCCCGCGATCTGGCTGCAGCGGGCCTCGGCACCTTGAAGCCGAACAATGTTGCGCCGGTT
>JAJZGX010000130.1 GCA_021804825.1 Pseudomonadota bacterium | reverse complement strand
ACCGTCAGCGCCGTCGATGAAGCCAGACCAAACAGCAGCGAGATCGCCAACCCTTGAAAGATCGGATCGGTGAGGATCATCACGGCACCGATCATGGCCGCCAGGGCGGTCAGCAGGATCGGTTTGAACCTGATGGCGCCGGCCTCGAGCAATGTGTCGATCAGCGGCCGCGAAGGGTCGCGCGTGTTGCGGATGAAATCGACCAGCAGGATGGAATTGCGCACGATGATGCCGGCCAGAGCGATGAAGCCGATCATCGACGTGGCCGTGAAGGGGGCGCCGAACAGCCAATGCCCCAGCATGATGCCGATAAAGGTCAGCGGCACGGGCGTCAAAATCACCAGCGGCAGTTTGAAGGAACCAAATTGCGCCACGACCAGCACATAGATGCCGATCAGTGCCACCATGAAGGCCGCACCCATGTCACGGAAGGTGACCCAGGTCACGTCCCATTCACCATCCCACAGCAGCACGGGTTTGGCCTCGTCATTCGGGCGTCCGTGCAGCGATATGATGGGCTTGGCCAAGGTTCCCCAATTGGCCTTGTCGATCGCCTTGTCCACGGCCAGCATGCCGTAAATGGGCGCTTCATAGGCTCCAGCCATCTCGCCTGTGACCATTTCGGCAGGGCGGCCATTGTGGCGGTAGATCGGATAGGAGGCCTTTTCCTGCGTGACATTCACCACATCGCCGAGTTCCACCACCGTGCGGTTGCCCGGCAGTGCATTGGCCGGCACCGGGGTTGCCAGAGAATAGGGACTGACGGTCTGGTGGGCCTTGGGCATGGTGATCCGGATGGGGATCGGTTGACGGCCCATGCCGCGATCCGAATAGCCGACCGGCACACCCTGATCGAGGTCATTGATCGTGGCATAGACGTCGCTTTGCTCGACCCCATAATATTCGAGATTGTCCTGATTGATCGACATGCGAACGCGCTCGGCGCGTGTGCCGTAACTGTCATCGGTATCGACAATATAGGGCACGCTCAGGAAGGCTTGCCGAACCTTGCGGGCGACTGCGCGGCGGATTGCGGCCGTCGGCCCGTAAATCTCGGCGATCATGGTGGCGAGCACCGGCGGCCCGGGGGGCGACTCGACGAGCTTCAGGACAGAACCGCGCGGCAGGTGCAGCTTCGCGAGGCGCTTGCGCATGGCCAGCGCAATCGTGTGGCTGGCGCGCGAGCGCTCATCCTTGGGAAGCAGGTTGACCATGACATCGCCCTGCTGGGGGGCGTTGCGCAGGTAATAATGGCGAACGAGGCCATTGAAATCATAGGGCGATGCCGTGCCGGCATAGGTCTGGAACGAGACCACCTCCTTGACGGGGGCCAGAAGATCGACGACCTGCTGCAATTTTCGGTTGGTATCCTCGACCGAGGAGCCGCGCGGCAAATCCAGCACGACATCAAGATGGCTCTTGTTGTCGAAGGGCAGGAGCTTGACCGTGACCTGTTCGGTATAAAACATCGTCATCGAGCCGAGCGTGGCGATGCCAACGAGGATCAGGAAAATCAGCGAGCGGCGGCGCGACACCAGAATCGGGCGCGCAATGCGCACGTAGCCGCGCGCCAGCCAGGATTGGGTGTGACCATGATCATGGCCATGTCCGAGCGCCTGCTTGCCGGCGAATTTGATCAGCAGCCATGGTGTCAGCACAACCGCCACGAAAAATGAAAACAGCATCGCGGCCGAAGCATTGGCCGGAATGGGGCTCATATAGGGGCCCATCATGCCGGAAACGAACAGCATCGGCAGCAGTGCCACCACCACAGTGAGCGTCGCGACAATGGTGGGGTTGCCGACTTCCGCCACAGCCTCGACGGCGGCATCGATGCGCGAGCGCCCGTCATCCATCGCCCAATGTCGGGTGATGTTCTCGATCACCACAATGGCGTCGTCAACCAGAATGCCGATGGAGAAAATCAACGCAAACAGGCTCACGCGGTTGAGCGTATAGCCCATGAGTTTTGAGGCAAACAATGTCAGCAGAATCGTGGTCGGGATGACAATCGCCACGACGAAGGCCGGGCGCACACCAATGGTGAAGCCCACCAGCAGCACGATGGAAATCGTGGCGATCGCCAGATGCAGCAACAGTTCGTTTGCCTTGGCATTGGCTGAATCGCCATAATTGCGCGTGATCGTCATGTTGACATCATGCGGGAAGATTTCGCCGCGCAACTGGGTGAGGCGCTTGGTGATGCTGTCAGCAATCACAACCGCATTGGTGCCGGGGCGCTTGGCGATGGCCAGAGACACCGCCGGGCGGCGCTGCAGCTTGCCATCAACGCTGCGGATATCGGTGACATAGGATTCGGCAGTGTGGGTCGCGAGCACGACTTTGGCGATGTCGCGCACATAGACCGGGCGGGCGTTGCGCGTCGTGATCAGGAGATTGCGGATCGAGTTCAGCGATTGCAGGGTCTGGCCGGCGATCAGGTCTTCCTGCTTGCCGTCGCGGCGAACCTTGGCGGCGAGGAAGGCACTGTTGGCGCCCTGAATCTTGGCTGTGAGCTGCTGCAAGGTCACGCCATAGAGCATGAGCTTTTCAGGATCAGGTTCGATGTGAATTTCTTCGGGCTGTGCGCCGACAATATAGGTCAGGCCGATATTGTGCAGTTGCGCGACCTTGATCTGCAGTTCGCGCGCCAGTCGGGTCAGGCCATTCTCGTTCCATTTCGCGCTGGCTTTTTCGGTCGGCGTCAGCGTCACCACCACAATGGCGACATCATCAATGCCGTGCACGACGATCAGCGGCTGCGGAATGCCGACGGGTAGTCGGTCGAGGTTGGCGCGCACCTTTTCATTGACGCGCACGAAGGCTGAATCTTCCTGGGTGCCGACCTTGAAGCGTGCCGTTACCAGAACGCGGTTGTCCTCGGTTTCGGAATAGACATGATCGACGCCGGGTATGCTCTTGACGATAGTTTCCAGCGGCTCGGTGACCAGTTTGACCGCATCGCGTGCCTTGAGACCGTTGGCGGGCACGCTGATATCGACCATGGGCACGGAAATCTGCGGGTCTTCCTCACGCGGCAGCGTTGCCAGCGCCAGCAGCCCCACGGCTATGGCGGCGAGCAGAAACAGGGGAGTTAACGGGGATACGATGAATGCCCGCGTCAGCCGTCCGGCAAGTCCAAGATTCATGACTATAGTCCCGACTTTCCAGCGCTAGGAACAATCACAACGTCACCTTCGTGCAGGCCGGTGAGGATTTCCCGCTCGGGGCCTTCTGGCCCGGCCACCTCGTCGCCGGGGATGACGGCCACGGCGATCGGGCTGCCGGCATCGATGATATGGACATAATCAATGCCGTTCTTGAGCGAGATCGCAGCTCGGGGAACGGCAATCACCTTGCGGGTTCCAATGGGAATCCAGACCAGCGTGCGTTCGTTGACGAAATAACTTTCGAGGTTCGGGACGCTGACATCGGCCAGCACCCGGCCACCGCTGATCTGCGGATAGACCTTGACGATGGTGCCGGTCGCTATGCTCGACAAGCTCTGGTTGACGCGCGAGAGTTTGCCCGGCGAGCCGATCAGAACCTTGATGTCTTTGCGGATTCCCGGAGCAATGGCCTCAGGCAGCGACAGACGCAGATAATAGGGCCCGCTGGCAATGCTGGCCACGACCTCTCCTGGCATGATCACCGAGCCCGCAGCAACCGGTACTGTCAAAACACGGCCATCAGCGGGGGCGAGAACTGCGCCGTCCGAGGCGTTCTGTTGCAGAACCTTCTGGTTGGCCTGGGCCATGGCGACCTGGTTTTTGGCGACCAGAAGCTGGGTCTTGGCCAGATCAAATGCGGCCTGCGAACTGATCTTCTGTTTCAAAAGTTGCTGCACGCGGTCAAATTGTTTCTGCGCGTTGTCAAGTTGCGATGAGGCTCCTTGAACCGAGGCTTCGGCCGCCTCGATCTGCAAGGCTATCTTCGGGTCGGAAACCAGCGCGATCTGCTGACCCTTCTTGACCAGACTGCCCTCCGTGACCGTGACCGTCGCGAGCGTGCCGCCAATGCGCGTGCGGGCGGGCAGGACATTGCGGCTTTCGATCTGGCCGAAAACCGCCTTGTAATCTGGCACCGTCAGCAGTTGAATCTTGAGATCGGCAGCCCTGCCGGCCGATATCTGCGCTGCGAGAACCACAAGGGCCGCACTGAGACCCAGCCGACCTTTGGCAAAGTAATTCTTGCGCATCATTCAGTCCATCATTTGCGATCGGGTCTGGTCATACAGACGGGATGAAGTGTGTGCGACCCTTGTACATTGCAGGGTCGCACAAAGCCAGTCTCAAGATCAGTTGAATGCGCAACCGCTCTTGAATCCGAGGCGCTTGAAAATCATCGCCGCGGGGCAAAAGCCGGTGAAGGCCGATTGCAGCAGATTGAGGCCGACGAATGCCGTCAGCAACAGCCACCATGGCGATACCCAATGCGCAAGCAGCAATGAGATCAGCACCATAGACCCAGCAAGCGCGAGTACGGCACGGTCAGCAGTCATTTCAGAACTCCATTTGTTGATGAGCCCCAGGCACGCGCCCGGGCTCAGGGTTGGATGCTGGTTTGCTTCAGCTTGGCGATGCCCAACATCTTTAAGCTGAGATTCTCGTAAAACGTCTCGGCATGGCCGCGACGGATCTTGTGCAGGAAGTATTTTTCGAAGCCGATCTTGGCCAGATGCACCCACTTGCCCTCCGACGACCAGTTGACGTTGCGCGGCGGGATCTGCGGCTGGGCGATGAAGGCGAGGCCGGAGTCGCCGAAATCTGCAAGGCAGATGGCATTCCAGGTCGCCACTGCATTGGCTTCGCGGCCCTTGAGCAAGGCGTCGATGTTGGCGGTGATGGCCGTCGACATCGATTCAATCATGAAGCCGGTCTTGGGCACACCAACCGGAACCGGGGTCTTGCCCATGGGCGGGATCGCCACGCAGACGCCGAGCGCGAACACATTGGGGTATTTCGGATTGCGCTGGTGCTTGTCCACAATGATGAAGCCGCGCGGGTTGGTCAGCCCTTCGAGGCCGAACACGGCCGGCACGCCGCGAAACGGCGGCAGGATCATCGACATGGCGAAAGGCAGTTCGTGCGCCATCTTGACCGTGCCGTCATCATTGACTTCCTCGGCAAACATCTTGCCGGGCTCGACCTTGGTGATGCGGGCATTGGTGATCCATTTGATATGATGGTCGCGCAACACCGATTCCACCATGCCCTTGGTATCGCCCACGCCATCGAGGCCGAGGTGGCCGACATAGGGCTCCGGCGTGATGAAAGTCATCGGCACCTGATCGCGCACCTTGGCGCGGCGCAACGCGGTGTCGAGGGTCAGGACATATTCATAGGCCGGACCAAAGCAGGATGCGCCTTGGGCTGCACCCACAACAACCGGCCCCGGCTTGGCGACGAGACGATCAAAATTGACCTTGGAACTCAAGGCGTGATCAACCTCGCAGACTGAATCGGTATTGCCATGCGGCCCCAGCCCGGGGATTTCATCAAAAGCAAGATCGGGGCCGGTAGCAATGACCAGATAGTCATAATCGACGGTCGATCCGTCATTGAGCTCAACCTGGTTCTTGTCGGGGTGAACGCGCTTGGCACCCTGATCCTTGAGCACGATGCCGCGCTTGGCCATCACCGGTTTCAGATCGACAGTGATGTCCTTGCGTTCGCGCCAGCCGACCGCCACCCACGGGTTCGAGGGCACAAAGCTGTAGATCGAGCCCTTGTTGATGACCGTCATCGTATCGTTTTTGCCGAGTTTGTCTTTGAGCTCATAAGCCAGTATCGTGCCCCCCAACCCCGCACCGAGAATTGCTATTCTTGCCATGATGTCCTCCTGCCTTGGCCTTGACCCGGGTTCCCTCCCATCCGCGATTGGTCGCGGATTTTCATTGGATGCCTGTTGTCACAGGCCCAATGATCCGAGGGCATATCGCATTCATGACACATTCGCAATATCGAATATGAAGTCAAAGCGTCGCAGGATCAAGGGTGTCGCGAGCAGGGGTCTGGCACGCTGGCGCGCTGTGCCGGGCGCTGGCATGATCAGCTAAAAATCAGGCATCGCTTCAGGCCTGAACAATGCTAGTATCGGCCGGAACGGTTTTGCCCAAAGGCCCGCTCATGGTGTTTTCCTATGATCCGCTGCTCGTCGCGCTTTCTGTGCTGATTGCTGCGCAGGGCGGCTATGTTGGTTTTCGGCTGGCGGCGCAGGTCACGGGCGATGGCGAGAGCCGCGACCGCTTGTTGTTGATGGGCGCTGCGGCGTCGTTGGCAACCGGCATTTGGGCGATGCATTTCATTGGCATGCTGGCGCTGCGCTTTGCGGTGCCGCCGCGCTTCACGGCACTGCCGACCTTGCTGTCGCTGCTGATTTGCGCCTTGGTCGTCGGCCCGGCGACCTATGCCATTCATGCGCCGTTACAGCGGCGTGCCAGAGTGCTGGTGAGCGGAGTCTTGATGGGCCTTGGCATTGCGGCCATGCACTATGTCGGCATGGCGGGCCTCGATTCCGGCGTCATCATGGCAAATAGTCCGGCCTATGTCGTAGCGAGTCTGCTGATCGGCATTGCCGGATCGAGCTTCGCGGTCTGGGTGATGCAGCAAGGGCACAATCGTGCGCCGCTCTGGGCTGCG
>JAJZGX010000039.1 GCA_021804825.1 Pseudomonadota bacterium | reverse complement strand
TCCCACCAAACACCGAGAGAAAAAATCCACCCACAATGGAAGCGTAGAGCCCGTCTTCAGGCCGGGCACCGCAGGCAATGGCAATGGCCATCGACAGGGGCAGCGCCACAATCGCCACGGTCAACCCGGCTATGGCATCAGCGCGCAGGGCATCGAACCGGTAACCCTCGCGCAGGACTGTGACGGATTTCGGTGTGAAGGATTCGAGAATCGACGGTGCAAGTTGATTTTGGCTTTGCATCAAGTTGCCTTCATTTTCATGACATGTTCATTCAAGGTATCGTGGCTGTTAGCAATTATCCCTCATTATTGGCAAGCCCAATCTGGACGCCGTCGACGCATTCAACTGATTCCTTACTGCGCCGTGCGAAATGGCTGTTCGAAAGTCGAATTTTCATCAGCTGTTGCCGCATTGCGCGGCGCGCAGCTTTCTGGCAAGGAAACCCCTGCGCGAGGGGGGAAATTCGCTCGAACAGAGCCTCTCCTGCATTTTGCACGTCGCAGTGAGGGTGGACAAATTATGAATCCGATCTGGTTGATTATTTTGGGCGGCTTATTGTCGCTGGTCTATGGCGCGGTGACAGCGCGTGGCCTCATCGCGGCTGACGCTGGCAATGCGCGCATGCAGGAAATATCTGCGGCGATTGCCGAAGGCGCGCAGGCCTATCTGAAGCGGCAATATCTGACGATCTTCATCGTCGGCATCATCATTTTCGCTCTCATCTTCTGGCTGTTGGGCCTCGGCGTCGCCAGCGGCTTTGTGGTCGGTGCGGTCCTGTCTGGCGCTGCGGGCTTCATCGGCATGAACGTGTCGGTGCGGGCCAATGTGCGCACCGCGCAGGCGGCCTCGAAATCGCTAGCCGCTGGTCTCGACATCGCCTTCAAGGCCGGTGCCATCACCGGCTTGCTGGTCGCGGGCCTCGCACTCCTCGGCGTTGCCGTCACATTCTATGTGATGACGGGGCTGATGCACTATGCCGCCAATGACCGTCAGGTGATCGACACCTTGGTGGCACTGGGCTTTGGCGCTTCGCTGATTTCGATTTTTGCCCGTCTTGGCGGCGGCATTTTCACCAAGGGCGCGGATGTCGGCGCCGATCTCGTCGGCAAAGTCGAGGCCGGAATTCCCGAGGATGACCCGCGCAACCCCGCCACCATCGCCGACAACGTGGGTGATAACGTTGGTGATTGCGCCGGTATGGCGGCAGACTTGTTTGAAACCTACGCCGTCACTGTGGTGGCGACCATGGTGCTGGCTTCGCTGTTTTTCTTCGGCAAGGGTGCCATCGGCGTCCCGGCCATGCTTTATCCGTTGGCGATCTGCGCTGTCTGCATCGTCACATCAATCATCGGCACCTATTTTGTGAAGCTTGGTGCCAATAACTCGATCATGGGCGCGCTGTACAAGGGGCTGATCGTCACCGGCGTGCTGTCGATCGTTGGTCTTGGCATTGCTACGCAGTTTGTCTCGGGCTGGGGCTCGATTGGCACCGTTGATGGCCGCGCCATCACCGGCCTCAACCTGTTCTATTGCGGATTGGTCGGCTTGGCTGTCACCGGACTGATCGTGGTCATCACCGAATATTACACCGGCACCGGCAAGCGTCCGGTGGTGTCGATTGCCCAGGCCTCGGTCACGGGCCATGGCACCAACGTCATTCAGGGCCTCGCGGTGTCGCTGGAATCGACGGCCATGCCGGCCCTAGTGATCGTTGCAGGCATCATCATCACCTCGCAATTGGCTGGGCTGTTCGGCACCGCCATTGCCGTCACGACCATGCTGGGTCTGGCGGGGATGATCGTCGCGCTCGACGCCTTCGGCCCGGTCACCGACAATGCCGGCGGCATTGCCGAAATGGCGGGCCTGCCCAAGGAGGTGCGCCAGTCTACCGATGCGCTGGATGCCGTCGGCAACACCACCAAAGCGGTCACCAAGGGCTATGCCATTGGTTCGGCGGGCCTCGGTGCGCTCGTGCTGTTCGCGGCCTATACCAATGATCTCCACCAGTTCATCGGGTCGGGCGTGCCTTATTTCAAGAATGTCGGCACGGTGTCCTTCGATCTCTCCAACCCCTATGTGGTGGCGGGGCTGATTTTCGGTGGCCTGATCCCCTATCTGTTCGGTGGCATTGCCATGACGGCAGTGGGCCGCGCCGCCGGTTCGGTCGTCGAGGAAGTGCGTCGCCAGTTCAAGGAAAAGCCCGGCATCATGACCGGATCGGATCGGCCGGATTATGGCCGCGCCGTCGACATGCTCACCAAAGCCGCGATCCGTGAAATGATCGTGCCGTCCCTGCTCCCCGTGCTGGCGCCTCTGGTCGTGTATTTTGGCGTGCTCGCCATCTCAGGCTCCAAGGCCAATGCCTTTGCGGCTCTCGGCGCATCCTTGCTGGGTGTCATCGTCAACGGCCTTTTCGTCGCGGTCTCGATGACTTCGGGCGGCGGCGCCTGGGATAATGCCAAAAAGAGCTTTGAAGACGGTTTTGTCGACAAGGACGGCGTGAAACATCTGAAGGGTTCGGATGCCCACAAGGCGTCGGTCACCGGCGACACGGTGGGTGACCCCTACAAGGACACCGCAGGCCCTGCGGTCAACCCGGCGATCAAGATCACCAACATTGTGGCCTTGCTGCTGCTGGCGGTACTGGCGCACTGAACGCTGGTTCAATTGAAAATAAAAAGCCCGCCGGGTTCGCGCCCGGCGGGTTTTTCATGCCCTGTGATCTTGCGATTATGGCCTAGAACCGCAGCAGGTTACTCACCAGATTGTTCAAGAAATCGACGTTTCTGCCGGTGGTGGGTGTGGTATTCGATTCGAAATCAAACACCTTGCCGTCCTTCAAACCATAATTGGCGGTGCGCGCGACATTGTTTGCCTTGTCGAAATACACCGCGAAAACCCGCTGCCCGACAATGTCCGGCTTCATGAAAGCCACCTTGCGGACGGTTTTCTGGCTGATGTAATACCAGGCACTGCCGCCAACCGTGGAGGTTGTGCTTGGCGTGCCGAGAATGGCCAGCACCTGCTCGGCAGATTGGCCCACCGCGATTTGCGACAAGGCCTGCTTGTCCATGACATAGCCATGCTGGACCGTGCCATCATAAGAAGAGCAGGCCGCCAGCCCGCATGCCAGCAGCGCCAAAGCCAGAACTGGCCGGACTTTTCGCTTTACGCGGCGCGCATCTGCAGGCCGGCCAGAATCAACCATTGTTTGACGCATCTTCAGCCTCTCCGGCACATTCCCACACCCAGCAGCGGCGCCATCGACGCATCTCTTCCATCGATCCGGCCGGTGAAAGCTTGCGTAACCCTGCGATTGCGATAAATCAAGCACGTGCACGCCATTGTGCCGCTGCGCGCGCCGAGGTCGGCCTGCCCATCAATGAACGCGATACCCATGTTTGACCGATTTTTCCGCAAATCCCGCAACCGCCCCCTCATTGACGCGCTTCACGGCGAGATCGTGGCCGCCTCGCGGCAAAAAGTATTTTTCACAGATTATGCCGTGCCGGACAATTTTGAAGGTCGTTTTGAGGTGGTGTCTCTTAACGCCGGTTTGCTGCTGCGCCGCTTGCAGACCTACGAGGAACCCGGCCCGCAAATCGCCCAGGATCTGGTGGATCGGCTGTTTCAGGGCTTTGATGCCGCGCTGCGCGAAAGCGGCGTCGGCGACCTTGCCGTGTCGCGAAAGATGAACGCGCTCGCCGAAGCCTTTCTCGGGCGCAATCAGGCCTATGCAGCTGCGATTCTTGATGAGGCCCCCGAGGCGCTTGCAGCCGCGCTCGCCCGCAACATCGTGGCAACGCCCCCTGCCCCGCAGCGCCTTGCCGCCTATGTGCGCGCCGCCGTGGCCGGTCTCAAGGCCCTGCAACTGGAGGAGATCATGAAGGGTGCGCGAATGTTTCCCGATGCCAGCACCTGGGCTAGCCTGACCGAGGTGCGCCCATGACGCCCTCGCCGCAAAACATGCCATTCTCGCGCAACTTTGCGATGAGCGAATTGCGCAATCTGAAACGTCCTGTCCTGCTTGACGCCAAGCCGTCTGAATGCGCCGCTCTGGCTGCAGCTTTCGGCATCGTTGCCATCCGCGACCTGACCGCGGATTTCAAGATTTCGCGCCAGACGGCGCAGGGCTGGCTGGTGACCGGCTCTGTTCAAGCTCTGGTGACTCAGACCTGCGTCGTCTCGCTGGAGCCCTTCGAGACTGCCATCAACGAACCGATCGAGGCACGATTTGTCGAATCCGGCGACTTGCGCAAAGACACTTATGCCAAGGAAACCGATGTGATCGCTTCCGGGCCGGAGGTCGATCCACCTGAGATCATCGAGGGCGGGCGGCTCGATCTTGGCGTTCTTGCCGCAGAATTTCTCGCACTGGCGCTCGACCCGTGGCCGCGCAAGCCAGGCATTGAATTCAAGGGTCATGACGATGAACCGGCAAAACCCTCGCCATTTGCGGGTTTGAGTGAAAAACTCGCGAGCCGCAAGCCCAAAGATTGAGGGCGCACATGACGAACGCGCTGCGTGCGGGTTGGCGTATTTGGTAAGAAATTAGCCAGATTCGTGCTAGAGCTACAAACGGACATGACTTCCACACCATTTCGCACTAAATTTCCTTTAGAGGCTACGGATAGAAGAGACGATCATGGACAATGAACAGCGCCGGATTGAAATTCGAAAGCTCATCGAAGAGCATTCCAGGACTTATACTACAAGCAAAGAGGTCGCACGTAAGCGCCTGATTGAAGAGGGTATTTACACCCCCGAGGGAAGACTCCGTCCTGAATTTGGTGGCAAACCCAAGAAAACTAAGACCGCCGCTTGAGCCGTCTCGCAACGTCATTTGTGTTAGGGTACCACGGCTGCGATAAAGCTTTGGGCTAAATGCCGTCACCGACAATATTACCCTCATTCAAAGCGACAGTTCATATGATTGGCTGGGGCCGGGGGCGTATTTCTGGGAATCTGATCCGTTGCGGGCGCTGGAATGGGCACATTGGAGAGCGAATCGAGGTGACTATAAAGAGCCATTCGTTGTCGGTGCAATCATCGATTTAGGCCATTGTCTTGATTTAATTCCGCGTGAAGATATTGAAATCCTCCATGAAGCCTATCTAGATTTTTTGAAAGTGCAGAAAAAATCCGGCCTGCCGATGCCCGTCAACAAAAGTGCGCGGGGTCAAAGAGACGTCGATCACCTCTTGCGCTATCTTGATTGCGCTGTCGTGAAGCACTTGCACAGCATTATCGGCGATACCGATCCTTATGACACTGTTCGCGGCATGTTTACTGAAGGCGGAAAATTATATCCAAAGAGCGGATTTAAGACGCGCACTCACGTCCAAATCGCTGTCCGCAACATGGCTTGCATAAAGGGTCTTTTCATCCCCCACCCCTACCCTGCGACACAAAATTCCGAATGACGGCCTTTCCGATCAAGCCAACAGCTTGCCTTGGCGAAGGAAGCCGCTATGGTGCGCGCGATTGCCCGAGGGGCTTTGGAGATTTCGTGCCTATGTCTGATCCCGTGCGCATTGCCATTGATGCGATGGGGGGCGATTTCGGCCCAGAAGTGATTGTTCCGGGGGCTGCTTTGGCCTTGGCCAAGCGCCCGCATGCCCGCTTTCTGCTCTGTGGTGATCAGGCCAAAATCAATCCTGAGCTTGATAAATTGCCGCAACTGAAGGCCGTTTCCCAGGTGATCCACACGGAAATTGCCGTCAAGATGTCCGACAAGCCCAGCGTCGCGCTGCGGGCCGGGCGGCGCAATTCCTCGATGTGGCTGGCGCTCGATGCGGTGCGGCACGGCGCCGCCGATGTCGCGGTATCCGCCGGTAACACCGGGGCCTTGATGGCCATGGCAAAAATCTGCCTGCGCATGATGCCGCAGGTTGAGCGCCCTGCCATTGCAGCGCGCTGGCCAACGCAGCGCGGCGAATCGATCGTGCTTGATCTTGGGGCCTCCATTGGCGCGGACGCCCATCATCTCGTGTCGCTGGCCATCATGGGCGCCGCCATGACGCGCATCGTGTTGGGCATCGAGCGCCCGAGCATCGGCTTGCTGAACATCGGCGTCGAAGAGGTCAAGGGCCTCGAAGAGGTGCGCACCGCGGCGCGTCTGCTGCGCGAATTTGAATCGCCGACCTGGCATTATCTCGGCTTTGTCGAGGGCGATGATATCGGCAAAGGCACGGTTGACGTGGTGGTGACCGAGGGCTTCACCGGCAATATCGCCTTGAAAGCGGCCGAAGGCACGGCACGCCAGATCAGCCGCTATCTGCGTGAAGCGATGAGCCGCGACTGGCGCTCGAAACTGGGTTATCTCCTCGCCAAGCCGGCCTTTGAAGCGCTGCGCGACAAGATGGATCCGCGCCGCTCCAATGGCGGTCTGTTTTTAGGTCTCGAAGGCCTGGTGATAAAAAGCCACGGCGGCACCGATTCGCAAGGGTTCGCGGAGGCGCTGGACGTGGGCTACACTTCGGCGCAAAGCCGCCTGATCGACAAAATCCGTGAGGAATTGGTGCGCATGGTTGAGCCAACACCCGACAATGCCGCCATAGCCGCGATTTCCTGATGTCCTCCTGCCCCACAAGCTGCTGAAAATCATGAGTGCTCAATCCAAAATCATCCGCTCGCGCGTCGCTGGCGTCGGCTGCTACCTGCCCGAACGCATTGTCACCAATGCCGAACTCGAACAATCGGTCGATACCAGCGATGACTGGATCGTCCAGCGCACCGGTATTCGTCAGCGTCACATTGCGGCTGTCGGCGAAACCACCTCGCAGCTCGGCACCAAGGCCGCTGAAGCAGCCTTGAAGGCGGCTGGCCTGACGAGCGATCAGATTGATTTGCTGATTGTGGCGACTTCAACACCTGATTACACATTTCCGGCCACTGCAACGCAAATTCAATTCGCGCTCGGCATGCGCAACGGCGTGGCATTCGATGTTCAGGCCGTATGCTCCGGCTTTGTCTTTGCCGTCGCCACGGCCGATAAATTCATCACATCCGGCTCGCACCGTCGCGCTTTGGTGATCGGTGCCGAAACCTTCTCGCGCCTGCTTGATTGGGAAGACCGCACGACCTGCGTGCTGTTTGGCGATGGCGCCGGCGCCATGGTGCTCGAAGCTGCCGAGGGCGATGGCACCAGCCATGATCGCGGCGTGCTCACGACGCAACTGCGCTCCGATGGCGCACATCGTGCCAAACTCTATGTCGATGGTGGCCCCTCGACCACCGGCACAACTGGCCACCTGCGCATGAATGGCAAGGAAGTCTATCGCCACGCAGTCAGCATGGTGACCGATGTGATGCACGCGGCTTTTGCCGCCACCGGCACCACGCCACAAGACTTGAAATGGTTCGTGCCGCATCAGGCCAATCGCCGGATTATTGAATCATCCGCGGATAAAATGGGCATTGCCCCGGAAAAAGTGGTCATCACCGTGGATCGTCACGGCAACACTTCAGCGGCCTCAATTCCGCTGGCGCTCTGCACCGCCCTAGCTGATGGTCGCATCAAGCCGGGCGATTTGGTGATGATTGAGGCGGTGGGCGGCGGCTTTACGTGGGGCGCAGGCCTGATCCGCTGGTGAGCCTCGGGGCCGGTCGACGATTTTGACCTTGCATGACAAGGCGGGCTCGGCTATCAGCCGATGTGTGTTCAAGTTCCAGAACGAGCCGCAACAGCTTGTTACTGGGGGATAGTTCAACGGTAGAACTGCGGACTCTGACTCCGTCAATCTTGGTTCGAATCCAGGTCCCCCAGCCAGCCTTCGATGAAATGCGATCAGGCACTCTCGGGCGCGATGCCACTAGGCCAACCGGAGTTACGTGCCATTGAGGTGGCTGACAACGGCCTCCATGGCATCCCGCGCGTTATCGAGATATTCCTTCTTCACCTGCACCCGGTGGCCATTGACGGTCTGCTTTCCAACCTGGACTATCGAGAATGGAAAGCCCTTGGCATAAGCCACTACCCCCGTGGTTCCGAAATCGCGGATATCGACGAAGCCGTCTTGGATATCGGAGAATCTGAACATCTCAGGGTTCGATCTGAGCAGCTGTCTAACATCTCGCTCGATGGCGCTCAGGACCGCTGCATACGCGGAGGCGGCACCCATATATTGAGTCAGTCGGTTCTTCAGGATGAGATGAACCTTAGGCAATTTTCTCCCTGCGGCTTGCAATTTCGTGGCAAAGGCGAACGCCGTGTAAATATCAGACGGCAGTTTAAGGCCATAGACCAAGGAGAATGCATTCTGGATGGCACGACGAGATGAATCGTCGGCCATAACCGGGAGCACCAACAGGTCTGATGCTGCTATGGCGATCTGCGTGTAAAGCGAGAAGCTCGGATTGCAGTCCATGAAGATTGCGTCATATTGATCCTCGACTTTCGCGATAAAATCGCGCAACCAATCAACGACCGCGATCCAAGGATTGGATCCCGGAATTTGATTGTTTGCCAGCGTGTTCACAGCGTTGGACTGAAGTTCTAAAAGAGGATCTCCGCAGACAAGGTCGAGGTTGTCCGGGATGGCCGAGTTCATGTCTCTGGGGTGAGTGATGAAATCGTCAGCGCTAAAGGTCGGCACCGTATAGGGTGATGGAAGCCGTAGCTGACAATAGCCGCCGATGCTGCAACGAGGCACCAAACCTTGCCTCGCTAGAAGCCTTTCGCTGCCCCTATTATTTAGCCCCCCGAGCAGCAACTCGGAGAGATTGGCTTGTGGACAGATGTCGACCGCCAATATCCGTTCATCGGGATGCCGCTCCGCATAGAGCGCCAGCGCCTAGAAGGCGATGCTGGTCTTACCCGTACCACCTTTATTGTTCCAAAATGCGTACTTAGTAGCCATCATAAAGTCCTTTATCGCCGTCACAATGTCTAGTTCGGACAGTGTGGTATCAAAACTAGCCGACGTCAAGGCTGTCTGCATGGCCATTACCCCGATTCCGATTGCATCACCAAAGAGATTGTGATACAAATACTCGGCACTTTTTTATTATTGCCGAGCATACGAAACATGCCAGTCGCTGCCAACGAAACGCGGCCAAGGGAAACCCTGAAAGACCGCGCGCTCACCCTCGCGAAGGAGCTTGGCATTGCGCGTGCGCGCGATTTCGATGCGGCGGGCGTCCCGCGCGCCACGCTGCGGCGGCTACAAGACCAGGGCCTTCTCGTACGCATGGGCCGTGGCCTCTACCAGCTTGCTGACGTGGAAAGCTCCGCGTCACATAGCCTCGCCGAGGCGGCCCGGGCCGTGCCCCATGGCACTATCTGCCTGCTGTCCGCGCTCAAGTTTCACAGCCTCACCACGCAACTGCCCCATCAGGTTTGGCTGCTGATCGGCCACAAGAAATGGACGCCCAAGAATCCTCCAGTGTCGCTGCGCATCATACGCGCCACCGGCGAGGCCCTGACGGAGGGCGTCGAAATTCACGTCATCGAGCAGGTGGAGGTGCCCATCACCAACCCGGCCAAGACCGTCGCCGACTGTTTCAAATATCGCAGCCAGATCGGCCTTGATGTTGCCATCGAAGCGCTAAAGGACTGTATCCGCACCCGCCGCGCCACCGCCGATGACCTCTGGCGGTTCGCCGCTATCGACCGCGTGCAGAACGTCATGCGCCCTTATATGGAGGCGATCCTGTGACCGCCAAACCGCCGCTCAAAAACATCGGCGCTTCCGTCCGGGCGCGTCTCACCCGCATCGCTCAGGAGCGCAAGGAAGACGTCCAGCTCGCGCTCACCCGTTATGCCGTCGAGCGGTTCCTCTACCGGCTCGGCCAGTCCTCCCATCGGCACCGGTTTGTGCTCAAAGGCGCGATGCTGTTCAGCTTGTGGGCGCCGACGCCTTATCGGGCGACCGGCGACCTTGACCTGCTGGGATATGGCGATGCCGCGCCGGAACGGATTGCGAGCGTCTTCCGGGATATCTGCATGATCGATGTCGCGGATGATGGCGTGGTGTTCAAGCCTGAAACCTTGCGGGCTGAACCGGCCAGGGCCGAGGACGAATATAGCGGCGTGCGGGCCGCGGTGATTGCCGAGATGGCCGGTGCGCGTCTGTCCATCCAGATCGATGTCGGCTTCGGCGATGCCGTGACCCCGGCCGCACGCGAAATCGATTATCCCTCGCTGCTCGACATGCCGACACCCCAGCTTCTGGCCTATCCGCCCGAGACGGTGGTGGCCGAGAAATTCCAGGCGCTGGTCGCGCTCGGTATGCTCAACAGCCGCATGAAGGATTTCTTCGATCTTTGGGCGATCGGGGAAACCTTTTCCTTCGACGGCTCCGTCCTCGCCGAAGCGGTTCGGGCGACCTTCGCGCGCCGCGACACGGCCCTGCCACGGCAAACGCCCATCGCTTTGACTGCGGCCTTTGCCGAGGACGCCGCGAAGCAAGCCCAGTGGCGTGGATTTCTCCGCCGCACGGCTTTGTCCATGGCGCCGGAGCCCTTCGCCGACATCCAGACCAAAGTGGCGGCGCTCGTTCTGCCGCCCACAAATGCGCTCGCCGATGGTTCCGCCTTCACCGGAAAATGGGAACCGGGCGGCCCCTGGCGATAGCACTCCCATCTACGCGCTCGCGCCAACCAGTACGGCCGCCTCTCTCATCAGCACACCGATTTCAGGAGCTGGAGCCAACCAGAAAGTTCCATAAGCTTCCAGGTCCCCCGCCATTTCCTGAAAAATGGGCGCGTGAGCGGCGGGCCATGCCGCTTGTCGGCGCGATGGCAGCGCGCCGCAAATTTTCAAAAAAATCCGTTGACTTTCCGGTCACCCGGCGCTTAAGCTGCGGTATGAGCAAAATTCTTGTACCGCGCGCGCCGTTTTTGGGACGAACCTGAGGTTCGTGTCCCATGATGGCGCATACCCAAGCCCCTTTCCGGGGCTTTTTTATTGTCTGAATTTCTGGCAAAGCCAGATAAACCCGGAGCGAAGACCATGGCGAAACAGATGACCGGTGCACAGATGGTCGTGGAGGCGCTGAAAGATCAGGGCGTCGACACGCTGTTTGGTTATCCCGGTGGCGCGGTGCTGCCGATTTACGACGCACTTTTCCAGCAGAATTTTGTCAGACACGTTCTGGTGCGCCATGAACAGGGCGCCGCCCATGCCGCCGAGGGCTATGCCCGCTCATCAGGCAAGGTTGGCGTGCTGCTGGTCACATCCGGGCCCGGTGCCACCAATGCCATTACCGGCCTCACCGACGCCTTGATGGATTCCATTCCGCTGGTTTGCATCACCGGCCAGGTGCCGACCCATCTCATCGGCTCGGACGCCTTTCAGGAATGCGACACGGTTGGCATCACCCGCCATTGCACCAAGCACAATTATCTGGTGCGACGCATCGAGGATTTGCCGCGCATTCTGCATGAGGCCTTCTTCATCGCCAGCCACGGCCGCCCCGGCCCGGTGGTGATCGACATTCCCAAGGATGTGCAATTTGCGCTTGGCACCTATAGCTTTCCAAGAAACAGCGAGCACAAGACCTATCGTCCGCAGTTGAAGGGCGATGCCGGCGCCATCCAGCATGCTCTCACCATGATGGCCAAAGCCAAGCGCCCGGTGTTTTACACCGGCGGCGGCGTGATCAATGCCGGCCCGCATGCTTCGACCCTGCTGCGCGAATTGGCGGCACTCACCGGCTTCCCGGTGACATCGACACTGATGGGCCTTGGCGCTTTCCCGGCCTCCAGCAAGCAATGGCTCGGCATGTTGGGGATGCACGGCACATTCGAGGCCAATAATGCCATGCACGATTGCGATCTGATGATCTGCGTCGGCGCGCGCTTCGATGATCGCATCACCGGCAGGCTTGATGCGTTTTCGCCGGGCTCGAAAAAGATCCACATTGATATTGATCCCTCGTCGATCAACAAGAATGTCAAGGTCGATCTCCCGATCATCGGCGATTGCGCCCATGTGCTGGAGGATATGGTGCGTCTGTGGCGCGCGCAGGCGCTGGACGTCAACAGGGCGGCGCTCAAGGGTTGGTGGACGCAGATCGACATCTGGCGCGCCCGCAATTCGCTCGGCTTTCGGGGGTCAGACAAGACGATCAAGCCGCAACATGCGGTGCAGCGGCTTTATGAACTCACCAAGGATCGCGATACCTTCATCACCACCGAGGTCGGCCAGCACCAGATGTGGGCGGCGCAGCATTATCATTTTGACAAGCCGAACCGCTGGATGACCTCAGGTGGCCTCGGCACCATGGGTTATGGCTTGCCGGCTGCCATTGGTGTGCAGATGGCACATCCCAAGGCGCTGGTGATCGACATTGCCGGTGAGGCATCCATCCAGATGTGCATGCAGGAAATGTCGACCGCGGCGCAATATCGCCTGCCGATCAAGATATTCATTCTCAACAATGAATATATGGGCATGGTGCGCCAATGGCAGGAACTGCTGCACGGCGGGCGCTATTCGGAAAGCTATTCGGAGGCCCTGCCCGATTTTGTGAAGCTGGCGGAAGCCTATGGCGGCGTCGGCATCCGGTGCAGCGACCCTGCCAACCTCGATGCCGCCATCATGCAGATGATCGATTCACCGCACGCGGTGATTTTCGACTGCATCGTCGACAAGGCCGAAAATTGCCTGCCGATGATCCCGTCAGGCAAGGCCCATAATGAGATGATCCTGCCCGATGGCGATGCGAACATCGGCAGCGTGATCGACGAAAAGGGCAAGATGCTGGTGTGAGGCCGTAGGGCCTGGGCGAAAGGCTTCGCGTGCGCCGCAACTGCCCGCATTCAAGAGAAAACGTGGGCTCCGGATAATCAAGGTGTGATCATCACCCGGAGCCCTTGGCTTTCACGCTATTGCCTAAGCACGAAAAGGCGTGCGGCAATCAGCTATGCGCCATGAAAAGGCGAGCCTTATGGCAATAGCGCACATTGGCGCGGCTCATATGGCGGGCGTAAACCCCTGACTGATAGCCCATAAGGGCCCGGCAAACATTGCCGCCTGACCTGTGCCAGGCCAGCGCCAGATATTTTACGCCATAACGAACATTTGTTGCGGGGTTGAGCAAGCCACGCGCCGGCCCACGATAGCCGAGCCCCCGCGCCGTTTGCGGCTTGATCTGCATCAGACCGAAATTGCCGGCGTGGATCACATGCGGGTTAAAGCTGCTTTCCACTCGAATTACCGCCAGAACTAGGCGCGCTGGAACCCGTCCAGCCCGAGCTTCACGAACAGCCATTGCTCTATAGCTTGCCGGCGCATGTGCTGCCACATGATGATGATACCGGCCATGGGCTTCTGCCCTTGTTAACAACCCCAAAAAACCAATAATGATAGATAAAACAATGCGATGCTTCATTCGAATTTACTCCGTTACTATTACGACCTTAACCTTTTTTCATGGAAATTTGACGAGATAATGTCCAAGTATTCATCAAATATACATTATGCGACTTTAGTATTATTACAATTGCAATAAATCCATTTATGCAATATTCGCTAAATGATCGAAAAATGTCGGTGACCTTGACGTTGTGGTTCAGCCGCCATTCATATGCCGCAATGCATAGTCAGTGTCCTGCGAGGTTGCGGGGGGCGGCACTTTGGCGTCGCGCGCCTGAAAGGCCTGTTGATTGCTTGTCGCTTTTTTGCGAGTTTCATGGCACCCTTGGTGGGTCTGGATGGGAGACGATGACATGCGTAAATTTTTCTTGATTGCCACGGCACTGACGCTGCCGGCTTTGGCGGGTTGTGCCACTGAACGTGAGAACAATGCGGCAGGTGGGGCCATCCTAGGTGGCACGGCAGGTGCCATCATCGGCGGCGCGACGTCCGGCACTGTTGGTGGCGCAGCGGTCGGCGGCGTGATTGGCGCGGCAGGCGGCGCGATTGTCGGCTCAGCGCTGACGCCGCATCGCCGCTGTGTACGATATGGTTACGATTATAATGGTAATAGGGTTTGCCTCCGGGTGGCTCGTTACTGAAACCACCCTGGAACCTGATCAGATTATGTCCATGACCGGACGAAGTTGATCGTCCCCGATGCCCTTGGCATCGGGGCCTTTTTTTGGGGTCGAGATTGCTGCTGGCTGATAGCACTCTGGTCGATGACCTGGCACCTTCGCCAAATTTTGGCGAAAGACGCGCACCTGTCGACAGCATCATTCTGCATTATACCGGCATGGAGACTGGTGAAGGGGCGCTGGCATGGCTGCGCAACCCCGCCTCCGAAGTGTCCTGCCATTATTTCATCGATGAGCACGGCCGCATCACCCAGCTCGTGGCCGAGGCCGCGCGCGCCTGGCATGCCGGAGCCTCGCATTGGCGCGGTCATGATGATCTCAATTCGCGCTCGATCGGCATCGAAATCGTCAATCAGGGGGCCATCGCGCAGTTCCCGCCCTATCCACGGGCGCAGGTGGCAAGCGTGATCAGACTATGCCGCGATATTATTCAGCGCCATGGCCTGCGCCCTGAAAATGTTCTGGCCCATTCCGATATTGCGCCCGCACGAAAGCAGGACCCCGGCGAGGCTTTCCCATGGCACGAGCTTTACGCCCATGGCGTCGGCCTGTGGGTTCCCGCCGAAACCATCGTCGAAGGCCCGGTTCTGGAAGACGGCCACAGCGGCAGCGCCGTTGCCGACCTGCAACAATCCCTGATCAACTATGGCTACGGATTGGAGGTCACCGGGCATTACGATGCCGCGACAAGCGCAGTTGTGACGGCTTTCCAGCGGCATTTCCGTCAGGCGAGAATTGATGGGCGCGCCGATGTTTCGACCATCATGACCTTGCAGGCGTTGCACGCGGCACTGCTTGCACGCTGATCGCGCGCGGCGAGGCTTGGCCCCAGAACCTGTTCGGGTCGCGAAGAAACCCGGCTTGCTGGGAATGCGAGCGAGGCGCCAGCTGAAATCGCCCCTGCGCCTGAGCGGCGCCAATTCGGAAATGCCGCTCGCGAGGAATGAAGCCCCCTCATGCACAAACCATCCAGGCCATCCCGGACAGAACCGCCCTCTCATGCGCCTTGTCAACATCGCCCATCGCCTGATCTGGCCTTCGGCATGACCCGTCTTTATCCGGGCACGGCCATTCTCTGGTGCTTCAACGGAGCTTCAACCGCATCACGTCGTCGGTGGCTGTTTCAGCAACACCAAAGCCTCGCGCGCCAGCCTGTGCAGGTCTGTCGGATGCGCTTCGCCAAATTTGATGAATTCGGCCCGCATTTTCGGCGTCCAGAACTTGCGGATATGATCGGCGACCCCCGGAGCCGCTTCCGCCTCAGGGAAGGCCTCGAAATAATCCGCCATCTGATTGGCCATGCGCACCAGATTAGCCTCGGGTCCCTTGGTCTCACTCATGATCATTCGCACCCTTCACGTCAGGAAAACATCGCCGCATGTGCAAATACCGTTGCCGTGTCATGACGGGCAATCGCCAGCAAGCCTATGCCATAATGCGACGCGCGGGCAATGGCGAGCGAGGTGGGCGCAGAAATCGCCACCAGCGCCCGCGCCCCGAAGCGCGCAGTTTTTTCAACCATTTCATAAGAGGCGCGGCTGGAAATCAGCACAAAGCCATCTCCCGGCGCAAGGCCGACCCGCAGCGCCGCGCCAATGAGTTTGTCGAGCGCATTATGGCGGCCCACATCTTCGCGCACCAGCAGCAATTGGCCATCGGCATTGGCGAGGGCCGCGGCATGCACGCCATGCGTTGCCGCATTCAACGGCTGCAGCGATGACAGTTGCAGCAGCGCCCGCTTGATGGCGGCCCGCGCCAGCGGCTGGCCTTGCGATGTCACGACCGGTGCCACTTGCGGCAATTGCGACAGGTCTTCGATCCCGCACAGCCCGCAGCCGGTGCGTCCCGCCAGCACCCGCCGCCGCCCCAGATGCTGGGTCAATTTTTCGGAAGCCAAGGTCACATTGAGGCGCAGTCCCGCCTCCACGGTTTCGAGCCTTACGTCGCGAATGTCGGCCGCTGCCGCAATCACCCCTTCGGTAAAGCTGAATCCATAAGCGAAATCTTCCAAATCGCAGGGCGTCAGCATCATCACCGCCAGCGGCAGCGGTGGAAACACGATTTCCACCGGCACCTCATCGGGCACATCGCGACGCCCGTCCTCAGCACCCGGCTGATCAAACGTCAGCTTTCGGACGCCAACGTCCTGAGCGCCGGCTTGCGGCGCACCGGCCAATCTGTGCTTATTCGGCAGCATCCATCACCGGGTTGAGGATGCGGCGCAGGCTGACGGCATCGGCGGCATCCTGCTCTTGCCATTCCGAGCGATGGTTGGAGCGCCGCACCTCCACCGCAGTCACCTTGTATTCCGGGCAATTGGTGGCCCAATCGGAATAGTCGGTGGTCACCACATTGGCGCCGGAATTGGGATGGTGGAAGGTGGTATAAACCACGCCCGGCTGCATCCGCTCGGAGATCAGCGCGCGCAATGCCACTTCACCCGAGCGGCTGGCCAAAGCCACGAGATCGCCATCGACAATGCCCCGGCTTTCGGCGTCAAATGGGTGGATTTCCAGCATATCTTCCGGGTGCCATTGGTTATTGTCCGTGCGCCGCGTCTGCGCGCCGACATTATACTGGCTGAGAATGCGCCCGGTGGTCAGAATCAGCGGGAAGCGCGGGCCAGTGCGTTCATCGGTGGCGACGAACTCGGTGATCATGAACTTGCCGAGCCCACGCACGAAATGGTCGACATGCATGATCGGCGTGCCTGTCGGCGCCTTGTCATTGCAAGGCCACTGGATCGAACCCAATTCATCGATGCGCTTGAACGAAACGCCATTGAACGTGGGCGTCAGCGCCGCAATTTCATCCATGATTTCAGATGGATGGGTATAATTCATCTCATAGCCAAGTGCCTTGGCGAGCTTCACCGTCACTTCCCAGTCGGCGAGGCCGGCCAGCGGCGGCATCACCCGCCGCACGCGGCTGATGCGCCGCTCGGCATTGGTAAAGGTGCCGTCTTTCTCCAGAAACGACGAGCCTGGCAAAAACACATGCGCGAATTTCGCGGTTTCGCACAAGAACAGGTCCTGCACCACCACGCATTCCATCGCCCTCAAGGCGGATTCGACATGGTTTGTATCGGGGTCGGACTGGGCAATATCCTCACCCTGCACATAAAGCCCTTTGAAATCGCCATAAATCGCTTCATCGAACATGTTGGGAATGCGCAATCCGGGATCAGGCGACAGCGTAACGCCCCAGAGGTGATTGAACATGTCGCGCGTCGCCTCATCGGAAATATGGCGATAGCCCGAGAGTTCATGCGGGAACGAGCCCATATCGCACGAGCCTTGCACATTATTCTGGCCACGCAGCGGGTTGACGCCGACGCCGTTGCGGCCAATGTTGCCGGTCGCCATGGCAAGATTGGCCATGCCCATCACCATGGTTGAGCCTTGACTGTGCTCGGTCACGCCAAGGCCATAATAGATCGCGCCATTCTTCGCCCCGGCAAACAGACGCGCCGCAGCCCGAAGCTCGCGCGCGGATACGCCGGTCAGATGCGCGGTCGCCTCCGGTGCATGCTTGTCCTGCGCGATGAAGCGCGCCCAGCTTTCAAAATGCTCAAGGTCACAGCGCTCGCGCACAAAGGCCTCGTCCACCAGCCCCTCGGTGACAATGACATGCGCGATGGCATTGATCAGCGCCACATTGGTGCCCGGCAGCAGCGGCAAATGATAGTCTGCCTTCACATGCGCGGTTTTCACCAGATCAATCTTGCGCGGATCGGCGACGATCAGCTTGGCCCCCGAACGCAGCCGCTTTTTCATCCGGCTCGCGAACACCGGATGGGCATCGGTGGGATTGGCACCGATCAGCAGGATGACGTCGGTCTCGTCAACCGATGCAAAATCCTGTGTGCCTGCTGACGTGCCAAAGGTCTGGGCCAGACCATAGCCGGTCGGCGAATGGCAGACACGTGCACAAGTATCGACATTATTATTGCCAAAACCGGCCCGCACCAGCTTTTGCACAAGAAACGTCTCTTCATTGGTGCAGCGCGACGAGGTGATGCCGCCCACAGCATCACGGCCATAGGTGGCTTGCAAACGCTTGAATTCGGAGGCCGCGTGATTGATGGCCTCATCCCATGTCACTTCGCGCCAAGGATCGGTGATTTTGGCACGCACCATCGGCTTCGTGATGCGCTCCTTGTGGGTGGCATAGCCCCAGGCAAATCGGCCCTTGATACATGAATGGCCTTCGTTGGCCTTGCCATCCTTGTAGGGAACCATGCGCACAACGGTGGAGCCTTGCATCTCGGCCTTGAACGAGCAGCCCACCCCGCAATAGGCGCAGGTGGTGACTTCCGAATGTTCCGGCTGCCCGAGATCGAGCACGTTTTTCTCGATCAGCGTTGCTGTCGGGCAGGCTTGCACGCATGCCCCGCAGGAAACGCATTCCGAGCCCATGAAATCCACACCGCCCGGCGACACATGCGACTCAAACCCACGGCCTGCAATGGTCAGCGCAAAAGTGCCCTGCACTTCCGCGCAGGCCCGCACGCAGCGCGAGCACACGATGCACTTTGCCGGATCAAACGAGAAATACGGGTTGGAATTGTCCTTCGCGGCATCAAGGTGGTTGGCACCCTCATAGCCATAGCGCACCTCGCGCAGGCCGACGGCGCCAGCCTGCGTCTGCAATTCACAATCGCCATTCGCGCCGCATGTCAGGCAATCCAGCGGGTGATCAGAGATATAAAGCTCCATCACGCCTTTACGCAGCTTGGCGAGGCGCGGGGATTGCGTCACCACCTTCATGCCCGGCTCGACCAGTGTCGTGCAGGAGGCTGGCGTGCCCTTGCGGCCTTCGATCTCGACCAAGCACAACCGGCAAGAGCCGAATGATTCAAGCATGTCGGTTGCGCAGAGCTTGGGAATTTTCGTGCCAGCCTGCATGGCGGCAGCCATGACCGACGTGCCCTCGGGCACAGTGACACTGACGCCGTCAACCAGCAAAGTGACAACGGTGGAGCCAAGTCTGATCGGCGTGCCGTAATCCAGTTCCTTGATCAGGCCCATTTTCAGCTTCCTTGTGTTATTCGGCCGCCAGCGGCAGGGTCGGCTTCTCGAAATCATCCGGGAAATGCGTCAGCGCACTCATCACCGGCAAGGGCGTCAGCCCGCCCATGGCGCAGAGCGAGCCATCCGTCATCAGCGTGCAAAGCTCTTCGAGCAACACGCGATTTTCCGCCCGATGGTCGCCTGCCATCATCTTGTCGATCACCTCGACGCCGCGCCGTGAGCCGATGCGGCACGGCGTGCATTTGCCGCAACTCTCCACGGCGCAAAATTCCATCGCGAACCGCGCTTGCTTGGCCATGTCGACGCTGTCATCGAACACGACGATCCCGCCATGCCCAACCATGCCGTTGATCGCAGCCAGAGCTTCATAATCCAGGATTGTGTCAAGCTGATGGGCCGGGTGGTAGGCGCCCAGCGGCCCACCTATCTGCACGGCCCGCAGCGGCCGCCCGGAATGTGTGCCGCCACCAATCTCCTCGACCAGCGCGCGCAAGCTGATTCCGAAGGCGGTTTCAAACAACCCTCCATGTTTGACATTGCCTGCAAGCTGCACCGGCAAGGTGCCGCGTGACCGGCCCATGCCATAATCGGCATAGGCCTTGGCACCATGCGCCATGATCCACGGCACAGAGGTGAATGAAATCACATTGTTGATGACGGTCGGCTTGCCGAACAGGCCGGAAATCGCCGGCAGCGGCGGCTTGGCACGCACCTGCCCGCGTTTGCCTTCGAGTGAATCGAGTAGCGACGTTTCTTCGCCGCAAATATAAGCGCCAGCCCCGAGCCGCGCCTCCAGATGGAACGCCGGGCCCCTGCCCATGATCGCCTTGCCGACAAGCCCCGCAGCTTCAGCACTGCGAATGGCTTCGTTGATCACCGCAAAGGCATGGGGATATTCCGAGCGGATATAGATATAGCCCCTCGTCGCGCCTACCGCCAATCCAGCAATCGCCATGCCTTCGATCAGCGCGAAGGGATCACCCTCCATGATCATCCGGTCGGCAAATGTGCCACTGTCGCCCTCATCGGCGTTACAGACGATGTATTTCTGGTCGGCGGCAGCAGCCAAAGCGGTGCGCCATTTGATGCCAGTGGGAAAAGCCGCACCGCCGCGCCCGCGCAAACCTGATTTGCTGACATCTTCAACAATCGCAGCGGGTGCCAAAGCCAGCGCCTTAGTCAGACCCGCAAAACCACCATGCGCTTTGTAATCATCCAGCGACAGCGGATCAATGATGCCGCAGCGCGCGAAAGTGAGACGCTGCTGGCGGGCAAAGAACGGAATTCTTTCCGTAAGCCCGAGACCGAGCCGATGCGCGCCGCCCGACAGGAATCCGGCTTCAAACAGGCTCGCCACATCGCCCGCCCGCACCGGGCCATAGGCGACACGGCCCTGCGCTGTTTCCACCTCGACCAGCGGCTCCAGCCACAACATCCCGCGCGAACCATTGCGGATGATCGTCACATCGAGCCCGCGCTGCCGGGCTTGCGCGCCAACAGCTTCGGCAATCTTGTCGGCACCCACTGAAAGCGCCGCCGCATCGCGTGGCACAAAGATTTTCGTGGTCATGACCGCATCCCCGTGGCATCCAGCACGATCTGATCGAGTTGATCTTGATCGAGTCGCCCGATCAACGCGCCATCCAGCATAGCGGCGGGTGAAAGGGCGCAATTGCCAAGACAATAGACTGTTTCGACGCTCAAAGCCTGATCTTGCGTGGTATCGCCCGGCGCGAGATGATGAGTCTTTGCAAGATGCGTCACCAAAGTCTCGCAGCCCATGGCCTGACAGGCCTCGGCCCGGCAAAGCTTGAGCACATGGCGGCCCTGCGGCGAGGTTTTGAAATCATGATAGAAGCTGATGGTGCCGTGCACATCGGCACGGGAAATATTCAAGGCTTCGGCCAATAGCGGCACCGCCCTGACATCGACATAGCCGAATTCATGGCTCAATTCATGCAGGATCGGCAGCAGCGCGCCTTCCAGATGCGCAAGGCGTGCTATCACCAGACGTGCCCGAATCTCATCGAATTCCGCAGGCATTTCCGATGTTTTCGTATGTGCGCCCACCATCCAACGTCTCCCGGTCACTCGCGTTTTTTTTCAACATCGATGACAGATCGTGCGATAATCAATTGTGCCCAATATGGCGCTTTATCACGCAGCGGCAATTGTCACTTGGCCTAATATCGCAGCGCATCTGCGCAATATCGTACCAAGACTGCGCTTTACGAACGCGCTTGGCAAGCGAGAAACCAGGCCAACGCGGCGGGCGCGCCGTGGTTGAGGATTTGCTCCAGTGCGGTCGTGACCGGCCCCATGAAGCGGCTGTCCTGCGGAAGATCCTCGCCGAAAATCCCACTTACAGCGGCCAGCGCCGGTGCCAGTCTTGCCGCATCGCGCCCCGCCGCGTCTGCACGGGCGCGCAGGTCATCGCGCAGCGGATCACGCACGTCGATGGCACGGCCATGCTGATCAATGCCGGTGACATAGGCCATCCACGCCGCAACGCCGAGCGCCAGCGCGGGAATCGGCGCCTGTGCTGCCAGGCGGTCGCGGATGGTGCCGAGCAGGCGTTGCGGCAATTTTTGCGAGCCATCCATGGCAATCTGCCAGGTGCGATGGCGCAAGGCCGGGTTGGCAAATCGCGCCTGCAAGGCGGTGCGATAGCTCGCCAGATCAGGCCCCTGCGTGGCTGTCAGAGTGGGCGAGACTTCATGCTCCATCAGATGCGCCACAAAGCGCACCATGGCGGGTCGTGCCATGGCATCGGCCACCGTCTCATCGCCCGAAAGATACCCCAAATAGGCCAGAGACGAATGCGCGCCGTTGAGCAGGCGCAGCTTGGCGAGTTCGAAGGGCGCGACATCGCGCACGAATTCCGCGCCTTCTGTTGCCCAATCGGGACGCCCGGCGCTGAAATGATCCTCGATCACCCATTGGCTGAACGGCTCGCTCACCACCGGCCAGGCATCTTCAAACCCTAGTCTTTCCGCAATACGGGCGCGATCTTCGTCCGTCGTCGCCGGCACGATGCGATCGACCATGGTCGCGGGACAGGCAACCTCGTCAGCGATGAAACGCGCCATATCGCCGCCCTGCAACGCCGCCAGATCCTGCAGGACCTGATGCACGGTGTGCCCGTTGGCGGGTAGATTATCGCAACACAAGACGCTGAAGGGTGCGAGGCCCGCCGCCCGGCGCGCCCGCAAGGCGGCAAGGATGAAGCCCGGCGCGCTGCGCGGCGCGGCGGGATGGGCAAGATCATGCTGCACATCAGGATGGTTGTCGCGCAACCGTCCTGTTGCCGGATCGTGACAATAACCCTTCTCCGTCACGGTCAGCGACACGATTCGCACATCCGGTGCCGCCATGGCCGCGACCAGCCCGGCGGGTGATTCCGGCGCAACCACAACGTCGCGCAAGGACCCTATGATACGCAGCGTCTCGCCCGCGCCATCACGCAGGCTTAGCCCATAAAGCCCATGCTGGGGCCGCAGCGCGTCGCGCGTGTCGGGAGCCCGCAGACTTGCCCCGACAATGCCCCAGCGCGGGTCGCGCGCCAGCACGCCATCGGTGTAGACCGCCTGGTGGGCGCGGTGGAACGCGCCAACACCCAGATGAATGATCCCGGTTTTCAGGTGCGCGCGGTCATAGCGCGGCCATATTTGGGCCAGCGCCCCTGCTGCATCAGAATCAAGGCGCGGCCTTTTCATCCCTGATCTCCGTTCAAGGGTTTGATTTCATGGCGGGTCAGCAGCGGGATTTGCGTCGCCATGAAGGCGATGGTGATCGGCATGGTGCCCCAAACCTTGAAGGCCACCCAGAAGTGCTCGCTTTGGGTGCGCCATACCACCTCATTGAGGGCGGCGAGAAAAAAGAAAAACAACCCCCAGCGGAAGGTCAGCTTGCGCCATCCGGCCTCGTCAATATGGAAGGCCTGATCGAGGATGGTCGGTAAAATCAGCTTGTTCATCGCCAGAGAGCCCAGCAACGCACAGCCAAAGATGATGTTGATGATCGTCGGCTTCATCTTGATGAAGGTCGGGTTGTGAAAATACAGCGTCAGGCCACCAAACAGCACGACGGCCACCGCCGTCACCACCGGCATCAGTGGCCATTTGCGTGTCAGATAGTAGGACGCCAGCACTGCCGTGACGACGGAAACCATCAACACGGCCGTGGCGACATAGAGTCCGAAGCGGTAATTGCTGAGGAAGAACAGCACGAGCGGCCCCATTTCCAGCACCAGCTTCTGAAGGGGCGGCTGCGCCGGCTTGGGCCTGGCGGATTCGGCTTCGAGCATCAATCAGTCTCCAACCCGGCAATAGCGCGGGCAAAATCGCGGGCCGTGAAGGGCTCGAGATCATCCATGGTCTCGCCAACCCCGATATAATGCACCGGCAGGGCATATTTGGCGGCCAGTGCCACCAGAATGCCGCCCCGCGCCGTGCCATCCAGCTTGGTCATCACCAGCCCGGTGACACCAGCCACCTTGCCGAAAATATCAACCTGGCTGAGCGCGTTCTGCCCCACTGTCGCGTCCAATACCAGCAAAACCGCATGAGGCGCACCCGGAAGTGCCTTTTTCATGACGCGGATGATTTTTTCAAGCTCATCCATCAGCTCCTTGCGGTTCTGCAACCGCCCGGCAGTATCCATGATCATCACATCGGCGCCGACCTCGGCTGCGGTCTTGATCGCCTCGAAAGCGAGGCTGGCTGCATCCGAGCCTTGCGCCCCGGCGACGACCTGCGAGCCGGTGCGTTCACCCCAGACGTGCAATTGCTCAATGGCGGCGGCGCGGAACGTATCACCCGCCGCCAGCACCACTTTGCGGCCCTCGCCATGCAATTGCCCGGCAAGTTTGCCAATGGTCGTGGTCTTGCCCGAACCATTGACGCCGACGACCAGAATGACAAAGGGCTTCTGCGCGACATCAATCAGCAGCGGCCTCGCGACAGGCACCAGCGCCGCCTCGACCTCTTGCGCCAGGATCGCCCGCACCTCGTCCGGCGCAATGCTTTTGTCGAAGCGGCCCTTGCCGACCGCCGCGCTGATGCGCTGTGCCATATCGACACCCAGATCGGCGCGGATCAGCACATCTTCGAGGTCTTCGAGCGCACTCGCATCGAGTTTGCGCTTGGTGACGATATCGACAATGCCGCGGCTGATGGCCGATGATGAGCGCGACAAGCCGCCACGCAGTCTCTGCCACCACGAGACCTTGGGCTTGGCGGCAGGCACGCCGGGTTCCGCCACCGTCACCTCGACCGGTTCCGTGCTTGCCGGCGGTGCCGTATCCGTCGGCGGCACTGCGGCGGATGGCACATCTACGGGCGCAGCGGCATCGCTTGCGAGCGTTTCAGCCGCAACCTCGGTCACGGGCGCGGCCTCGAGGGCGGCCGTCCCCACCTCGGAAGGTGCTGCGGGCGGTGCGACATCCTCGGCCTGCGGCGCAATGCCCTCGCTCGCGACGCCGCGTCCGAACATCCGGCGAAACAGCCCCGGCTTCTTCTGTTCGGCGTCCTTGTCCATTGTTGCGCAGTCTCCCTTGGTGGCATCGCGCGCGTCTTGACCCTGCAGGGTTTCGCGCGCAGAACGCCAGCGACATGACCCCAGATAGCCTGTTAGCGATGACACCGGAAGACCTTGCCGCCCGCATTCTTTACCGCGACGGCCTAATTCTGGTGATCGACAAGCCCGCCGGCATTGCCGTGCATCGCGGCCCCAAAGGCGGCGCCAATCTCGA
>JAJZGX010000129.1 GCA_021804825.1 Pseudomonadota bacterium | reverse complement strand
CCATTCCCTATAATGAGGTGCCTTCATGAGCCTGCGCACCTTGCACAAGCTGAAAGGCTGGGCGCTGACGCCCGTGCATGTCGGCGATGGCACCACATGGGGGCCGGAAGGCTACCACCTGAAGGACCAAAAGCTCGAACGATTCGATCCGATGGCAGTGATTGGCAGCATGAGTGATGCGGGTAAGCTCGAATATATTAAAGCCTGTAAGCTGGGCGGGGTTTGGCAGGCGCAGGAGCAGATCCGGAAAGCTGTGGACCAAAGCCAGGTGCGCGAGACCTTGGGCATATCGCGAACAGCCCTCAGTGATATCGGGCAACTAATGGGCGACGTGCAGCGAAAGGGTGAGCTTCACCCCTTCGTGCGCTCCGGCGATGCGCCGATTTTACCCGGCTCGAGCCTGAAGGGCGCCCTGCGTACTGGATGGCTGGCGGCGCGGGCATCGCCCTTGGAAAAGAAAAGCTTCTCGGCCAAAGCGGATGGAGACCGCCCCGGAAAGACCGGTATAACATCGGGCGCCTTTCAATCAGAAGCTTTGGACTTTTCCGCCAGTCATACCGAACAAGACCCGCTGCGCGATGTTACTGTTGGCGATTGTGCCATTGCGGCGGGTGGCACGCTGCTTGATAAGGCGCATATCTATAATCTGAAGGGCGACAAGCTTGATCAAAATGGTCAAGCCATCCAAATGCACTTCGAGCGGCTGGCGGCTCTGGCTGATCGCGAGGAGTTTGTGCCCGCAGACTTGCAGATCGAAATCGCCACACTGGAAGAGGCTGCGCAAAAGCAACGTGGGAACGCCGCGCCCGCCCGTTTACAAGGTGTAAGCCGCGCCGTGCCGGCCAAATCCCCTAGCTTTGCGGAACTTCGCCGAGCCTGTAACGCCCATCACGTCGCCCTGTGGTTTGGCGAGATTGCGCATTTCTATCAGGGGTTGCCGACGCAAGCTTTGATGGGCGAACTGTTGCAAGCTGTTGATTTGCCTGCAACGGACAAGGAAAAGCTGGCCGTTGCCCTTGAACAGCGCAAAGCCTGGCTCATCCGCATCGGTCGCTTTAGCCATTTTGAATCCAAAAGCATTGAGGGCCTTCGTCATGGCGAAAAGCGCGCCAAAGGGGGCAAAAATGGCGCTCCAGGGCGGAGTGCGCAACACATGCAATGGGGGGGCAGCCGCACTGTTTGCAAGAACGGTGCAGATGAATTGCTGCCCTTCGGCTGGATCATCCTGTTTGAGCAGGAGGGCGCGCCCAAGCGACCGCAATTAGCACGTAAGGCAGTCGCTGCGCCCGCGTCATCCGCTCGCTCAGGTACTGCAACCGCCGCGCCACCGCGTGCCACCGCCGCCCCTCATGCAGGGATGCGATTCATGAAAGGTGACAAAGTCACGAACGGTGACGAAACGGGAACCGTCTTGAACAATGTGCCAAATCACGCAACAAAAATGGAAGTTGATTTTGAAGGGGATACCGACACTGTCAATGTCGGAGATTTCAGGAGGTTGTAAAAATCAGAATAATGAATAAAAGCCCCAAAGAAACACCCCAAACCATCCTCATCGCCTCGCTCGGCGGTAGCCCGCAGCCTGTGCGCACCGCCGTTTCAGCAATTAAGCCAGATTTGACGGTCTTTGTGGCCACTGAAGGCACAAAAGCCAGTATTATCAGCAATGAAAAGCCGAAACCCGAGCCCTATAGCCCACCTAAGTCCCTTGGCCCGGATGAACCGACATTGGCGGAACTAGCGGGCAAAAATGAAACGCTTTTGGTCAATCCCGACGAGCCGGACGGCATTTTTGCGGCAGTCAAGGATAAGCTCGCATACCTGAAACAACAGTATCCCGGCGCCAAGATCATCGTCGATTACACGGGAGGCACCAAGAGCATGTCGGCGGGCATGGTCTATGCGGCGATCTCGGAAGAGGGTGTCGAGCTTCAGTTCATGCTCGGCCAAAGGCCCGACACCACCAAAATCGCCGATGGCACCGAAAAGCCGCAACGCATGGCTACCGATCTCTTGGTCGCCGAACGGTTGATTGCCGAAGCCAGAGCAGCGATGCGCAGTTTTGATTACCAAGTCGCCGCCGCCATTCTGGAGCGGCTGCATCGTGACGCCGAAACACGGCAATTTGGTAAGCGAGAATGGCGCAAGGCTCTACACGACAAAGCGATATTTGCCCGTGGGTTGCACAGATGGGATATTTTTGATCATACCGGTGCGAACAACGATCTTGAGCACATATTTCCCGAAACGCATCCACTCATGCAGCGTCTCGCGCGCCTGACATCCCCGGAAAAAGAGCCGGAAATCCTGTTCGATCTATGGCTCAACGCTCTGCGCCGGGCGGAACGCGGCCGCTACGACGACGCCATGGCCCGCGCTTACCGCATGGTGGAATGGGTGGCGCAATGGCGGTTCAGGGTGAAACTGGGTGCCCCTAATGGCACAAGTAAATATCCAGTGACAGACATTCCCAGTCGGTATCGCAAAAAATGGAAACTTCCCGAATCTGGGTATTACGACCTGGGTCTTGTAAAGGCTTGGAAGGTTCTGCACGAAAAAGGCTTGGATGAGCGCTATGCAAAGTCTGTCTATGATGCGATTCAGAAGCTGGAAGACATTCTCGAGAAGCGCAATCATTCCATCCTCGCGCATGGCTATGACCCCGTGAATGAAAAGCTCTGGGGTGACGCAATTGGCTGGATCAAACCCAACATCGTGGCCTTGATCCAGAAAAACGAAAGCCTCGCCTTGCCCGAGCAACTGCCGAAGAATTTCCCAGATTGAGTGATCCTTGCGGACTCGCCCCAAGTCTGCGTGATTATATAAATATCACAATAGGTTAGACGACATTTCGCGACGCATTTGCCTGCGTGCAAAGGCACCTCCTGACGCAATGACATTGCCGGCGCAAGTCGAGCAGCCGAGAATACGCAATGTCATGGGCTGCATGCCCTGATGGTTGCCATCCCATAGGCGCGGGCCCTTGACATTCGTTGTGCCTTTCAGTGCTATGGACACCTTTTCTTTACCTTAATGTTTTATGAATCAGCGTTATTTTAGGAACTGGGGTCCGTGATGAATTTCAAAAAAATCAATCTTTTAGCCAGCATGGCTGTCCTTGCGATTTCTGAAATCAGCGCCATCAGCATGGCGGCGACGCCGCAAGCGCCTGTGCATGGTCTTGTGCGGGCTGCAGCACAGGCGACCATCACCTCGGGCATCAACCTGCGTATCGCCACCTTGCCCTTCAAGACGGGCGACAGTTTTACCAAAGGCCAAGCTCTCGTCACTTTCGATTGCAGCCAGTTGCAGGCCGAGCGTGCAGCAGCGATGGCGAGCGCCCGCGCCATGCACATCACCTATGCGAGCAATCTCAGTCTGGTGCGCCTGCACGCCGCGGGCCGCAATGACGTCGCCATTGCCAAGGCCAATGCCGACAAGGCCGATGCCAAGGTCGATGCCTGGAATGCGCAGATGCGCGATTGCACGATTGCGGCCCCCTTCGATGGCGCGATCGCCAGCCAGCCAATGCATGCCTTCGAGACCCCCGCGGCCAATCAGCCGATCATGACCATCGTCGAGGGCAAGGAACTCGAAGTCGAGGTGATCGTGCCCGCCAAATGGCTGACGTT
This sequence comes from Pseudomonadota bacterium, assembly GCA_021804825.1. Lineage (GTDB taxonomy): Bacteria > Pseudomonadota > Alphaproteobacteria > Rhizobiales > Beijerinckiaceae > REEB77. Next base: position 3,126 of record JAJZGX010000129.1, on the reverse strand, counting down.
CCTCAAGAAGGGCACAGCCTTCAAGATCAGCCCGGCAGCCACTGGCGGCTCCTATGATGCAACAGTCAGCCGCATTTCCGCGGTGGTCGATCCGGTCAGCCAGACGGTGAAAGTCTTTGGCAGGCTCACGGGCGATACCGGCCCGATCCGGCCCGGCATGAGCGTGGCGGCAACTTTCGAACACGGCGCCAACTGACATGGCGCGCATCGTCGAGACCAATCTGGACAAGGGCGTGCCACCCAAGGCGGCCGCGGCGGCGCAGTCCGCCCCCGCTCTGGCTGGTCACCCGGAAGTGCTGGCGCTGCAGGGCCTGTTGCGGCTCGAAGGCGAAGCGCGCGAAATCAAGGACCTCGGCCAGTTCGCCTATTTCATGGCCAATGAAACCCGCCGTGTCATCAATGCCCGGCAGATTTTCGTGTTTCGGCAGGATGGCGACAGAAATCTTGACCTTGCGGCCATCTCCAGCGTCACAAGCCCGGATCGCGATGCGCCGCTGGTGCGCGCCATGTTGCTGGCGGCCCGGCACGGCGCGAAATTTGTCGGCACCGGGCGCTCTTGCGCTTTTGCCTTTCCTGACGTGAAGGCGGCAGCGGCGGATGTCGTCGCGTCCTACCCCTTCGTCCATCTGCTGTTCGCGCCCTTTGCCGATCGCGCCGGCCAGAGGCAGGGTGCATTGTTGCTGGCGCGTGAGCAACCCTGGCAACTCGATGAGGCGTTGGTCGTCGAGCGTCTGGCAGGTTGCTATGGACATGCCTATGGCGCCCTCAGGGCAAAGCCTGCAAGCATGCGCCCCGACCTGCGGCACCGGCGCGGCGCCGTCTTTGGTCTGGCGCTCGTGGCGCTGGTGATAGCGGCTGTCTGGCCAGTGCATATGAGTGCGCTGGCACCGGCGGAAATCGTCACCGCGCATCCGGCATTCATCACGTCGCCGCTCAATGGCGTTATCCGCGCGCTGGATGTAACTCCGGGGCAGGCGGTCAAACAAGGCACGCCGCTGCTGCATTTCGATGATACCGAAATCCGCAATCAGCTCGACGTGGCAGCGCGCGATGTCGAGGTCGCTCAGGCCAGAATCGACCAATATTCGCAGGCGGCTTTCGCCAGCGATCAGGCAGCCCAGCAGGTCGCTGTCGCCAAAGCCGATTATGCGGTCAAGCTGGCGCAACAGCGCTATGATGCCGATGAATTGCGCAAGACCATGGTGCTGGCGCCACGGGCTGGCGTGGCCTTGTTCGATGATCCACGCAACTGGAAAGGCCGCCCGGTCAAGATTGGCGAAAGAATCATGGAGATCGCCGATCCTGCACGGATCGAGACCCGCATCGAACTCGATGTTGCCGATAGTTTCGCCCTCAAGGATGGCGCGCCGATCCGCCTGTTTCTGGACAATGATCCGCTGCACCCGCTGCAAGGCACCGTCCAGCGCTTCAGCCCGGAGGCCCATGTCATTCCGGGGCCTGAACTGACCTACCGGCTTTATGCGCGCCTCAATCTGCAGGGCGTCCGCCTTCCGCAACTGGGCCTGCGCGGCACTGCCGAAATCTACGCCGCCAAAGCGCCCCTGGTCTACTATTTGCTGCGTCGCCCGCTGACATTCCTGCGACAGCATTTCGGTTTCTAGCGGTGCAGATCGCGCCCAAAAAGCTTCCCCGTTGGCCGCGTCTGCGGGATGAACTGCGCCTGTCGCAAGGCGCGGCTCACGTCAGCGGTTCGCCAACCTGGCTGATCTTCGATCCGCTGAATTTCCGCTATTACCAGATCGAGCTCGAATTGTTCGATCTCATCCAGATCTGGAATCTTTGCGATAATGCCGACAGCTTGCAGCGGCTCTATCACGCCCGCACTGGGCAGAACCTCGATCAGGCGCTGTTCGGGCGGGTCTATGACTTCGCCGAACGGCAGGACCTCTTTGAAGAAAGCCTCACCGGATGGCGTGGCTATTGGGAGCGGCGCCAGCGCGCCCGGCCGGGCTGGATCACCTGGCTGATTCACAATTATCTGTTCATCCGCATCCCGCTGGTGCGCCCTGATCGTTTCCTTGCAGCGATGAGCCCGTTTGTCGCCCCGCTCTACAGCCGCTGGAGCGCAGCACTGATCGGCATTTGCGGGTTGCTGGGGCTTTATCTCGCCTCGCGCCAATGGGAAACCTTCACAAGAACCTTCATGGCGTTTTTTTCGCCCGGCGGGTTTGCGCTGTTCGTGCTGGCGCTGATTTTCGTGAAATCCATGCACGAACTGGGCCATGCCTTCACCGCCGCGCGTTATCGTTGCAGCGTTTTGACCATGGGCATCGCCTTTCTGGTGATGACGCCGATGCTCTACACCGACGTCACCGATTCATGGAAATTGCAAAGTCGCCGCCAGCGCATGGCCATCGATGCGGCCGGCATCATCGTCGAACTGGCGATAGCCTGCGTGGCGACGCTGTTTTGGTCCTTTGCCGCCGCGGGGCCGTGGCGCAGCGCCATGTTCTTGCTGGCGACGACAAGCTGGGTTTCCAGTCTGGTGATCAATTTGAGCCCGTTCATGCGCTTTGATGGCTATTATCTGGCTTCCGATGCACTGGGCGTGCCCAACCTGCAGCCGCGCGCCTTCCGGCTCGGCACCTGGGCCTTGCGCGAAATGCTGTTCGGGCTTGGTGAACCGGCGCCTGACCATCTGCCCGAGCAGCGTCGTCGGTTGGTGACGCTCTATGCCTATTGCGTCTGGCTTTACCGCGCCGTGGTGTTTTTTGGCATAGCGCTGCTGGTCTATCATTATTTCTTCAAACTGCTGGGCATCATCCTGTTCTTCGTCGAAGTGGGATGGTTTCTGGCGCGTCCGGTCTTCAATGAACTCGCAACATGGTGGACCATGCGTGAACCTATCCTCGCTGCCCCGCGCACTCGCTGGAGCCTTGGCGCCTTGGCGCTGCTGCTGGCCTTGCTGTTGTTGCCTCTGCCGCGCTCGGTTCGCGTGCCGGCACTGCTGGAACCGGGTCATTTTGCCCGGATCTATCCCGAGACGGATGGCACCCTGCGCGCGGTCAGCGTGGTGGCGGGCGAGAGGGTGAAAGCCGGGCAGACGCTGTTCACTTTGTCCTCGCCGAAGCTGCAACTGGCGTTGACGCAAACGCGAGTGCGTCT
>JAJZGX010000128.1 GCA_021804825.1 Pseudomonadota bacterium | reverse complement strand
TCGTCCGCGCCATGGTAAAGCTGAAGAAAGAAGAAGCGGCAGCTCCGGCGGCACCGCCTGCTCCCAGTGCAGAGCAGGTGCTGCTGACCGAAATTCGCGATTTGCTCGCCAAACGTTGATTTCTGCACGATTTTCGTAAACGCAGACGCGGCCCTCGCAAGGGGCCGCGCTTTGATTCTCACCGCACGCGTTCCTGCCCGCGCCATCGCAATCCAAGGTCGAATGCCATGAAGTCCACTGCCGAAGATCCCTCCTGGCGCCTGCGTCCCGAGGCGCTCGCCGCCCCCAAGAGCGGGATCGTTGAAGTGTTTGATGCCGGTCGCGGGCGTCAGGGCTTAATCCCGCTATGGGTGGGCGAGGGCGATGCGCCGACCCCCGACTTCATCTGCGAGGCCATCAGCAGATCGCTGGCCCAAGGCGAAACCTTCTATACTTATCAATGCGGTCTGCCGGAATTACGCCAGGCGATTGCCGCCTATATGACGCGGGCCTATGGCACGCCCTATGTCGATCAGGCGGGCAGTTTCGAGCCGGATCGGTTTTTCGTGACCATTGGCGGCATGCACGCGCTGCAGGTGGCGACGCGTCTGGTAGCCGGTCTTGGCGACGAGGTCATTGTGCCGACGCCGGCATGGCCCAATTTTGTCGGGGCCTTCACCGTCGCCGGTGCCAGGGTGCGCGAGGTGCCGATGCAGATCGCGGGCGATGGCCAGACGATGAAATGGTCGCTCGATGTTGAGGCCATGGCTGCGGCGATCGGGCCGGCGACAAGGGTGATCGTCATCAATTCACCATCCAACCCGACCGGTTGGGTTGCCAGCCTTGAAGAATTGCGGGCGGTGCTGGATCTGGCGCGGCACCATGATTTATGGGTCATTGCCGACGAAATCTATGGCCGCCTCTATTATGATGGCCCGCGCGCGCCGTCGTTTCACGACATCATCACCGCCGATGACAAGGTGATGTTCATCCAGACCATGTCGAAAAACTGGGCGATGACTGGCTTGCGCATCGGTTGGCTGGAGGCGCCAGCACAATTGGGGCCGCAGATTGCCAATCTCATCCAATATAGCACCTCGGGCGTGCCGGTGCCGATCCAGCGCGCAGCGGTGACGGCCCTTGAAGGGGGCGATGAGTTTCTTCTGGCGCAAGTGCGTCGCTGCGCCACCAACCGCGAAGTTCTGACTGCGGCGCTGACCAAGGGTGGCGGTGTTGATTTTGCGCCCCCTCTGGGCGCTTTTTATCTTTATGCGCGCCTGAATGACTATGCCGATACGCGCGCGCTGGCGCTGCGGCTGGTGGAAGAGGCCAATGTCGGGGTGGCGCCGGGCACGGCGTTCGGGCCGGGCGGGTCGGCCTTTGTGCGCATGTGCTTTGCACCCAAAACTGCCGATGTCAGCGAGGCCGCGCGGCGGATCATCCTATGGCTGCAGCAGCAGCGCGGCGAAAGATAAGAGCTGGCACGGCGCGCGTGAATGCTTTCCTGTGTAGCGGACACCAGCCCGATGCCGGCAAAGCCGACGATGCCCTAGGGGCCTGCAATGGAAGACATGCGCGCCGGATTGCCGATTCTGACTTTCGCGGATGCCGCCAGTTTCGATAACTGGCTCGAGGCCCATGGCTTGAGTGCAGCCGGGGTGTGGCTGAAATTCGCCAGAAAGACCGCACCGGCGTCGACCCTTGCCAAGTCCGAGGCCATCGACGTGGCGCTGTGCCATGGCTGGATCGATGGCCAGCTTGACCGCTATGACGAGCATTTTTGGCTTATCCGGTTCACGGCGCGCAAGGCGGCGAGCCGCTGGTCGCAGATCAACTGCGCCCGGGTGAGGGCATTGGTGGCGGCGGGGCGGATGCGGCCCGCAGGCCTTGCCGCTGTGGTATCGGCCAAGGCGGACGGACGCTGGGCGGGTGCCTATGCGCCTGCCAGCACCGCCGAACCGCCGCCTGACCTTGTGGCCGCACTGCGCGCCAGCCCCAAGGCGGCAGCCTTCTTTGCGACCCTGAAAGGCGCCAACCGCTATGCGATCCTTTATCGGATCAACCGCGTGAAGAAGGCCGAGACGCGCGCCCGCAAGATCGTCCAGTATGTTGCGATGCTGGAGCGCGGCGAGACGATTCACTGATAAAAGCCAACTTATGGCACCGCCGCCAGCAGCCGCGCACGGCGGCTATGGCGATGCCCAGGCGGCGAGCGTGGCGACCGTATTCATGTTGCGGGCCGTGCCTGCCGCCGCCGCCCGGAGTCGCAGCTTGGAGCGCCCGATCTGGCGCGGGTAATGGACATAAAGCTCGCGAAGGCCGGGCACGATCACCTCGTCGCTGCGGCCACTCACGCCTTCGCTCCATTCAGCGGGCGGCGGCGCATCGAGGAAGATGGCAATGGTCTGGTTCGGGGGCGCTGATTTGAACGGATTCGCGGCCAAAATCGCGGCCATTTCCGCGCCAGTGCGCAGGATCACGCCGACGGGCTTTCCGGCATGGGTGCACAGCGCCGCCTCAAGCTTGGCCTTGACATTGGCCGCGTCGCCATCGGCATCGAAAACCACGTTGCCGCTGGCGATATAAGTGCGCACATTGGTGTAGCCTTGGCCCTCGCACAGCGCCCGCAGCGTCGCCATCGGCAGCTTGCCGGTTCCCCCGACGTTGACGGCGCGCAGCAGGGCGATGAACGAGGTCATGCGTCCGAACCCCGCAGCAGGCGCGCTATTCGGCGGCGCGCAGGCGCGAGGCACTCTCAAAGGCCTGCATGAAATCATGGATCAGGTCGCGTTCATCCTCGATGCCGCACGACAGCCGCAACATGCCGTCGCTGATCCCCAGAGTTGCGCGTGCTTGCGGCGTCAGGCGCTGATGCGTCGTTGTTGCCGGATGGGTGATCATGCTTTTGGCGTCGCCGAGATTGTTGGAGATTTTCACCACTTGCAGCGCATTGGCCATGGCAAAGGCAGCCGGTTTGCCACCAGCAACCTCAAAGGCCACGAGCGTGCCGCCGCCTTTCATCTGACGGCGGGCCAATTCAGCCTGCGGATGGTCGGCGCGCCCCGGATACAGCACCTTGGTTACCGAGGGGTGCGCAGCCAGCATATCCGCCAGCGCTGCGGCATTGGCGCCTTGGCGATCAACCCGCAGGGCCAAAGTCTCCATGCCCTTCAGCATCACCCAGGCATTGAAGGGCGACAGCGCCGGGCCGGTCTGGCGCAGATAATTATGGATATGGGTGTTGATGAAGGCTTCCGAGGCGAGAATAACGCCGCCGAGACAACGGCCCTGACCATCGACATGCTTGGTGGTTGAATAAACCACGCAATCGGCACCGAGTTGCAAGGGATGCTGCAACATCGGCGAGGCAAAAACATTGTCGACCACCAAAGTTGCACCGTGCTGATGAGCGATGGTCGCGACGGCGGCAATATCGACAAGGCCGAGATTGGGATTGGTGGGGGTTTCAATGAAACAGGTCTTGGTATTCGGGCGCATGGCGGCACGCCAGGCATCGAGGTTCTCGCCATCGACCAGCGTTGTCTCGACGCCAAATCGCGGCAAAAGATCCTCGACGACGTAAAGGCACGAGCCAAACAGCGCCCGTGCCGCGACCACATGGTCGCCAGCTTTCACCTGCCCCATCAGCGAAGCCGCGATTGCGGCCATGCCGCTGGCCGTAGCCCGTGCCGCTTCGGCACCTTCGAGCAGGGCCATGCGCTTTTCAAACATTGCGACGGTCGGGTTGCCATAACGCGCATAGATGAAGCCGGGCGCCTCGCCCTTGAAGCGGGCTTCGGCCGATTCCATCGTGTCGTAGGCGTAGCTCTGGGTGAGGAAAATGGCTTCCGACATCTCGCCGAATTGGGAGCGCAATGTTCCCCCATGCACGAGCTGCGTGGCCGGAAATGGTCCCTTGCGGCCGTGAGCTGTTGTCATGATTGCCATCTTTCTGCTGATTTCGCGCTTGCGCGCACATGAAGCTGTGGACTCTAGCGCTCCGGCCTGTTGGCGTCAAAGCCGCAACTGCGTAAAGCTGGTCTTATCATGAAAGACCACCGACAAGCCGGCATTCTGCCCGATCACCATATTCAGGCGCTTTACGACAGCGGGGCGATCGCGTGCCAGCGCCCCTTGGCGCCTGATCAGGTGCAACCCGCCAGCCTCGATCTGCGGCTCGGTGCGCGCTGCTGGCGGTTGCGCGCCAGCTTTCTGCCAGGATCGGGGCGCACGGTGCGTCAGGCGGTCGAACGTCTGTCGCTGCATGAAATCAACCTGACCAATGGCGCCGTGCTGGAAGCGGGCACCATCTATCTGGCTGAAGTGCAGGAGAGCCTGGCCTTGCCGGACGATGTCGCGGCTTCCGCCAATCCCAAGAGTTCGACCGGGCGGATCGATGTTTTTACCCGTGTCATTGCCGATCATTCATCGGCCTTTGACCAGATTGCACCGGGCTATCGTGGCCTCATCTATGCCGAGATTTCGCCGCGCACGTTTCCGGTGTTGGTGCGCGAAGGCTCGCGGCTGAGCCAGGTGCGGTTTCGCAGCGGCCTCGCGCGGCTCGATGATGTCGAGCACCGCCTGCTGCATGAGCGCGATCACCTCGTGACGACGCCATCGCCGTCGATTGCTGTTGGCGTCGGAGTTTCGGTCGATCTGGCTGGCTTTGGCGCGGACAAGCTGATCGGCTACCGCGCCCGGCGCTTTACCGGGCTGATCGATGTCGATGTTGCAGGGGCCTTGGCGTCCGCTGATTTCTGGGAGCCGATCACCGCTGGAGCGCATTCTGATCTCGTGCTCGATCCCGGTGAATTTTATATTCTGGCGTCCCGCGAGGCCATTCGCGTGCCGCCAGATCATGCCGCGGAAATGACGCCGTTTGATCCGCTGGTCGGTGAATTTCGCGTGCATTATGCCGGTTTCTTCGATCCGGGATTTGGCGCCCACGAGGCGAGGGGGGCTGGCGCCCGCGCCGTGCTGGAAGTGCGTTCGCGCGATGTGCCCTTTGTGCTTGAGGATGGGCAAATGGTGGCACGTCTGGTCTACGAGCGCATGGCGGCGCTGCCGCGCGCGCTCTATGGTGCTGGGCTTGCTTCAAATTATCAGGCGCAGGGTCTCAAGCTCTCGAAGCATTTTCGCGTCTGAGCGCGAGCGCTTCCTTGCGGCGTGGCGCGGCGCGTGCCACATTTGTGCAGGATCGGGAGATCGTCTCTCGAAGCTGGTGTTTTCACTCTGCGGAGCCTGCCATGAATGCGAAAACTCTGACCCGTCTTGCCACCCTCGCACTAGCGCTCGCCTGCAGCGGCGCGGCCCTTGCGGCAACCATCAAGCCAGCCGTGATTTATGATCTTGGGGGCAAATCCGACAAGAGTTTCAATGAAGGCGCGTTTCACGGCGCGGAAAAGTTCCAGAAGGACACCGGCATCGCCTTCCGCGATTTTGAGATCCAGAATGATGCCCAGCGCGAGCAGGCCATGCGCAAATTTGCGCAGGATGGTTATAGCCCGATCATCGCCATCGGCTTTTCGCAAGCCAGCGCGCTGGCCAAGGTCGCTCCCGACTTCCCCAAGACGCAATTTGCCATTGTCGATTCGGTGGTGAAAGCCCCCAATGTCGAATCGATCGTGTTCAAGGAGCAGGAAGGCTCGTTTCTCGTCGGCATTCTGGCGGCGCTGGCTTCCAAAACCGGCAAGGTCGGCTTTGTTGGCGGCATGGACATTCCGCTGATCCGCAAATTTGAATGTGGCTATGCGCAAGGTGTGAAATATGCCGCGCCAAAAGACGTCGTCATTCAGAACATGATCGGCACGACGGGCGCCGCCTGGAATGATCCGGTAAAGGGCGGTGAGTTGGCCAAGGCACAGATCGCCGAAGGCGCGGACGTGATTTATCATGCGGCCGGCGGCAGCGGCGTTGGTGTGCTGCGGGCTGCGGCCGATGCGGGCAAGCTCGGCATTGGCGTCGACAGCGATCAGGATGCCTTGTTTCCCGGAAAAGTGCTGACCTCGATGCTGAAGCGGGTCGATACGGCTGTCTACAAGACCTTTTCGGATGCAAATGCCGGAAAATGGAAGCCGGGCATCGTGGTTCTGGGCCTGAAAGAAGGCGGTATCGGCTGGGCGCAGGATCAATTCAACAAATCGTTGATCACTCCGGCCATGACCAAGGCGGTGAATGGCGCGACCGCAGCCATCATTGGGGGGGGTATTCAGGTGCATGATTACATGGCGGACAATAAATGCCCGCTGTAACAGGTCATGGAGCAAGATTACGCCGTTGAGGCGGTCGCCATCACCAAGCGTTTCGGGGCGACGTTGGCAAATCGTGGGGTGGATTTGCGCGTCAGGAGCGGCACCATCCACGGCCTTGTCGGCGAGAATGGCGCCGGAAAATCGACGTTGATGTCGATCCTGTTCGGGTTCTACGGGGCCGACAGCGGGGAGATTCGCGTCCATGGGGTCACAGCGCGCATAAGGTCGCCGAGCGATGCCATGCGGCTTGGCCTCGGCATGGTTCACCAGCATTTCATGCTGGTGGAGGCCATGAGCGTCATCGACAACATCATGCTTGGGGCCGAAGGCGGCGTGCGCTTGCGACATGGTGCCAAGGTGGTGCTCGAGAAACTGGCTGCTCTGGCGCGCGATTATGATCTTGGCGTCGATCCTGATGCGCTGGTGGCAAGTCTGAGCGTCGGCCAGCGCCAACGCGTCGAATTGTTGAAGGCGCTGGTGCGCGATGCCCGCATCCTCATCCTTGACGAGCCGACTTCGGTTCTCACGCCCGATGAGACAGCAAAGCTGT
>JAJZGX010000038.1 GCA_021804825.1 Pseudomonadota bacterium | reverse complement strand
GGCTTCTCAAGATCGCAGGTGTGGAAGGCCCGCACGTCAAGCTGCTTGATGCAGGAACCGATGGCATGGCGGTTATGTTTGCGGCACGAGGATGCACGCGAATGATTATTGTCGATGCCGCTGGCAGTGGCGCGGAGGCCGGTGCCATTTACGAGGTGCCAGGCGCAGCGCTGGAGCGAGCTCATGCACCGAGCTTGAATTTGCATGACTTTCGATGGGAAGATGCGCTGCACGCCGGACGACAGATTTTTCGCGAGACGTTTCCGCAAGACATCATCGTAGTTCTCATTGGTGCGGAAGTCCTGAATTTCGGCATTGGCCTTTCGCCCAAAGTCATAGTCTCCGTGCACAAAGTGGCGAAGCGCATTGGTGCCATGGTGGCGGCGCCAGAAACGGCGGCTTCTGCATGAAGGACACCACTCCCTGCACCGTCACATTGGCGCGCGGTGGTCTCTATCTCTCGCGCCAGATATGCGAGCGCTATTTTGCGGGCCTGGAAACCGTGATCCTGCTGTGGCGCGGCGAAGACCTCTGGATCATGCCGGTGCGACATGCCGCAGCGGGTGGCTATCTTCTGAAGCGGCGCAATCGCTTGGGCGATCGCCTCATTCACGCGCCGGATTTTCTGCGCGAGCATGGATTTGATGACCTGTCAGAACGAGAATTTTCCGTTCGGTGGGATGATACGCACGCAGCACTCATAGCCGAATTGGCAAATCTGTAAACTTAATGTTCGTTTCGTAATTTTTCTTGACAGGATTGTGATTAGAATATAGCCCTATTGCAAATATAATGAGCTGTACCATGCGGCCTCTGGAGGAAACATTCGTGCCCGAAGACCATTTCAGGGATGAGGTGACTGCGGCATTAGCCGCGGCTGAGGATCCTCAAGTTCCCGCCCACGAGCGCGCTGAAATGCTGATGGAAATTGCCATGGGCCTGCAACAGCGCCCCAAGGCAGCGGATCAGATCAGCTTGGCAATCTCGCTTTATGATCGTGCCATGCGCCTTTGCCCGCAGGACCAGCGCTTGCTGAACGCCCGGATCGCGGCGCGACGTGGCACCGCGCTGCTTGTTCTGCCTGAAGAGGGAACACAATCGCTGCAAGCGGCCCGCAAAGCCTTTGAGACTGCCATTCCCGCGTTTATCGACTTTGGTCGCCCTGAAGAATTGGCCGAGGCGGAAATGAATCTGGGTCTGGCTATCCAGAATCTTGCCGGGCAAAACGCAGCGCGGATCACCGACGCCATTTCTGCCTACCAACGCGCCTTGCGCACCTTCGACAAGGCCCGTTTCCCAAAAGAATTCGCGATATTGCAAAACAATCTCGCGACCGCCTTTCTGTCGATGCCCTTCACCGATCAGCGCGCTAAAATGCGCGAGGCTTTGGCTGTTCAGGCCTTCGAGGAAGGCTTGAGGGTCGTGAACTTGATCGACCATCCCACCGAATTTGCGATGTTGCAGAACAACCTCGGCAACGCCCTGCAATATGCTTCTTCGGGCCACACGGTCGCGAACAACCTGCGGGCCATCGAGGCCTACGATGAGGCAATGAAAGTTCGCCGACGCGAAACCATGCCGGTTGAATATGCCAATACCATTTCGAACAAGGCCAATTGCCTCTGGAATTTGCCAGACGACCCCGAAGTCCCGGAAACTGGAAATCAGGCCAATTTGATAGCAGCGCAAGGCTATTATCGCGAGGCGCGCGATATTTTCAGCCAGAATGGCGAAAGCGAGAAAGCAAAAATCGTCAGCGAGGCGTGCGATCAGATCGGCCGCGAGTTGCTCGCGCTTGCGCCCGCGCACGGCGCCGCCAAGGCAATCGGCGAAGCAGAAGCGAATGCGGCTAGATAAAGACATTGCAGTTATTCTTGGTGCTGAACATCACCAAGATATTACACACTACTCACCCGGAGATTGAAGATGCATGCAGTGGTTCTGACATCGGCCAATATAGGTTTAGCTCTCATTGTGGGGTTGGCGGCTTCTATTATCGGAGGCGCCTTGGGAGGCATGGTCGTTGGCGGCAAGGTACTCGGCCATGAATTGGCAGCGATGATGGGCGGCTTTTACGGCCCGCTTGCTGGATTTATTGGCGTTACCGTCGCGCTTATCGTCCTTGCTCTGATTGGTTGAGGTTTAACGATGTTTGAAATGGCAAAAAGCTCCATAACTCTGTTCCTGCAAGGGAAATTGTTCTCGGACCCAGCCAGGGTCATGCGCCAGATCGCGATTGGAACGGGCCTGACCGCCCTGGTCACAATGGTTCTTGCCAAATTGGGGGTGCCGATCGTTGCGGTCGCCGCAATTGCCGGCCTGCTTGGCGGGGCTGTGCAGCCCTACCTTTTCAAGGATCTACGTTACCGCTGAGGCTTCCATGAACGCGCCCGATACCACGCTTCTCAATCGCAATGATCTGACCGCGCTGGTCGGCGAGATCGAACGTATCGAGGCGATTTTCGGTCATTGGGAAGAAAACCAGCGCCGCGTCATCGAAGCCTACCGGCAGGCGATCGAGGATTTGCAGGGCGAGGCGCTCCGCCGCCTGGTTCGTGCGCTCAAGATCGATCCCGCGGCGCGCGCGGCGATGCTGGATGCCCTGCAAGATGAGGTGGTTTACGCTGTTCTGCGACACCACAATGTCGTGAAACCAAGCCTGAGCGAGCGTGTTGAAGAAGCGCTCGAAAGCATTCGCCCCATGCTGGGGTCGCATGGCGGCAATGTTGAACTCGTCAGAATTGAGCCTCCCGCGATCGAAATCCGGTTCATGGGGGCTTGCGATGGGTGCCCCGCGTCGGCGCTGACATTTTATGCCGGCGTCAAGAAGGCGGTGGAGAGCGCCTGTCCAGAGATTACCAGCATCATGCAAGTCAAGGGTCTAGGCGGCGGCGCGGAGAACCTGCGCTTCGTGAGCCCCTTTGCGCTCGATGCCGAGGGTTCCTGGCATTGGGCGTGTCGCCTGGATGATATCCCGCATGGTGGTGTCAAAACCTTGGAAATCGCCGGAACTGGCGTGCTCATGTCGCGACAAGGCGCCATTGTCACGTGCTTCCAGAACGCGTGCGCGCATTTCGGCATGGCGCTCGATGGCGGCGTGGTCGAAAATGGTATCATTACCTGCCCTTATCACCATTTTGAATATGATCTGACCAGTGGTGAATGTCTCACCGCGCCCGAAGTGGCCTTGCAGGCGCATGCCGTGCGCGTGATCGGCAATCGCGTCGAAGTGAGGTTGTCGCAATGACCCGCATTCAACTCTCGCTCGACCAAAGCCGCCGTCCTGTGCGACAAATTGCAGACACATGCGCGCAGCCCATGCTCGCTGCTGGCGGTGCCGAGGTCGTGCTGGGCGCCTTCATTGACGCTGATGGCCTGCCTGCATCCATCGCGCCGCAACCAGATACAATGTTTGGCCCGCGCGGTATTTGCCTTGGCGGACCTGCAGGGCCGCTGATTGTCACGGATACGGGGCATCACCGTTTGCTGTGTTGGCGCCGGATTCCAACTTGCGACCATACACCAGCTGACTTTGTCATTGGCCAGCCGAACATGTTCAGCGAAGGGCGCAATGGGCGTGGGCCAGTGGGCGCCGCCAGTCTCAACATGCCAACCGGGATCGCCTGCGACGGCCAGACCCTTGCCGTCGCAGATGCGTGGAACCATCGCATCCTCATCTGGCGCAGTTTGCCGGAGCGGGCCAATCAACCGGCCGATATTGTGCTGGGGCAAAGCGATTTTGCCGGTGGCCTCGCCAACCGCGGCTCGCGGGAAGCTGGCGCCGACACGCTCAATTGGTGCTATGGCGTGACACTTGCCGAGGGGCGTTTGCTGGCTGCCGACACTGGCAACCGGCGGGTGCTGATCTGGAATTCATTGCCAAGACGCAACGGCCAAGCCGCAGATATTGTGCTTGGTCAGACAGATATGACGACGCGCGACGACAATGCCTCTGGCACGGGTGGCGCGATTGGCATGCGCTGGCCCCATGCCATCTGCGTTCATGAGGGCCGCATTTTTGTGGCGGACGCGGGCAACAATCGGATCATGTGCTGGTCAGCCATGCCCAACAGCGACGGTGCGCCCTGTAATTTTGTGCTGGGTCAGGCGGGGTTTGATGGTCTCGATCATAATCGTGCCGGATATTATCCCGATCCGCGCGCACTCAATATGCCTTATGGGCTCACCACCCTTGCTGGCAAGCTCATCTGCGCTGATACGGCGAATTCGCGTCTGGTGGATTATCATCTCGATCGACTTGAAATGGATTCGTCTGCCGCTGCGCTCGCAGGGCAGCATGATTTTACTGCCAAGGGCGACAATCGCTGGCAAATTGCGACCCGCGACAGCCTGTGCTGGCCCTTTGGCCTGAGCGCTTCTGGAACCACGGTTGCCGTTGCCGACACGGGCAACAATCGGGTGCTTTTGTGGGACCTGGCGCCATGACAGCAGGGCATCAAAATATCATGGATGACGCGCTGCAAGCCGTCGAGATCCGGGTGCGAGGACGCGTGCAAGGCGTTGGTTTTCGCCCCAGGGTCTGGCAGATCGCCCAAGATCTGGCATTGAGCGGGGAGGTGCTCAATGACAGCGAAGGTGTGCTGATCCGCGTTCATGGGCGGGCGTCAAAAATCATCACCTTGATTGAGACTCTGCGCCATGCGCCGCCGCCGCTGGCGGATATTGTCGCGATCGAGACGCGCAATTTCGGCGATTATCTCGCCGATGGTTTCAAAATCGTCGAAAGCGAGCGCGGCTCTGCCCGCACGCAGATTTCGCCGGACGCGGCTACCTGTGCGACCTGCGCCGCCGAAATTCTCGACCCCTTCGCCAGGCGCTTTCGCTATCCCTTTACCAATTGCACGCATTGCGGCCCACGCCTGAGCATTGTGCGCGCTGTGCCATATGACCGCGCAACCACGACCATGGCGCCCTTCATGCTGTGTTCGGCTTGCGAGGGCGAATATCGCGACCCCGCCGACCGACGCTTTCACGCCGAGGCGACGGCTTGTCATATTTGCGGCCCGAAGGCGCGGCTCACTCGATTTGACGGACGGGCCTTCAATTTTGAGCAGCATTCCATGCTTGATGACGTGGATGCTGCCTTGAGCTTGATTCAGAAAGGCGAGATCGTCGCCATCAAGGGGCTAGGCGGTTACCAGCTTGCCTGCGATGCGACGCGCGCTGATGTCGTGGACCGTCTGCGCGCACTCAAACGGCGCGAGGCCAAGCCCTTCGCCTTGATGGCTCGTGATCTGGCCGTCATTGCCCGCTATAGCACCGTTGATGACCTCGAGCGCGCTGCTTTGCAGAGCCGTGAAGCCCCGATTGTGCTGATGCGCGCCGACGGCCCCGAGCGGCTGCCCGAGTCCATTGCGCCGGGCATGAGCACGCTGGGCTTCATGCTACCCTCCACCCCGCTGCATATCCTGATGCTGCGACGCATGTCGCGCCCGGTGGTGATGACCAGCGGCAATATCTCCGACGCTCCACAGATCATAGATGACGCCGAAGCAGCGCGATTGCTCAGCCCGATTGCGCCATTTGTTCTGCGGCATGACCGCGAAATCGCCAATCGTGTCGATGATTCAGTGGTGCGGCGGTTGGATGGCGCGATACGTGTCCTGCGCCGCGGACGCGGCTATGCGCCGGCCGCGCTGCAACTGCCGCCCGGCTTTGCCGGCGCACCAGAAATACTGGCTTTTGGTGCAGAAATGAAATCCACCTTCTGCCTCATCAAAGATGGGCAGGCCATTCTATCGCAGCATCAGGGTGACCTCGAAGATGCCGCGACATTTGCCGACTACAACAAGAATCTGGCCTTGTATCGGCAGTTGTTTGACCACGCTCCAACCCTGCTGGCGGCGGATCTTCACCCTGAATATCTCTCGACCAAACTGGCACATAAGGCGGCGCTTAAGCGGCACGTGCCGCTCGAGCAGATCCAGCATCACCACGCGCATGCCGCGGCTTGTCTTTCTGAAAACCAGCGCCCGCTCGATGCGCCGCCGGTGCTGGCCATCGTGCTCGATGGTCTGGGATCAGGTACCGATGGCACGCTTTGGGGCGGCGAATTTCTACTTGCCGACTACCGAAGATTTGAGCGGCTCGGCACCTTCAAGCCAGTTGCCATGCCGGGCGGCGCCCAAGCGGCGCGCGAGCCTTGGCGCAATCTCTACAGCCATTTGCTGGCCGAGATGGGCTGGGCCAGTTTTTCCATGAATTTCAATGAGATTCCGCTGTTCGCGGCACTGCAGTCCAAGCCCCTGGCAACAATTGCCGCCATGATGAAGACCAACAGCAATGCGCCGCTGGCTTCGTCTTGTGGCAGGCTGTTTGATGCTGTGGCTGCGGCGACCGGCTTCTGCTTTGATCAACAGGCCTATGAAGGCGAGGCTGGCGCGCGTCTGGAAGCGATTGCCTGCCGCAAGACGCTTGCGGAGGAAAGCGACGATCTCGCTTATCCCCTGTCCATCCCGCGGCTGAAAGGCTCCGGGCTTCCCTATCTCGAACCTTTGGGCATGTGGCAGGCGTTGCTGGGCGACCTCATTCTGCAAACTCCGGTTTCGGTGATTTCAGCACGGTTCCACAAGGGACTCGCCAAGGCCATCGGCATCATGGCGCGCAAACTGCGTGGCGAGCCAGGCCGCTTCGATACAGTGGTGTTATCCGGAGGATGCTTCCAGAACTCCGTGCTGATTGAACAGGTGGCAGCCCGACTGCGCGCAGACAACTTCACCGTGCTGACACACACGAAAGTGCCCGCAAATGACGGCGGCATTGCCTTGGGTCAGGCGGTCATCGCCGCCGCACATGGTCTTCATTCCACCAGCCTGCAATCGCAACAAACTGTCCAGAAGGTCAACCTGCCATGTGCCTAGGAATTCCAGGACTTGTCGTCAAAATTGACGATCATGCCAAAAAGCTCGCCACTGTTGACGTCAGCGGGGTGCGCCGCCAGATCAACATTGCCTGCATCGTCGATGACAACCACAGCATCGATGATTGCGTTGGTGACTGGGTGCTGGTGCACGTTGGTTTTGCCATGAGCCGGATCAATGAGGCGGAGGCGGCGCACACGCTGCAAATTCTGACCGAACTCGGCGAAGCCCAAGCGGAAATCGAAGCGATGCGGCAAACATCCATCCACTGAGCGGGGGCTGACATGTCGGGTATCAACGATCTGGAAGGCCTTTATCCATTCCTGCACGGCAAGGCGCAGGACCCCGCGAAACTGAATGCCGCGCTCTTGCATTCGGTGGCGGAGAAGGCCCGCGATTCGCGCGATACCAATGAGCGATTCTTCCAGACGCAGGCGCCAGTGCTGGTTGCCGCCGCAGAAGCGCTTGCGAAAGTCTATGCCAACAAGGGCAAGCTTTATTCGATGGGCAATGGCGGTTCGAGCTGTGACGCATCGCATATTGCTGTGGAGTTTGTGCATCCCGTCACCGCTGGTCGACCAGCATTGGCGGCTACCAATCTTGTCGCTGATCTTGCGATGATTTCAGCCGTGGGCAATGATCTTGGTTTTGATCATGTATTTGTTCGTCAGTTGATTGCTCATGGCCGCCAAGGCGATGCATTGATTGGCATATCCACCAGCGGAAATTCGCAGAACCTGATCGCGGCATTCGCTAAGGCCCGCGAAATGGGGATTGTCACCATCGGCCTGACGGGCGGCGATGGTGGTCACATGCAGTCGTCGGGCAAGGTCGATCATTGCCTCATTGTGCCCTCGACATCGATCCACCGCATCCAGGAATGTCACGTCAATGCCTACCACATCCTCTGGGATCTCGTTCACACATTGCTGGCCGACGAGCGTGGCTCGGCTGCCGGGAAAGGGTCAGTGCCATGAAGTATTCTGATGAATTTCGCGACCGTGAAAAGGCTCAGGTGCTCATCCGCGAGATCGACCAGCTCGCTGCCGGCATCATGGCGGGGCGCGACCTGCCTATCCAGATCATGGAAGTTTGCGGCGGCCACACTCATTCGATTTTCCGCTACGGGTTGGAAGGCATGCTGCCGGAATCCATTGAACTTGTGCACGGCCCCGGCTGTCCGGTCTGTGTGCTGCCCATGGGTCGGGTCGATGATTGTGTGGCGATTGCCGAGCGCGAGGGGGTGATTTTCACCACGTTCGGTGATGCGATGCGCGTGCCCGGATCGAAAAAGAGCCTGTTGCAGGCCAAAGCCGCCGGGGCTGATGTCAGGATGGTCTATTCACCAATGGACGCGCTGACATTGGCCCGCAAAAACCCTGACAATGATGTGGTGTTCTTCGGGCTTGGCTTCGAGACCACGATGCCCTCGACAGCGCTGACGATATTGCAAGCCGAGGCCGAGGGGCTCCGTAATTTTTCAGTGTTCTGCAACCACATCACCATCGTTCCAACAATCAAGGCAATCCTCGACAGCCCTGATCTGCATCTGGATGGCTTTCTCGGACCTGGACATGTCTCGATGGTGATCGGCACGGCACCTTATGAGTTTATCGCGCGCTTCTACAAGCGTCCGATGGTGGTTGCCGGTTTCGAGCCGCTTGATGTGCTGCAATCCATCTGGATGGTTCTCCAGCAGATCAAAGACGGCCGCGCCGAAATTGAAAATCAATATGCCCGCATCGTGCCGGATGCCGGTAATGCGGCCGCACTGGCGGCGGTCACACGGGTCTATGAGCTGCGTGAATTTTTTGAATGGCGCGGGTTGGGGTCGATTGACCATTCCGGCGTTCGACTGCGCGAGTCCTATGCGGCCTTTGACGCCGAACGAAAGTTCGACATCCCCAATCTGAAGATTGCCGATCCCAAATCCTGCCAGTGCGGCGAAGTTTTGAAAGGCGTCATCAAGCCCTGGCAATGCAAGGTTTTCGGCACCGCCTGCACCCCTGAAATGCCGATGGGCGCGCTGATGGTATCAACCGAGGGCGCGTGCTCGGCCTATTACCAATATGGCGGGGTCAAGCGGCAAAAATCGATGGTGCC
Organism: Pseudomonadota bacterium; assembly: GCA_021804825.1. GTDB lineage: Bacteria > Pseudomonadota > Alphaproteobacteria > Rhizobiales > Beijerinckiaceae > REEB77. The sequence continues at coordinate 16,188 of JAJZGX010000038.1, read as the reverse complement.
GGCATGAACATGAACATGCTCCCCCCAACGCGCGAACTCGGCCAATGTTTCGTTGCAACCGTCACGCTGGCCCATGGCGGCGGCGGCAAAGCCATGAAAGATCTGATTGATGACGTATTTATCCGGGCTTTCGCCATGGATGCGCTGCAGCACCTCGAGGATCAAGCGCGGTTTGATCTGGCAGCCTTGGCCAGCCAAGGTGATCGGCTGGCCTTCACCACCGACTCCTTTGTGGTCAATCCGTTGTTTTTTCCCGGAGGCGATATTGGCAAACTGGCGGTCTGCGGCACGATCAATGATTTAGCGGTGGGCGGGGCGAAGCCGCTCTATCTTTCCTGTGCTGTCGTGATCGAAGAGGGCATGGAAGTTGAAACCTTGCGCGTCATCGCCCGTTCGATGGCCGAGACGGCGCGGCTTGCAGGTGTGCGCATCGTCACCGGCGACACCAAAGTGGTGGAGCGCGGCGCTTGCGACAGGATTTTCATCACCACCACCGGAATTGGCGTCATTCCGCGTGGCCGCGCATTGCATATCGAGACCATGGCGCCCGGCGATGGCATTCTGGTCAATGGCCTGCTCGGCGACCATGGCGCCGCGATATTGTGCGCGCGCGGTGACATGGCCCTGGAAACCACCATTGATAGCGATTGCGCTTGTCTGCATGACTTGATTGCCACGTTATTATTGGCCGCGCCACACACACGCTGCATCCGTGATGCAACGCGTGGGGGCGTTGCCACCGTGCTCAATGAAATGGCCGAGGCGTCCAATTGTTCCATCGAAATCGATGAGGCCGCGACACCGCTGCGCCCGCAGGTGCGCGGCTTTTGCGAGATTCTGGGCCTTGATCCGCTTTATCTCGCCAATGAAGGCAAAATTGTCATCGCCGTACCACCCGATGAAATTGCCGCGGCGTTGACGGCATTGCGGGCGCATCCGCTCGGGCGCGATGCGGCGCTGATCGGCCATGCCGTAGCAGGCCAAGGTGCGGCGGGGGAGATGGCTCGCGTCACCATGAACACCGTGTTTGGCGGACGGCGCATTGTCGACATGCTGGTGGGCGAGCAATTGCCCCGCATCTGTTGAGGATCGTTCCATGCATGAGCTCGGCATCACCCGAAATATCGTGTCGATCGTGGAGAAGGCCGCCGGGGGGCGTCGGGTCAAGCGTGTCACTCTGGACGTCGGTCAGTTTTCGGGGGTCTTGCCGGAGGCCATCGCATTTTGTTTTGAAATCGTCGCCAAAGGCACGCTGCTCGAGGCAGCTCGGCTCGATATTCACAATGTGGCTGGGCGAGCGCGTTGTCGCAATTGCGGCGACAGCTTTGCCACGACGACGCTGTATCAGGCCTGTGCCTGCGGTTCGCGCACAATCGAACGGCTATCGGGGGAAGAATTGAAGATCCGTGAAATGGAAATCGAGGAGGCAGCCTGATGTGTGGAACCTGCGGATGCGGCAGCCAAAGCCAAACAAAGATAACAAATCTTCAAACCGGGAAGGAAATGCTTTTGACGGATCATGTCTCCGAGGCCCATGACCACGATCACGACCATGATCACGACCATCACCACAGTCATGACGATCACCATGGCCACGACCATCATCACGACCATCATTCGCACAGCCACGGTGCTTCGGCCGTAGTGACACTGGAAGCGCAAATCCTTGCGAAAAACGACGCGCTGGCGGCGCGCAATCGGGCTTGGCTCGCAGGTCGCGAAATTTTGGCGCTGAACTTGGTCAGTTCGCCAGGATCGGGCAAGACCTCGCTACTTGAACGCACAATTGCGGACCTCAAGGACAAGATTGCCATTTCCGTGATCGAGGGCGACCAGGCGACTTCCCATGATGGCGAGCGCATCCGCGCCGCTGGTGCCCCTGCCATTCAGGTCAACACGGACGTTGGCTGCCATCTCGAGGCCGACATGATTGCCCGCGGCCTAGCTCAGTTGAAGCCGGCGCTCGGTTCGGTGGTGATGATCGAAAATGTCGGCAACCTTGTTTGCCCTGCCATGTTTGACCTTGGCGAGGCGGCCAAGGTGGTGATCTTGTCGGTCACCGAAGGCGAAGACAAGCCCCTCAAATATCCTCACATGTTCCGCGCAGCAGGCTTGATGATCCTGAACAAGATCGATCTCTTGCCTTATGTTGATTTCGACGTGAAGGCCGCTGTGGCTCATGCCCGCACGGTCAACCCTGACATCACTATTTTGCAGCTTTCGGCCAAGAGCGGCGAAGGTCTGCATGAATGGTATCAATGGCTACATAAAGCAGTCTCAGCACAGCGGTTTTGACGCCAAGGCATGAGGCAAGCATGGTTCAGCCTTCACGACCACCAGACCACAGGCGCTTCAAGCGCAGGTTGTACATAATCTATGCCGCAATAGCTGCAGCGACCGCACTGGTGTGGGGGGCGGCGCTGCTATTGTTTCATGCCCAACCGCTAGTGCTGGGCACTTGCCTCCTCGCTTACATCTTTGGCTTGCGCCACGCTGTTGACGCCGATCATATTGCCGCAATTGATAACGTGACGCGCAAATTGATGCAGGAAAACAAGCGGCCGGTTACTGTCGGGTTTTACTTCGCGCTCGGCCATTCCAGTGTGGTCATAGCGCTGTCCGCCCTTGTGGTCGTGACGGCCGACACCATGCGCCAGCATTTTGCCACCCTCCTGAAAATTGGTGGGTTGCTGGGCACCGGAGTTTCGGCATTCTTCCTGTTGGGCATAGCGGCGGCAAACCTGCTCGTGCTGACCTCGATCTATCGAACATTTTGCATCGTCAAACGCGGCGGGCCTTATGTTGATGCTGATATTGACCTTTTGCTGGCCAAGCGCGGGCTGGTGGCGCGGGTGCTGCGGCAGCTTTTTCATTTGATCGACAAAAGCTGGCACATGCTGCCTTTGGGATTTTTGTTTGGGCTGGGGTTTGATACGGCCACGGAGGTCGCGGTTCTCGGCATGTCCGCAAGTCAGTCGACGAAAGGCATGCCGATCTGGCAGATCATGATATTTCCGGCACTTTTTACAATTGGGATGGTTTTGATCGACACGATGGATAGCACATTCATGCTCGGTGCCTATCAATGGGCGTTTGTGAAGCCCATTCGCAAGATTTACTACAATATGATTGTCACGCTGATGTCTGTGTTGATGGCCGCTTTGATAGGCATTATCGAAGCACTGGGCGTCCTTGGTTCCTGGCTGGGCATGCACGGCGGATTTTGGAATGCCATCGATCATCTCAATGACCATCTCGGGCTTCTTGGCGCAGGGATCGTGGTGATCCTCATCGCCAACTGGCTGGGGGCTATCATCATCTACCAGATCAGGGGTTATGACCGCATTGAAGTGGTCATTTGAAGGGGATCGCGGCGGCGTTGATCATCGGGGGCCTCAACGGCATGCTGCCCGACGAGGTGCTGAACGCGGCGGAGTTTTCAGCTTTGCCGAAAGCAAGCATCGTGCTGGGAGTTCGGTGATGCGGCGATAACCACCACTGCCTTGCTTCCTGACCAGGCTAGCGGACGCCTTTGCCGCTTCGCAAATCGCCAAATGCCTGAGCAAGCAACGACTGTCCTATCAGCGTTGACACCTTTCGTGGTCTGTCTTAACCATGTGAGTGGCGTGTTTGCGCGGGGATAGTTGTTTTGATTTGAACAACATAAATAGAATGTGAGGGGCTATGGGAAAGCTGAATAGTCAACAGTGGCGGGTGGTTATCGCGTCATTCCTCGGGTGGTCACTGGACGCCTTCGATTTTTTCATTCTGGTGTTTACTTTGCCGGCGATCGCCGCCACCTTCGGCGTCAAGGTGCCGGACGTCGCCTATGCGATCTTCCTCACTCTGGCAACGCGCTTCATTGGTGCCTTCATATTTGGTCGTCTCGGCGATAAATATGGCCGCAAGCCGATCCTGATGCTCGATATCGTGCTTTATTCGATCCTCGGCGCGGCTGCGGCTCTGGCGCCAACGCTTGCCGCATTTCTCGCCTTGCGGGCACTGTTTGGCATTGCGATGGGAGGCGAATGGGGCCTCGGTTCATCATTGGCAATGGAATCGATCCCGCCGGAAACCCGGGGCTTTGTGTCGGGTATCCTGCAATGCGGCTATCCGACCGGATTCTTGTTGGCGTCTATCGTGTTTGGCGTGTTTTACCATGCGCACCTGTTCGGCTACTTGATCGACTGGCGCGGCATGTTCCTGTTCAGCCTCGCGCCAGCGCTGTTGGTTGTGTTCATTCGCAGTGCTGTCCCGGAATCACAGGCATTCGAGGAGGCTGCGAAGTCGGGTGCGCCGAAACCGGGGATGATTGAAACCCTGTCAGCCAACTGGGGTCTGTCCGTCTATTTGATCGTGTTGATGTTGGCGTTCAACCTGTTCAGCCACGGCACGCAGGATCTTTATCCAGTGTTCCTCGAAAAGCAGCATAAATTTAACCATACTACGGTAAGTTGGTTGCTGATCGTCGCCAATCTCGGGGCCATCGCCGGCGGGCTGGCCTTCGGCGCCTGGTCGGAGAAGATCGGCCGCGCCAACGCCATCACTATTGCCTCGCTGATCGCCCTGCCCGCCATACCGCTCTGGGCCTATGGCTCAACGCCCCTCATGCTGGGGATCGGCGCGTTCATCATGCAAGTGGGGGTGCAAGGTGCTTGGGGGGTTGTGCCTGCCCACCTCAACGAACTGGCGCCTGGCCCGGTGCGTGCAACATTGCCCGGTTTTGTCTATCAAATTGGCAATTTTCTGGCATCTTACAATGCCCCCTACCAGGCGAAGCTCGCCGAGGCGCCGGGTCATTCCTATGCTTACGCTCTGGCTATAGTGGCGGGCGTGGTGGCCATCGTTCTGGCTATCTTTGTCCGTTTCACGCCTGAGCGTCGCGGCCGGGCCATCTCGGTTGCAAACTAGAAGGTCATGGAGTCGGCGGGTGGGGACGGTGCGCGTTCCCACCTGCCGATCTTCCAGCCGCCGAGCATGGCGCGGGTCAGAGCTGCCCGGCTGATGAAATCAGCAAATCCAGCAGTTTTTGCTGCAAGGCGGTGGCGCGGTAGCCCTCTCTTGTGGTGATGCCGATCGAGCGCGTCGTGCCGGTGAGCGATGGCCCCAGCACCTTGAGCAGCCCGGTCTCGAGTTCGATGCCGATCTGGCGCACCGACAACAGCGCGGCATGGTCGCTTTGCAGCAACAGCGCCCGCGTGGCCACCAGCGACGAACATTCGATCGCCCTGTCCGGCCATGGCACACCCTTGTAGCTCAGAAATTCCGCAAATCTTCGCCGGGCGGGCGTGTCGACACGCGGCAATATCCAGCTCAGATCGGCCAGTTGCTGCGCCGAGAGTTTGTCCATGTCACTGTCAAACCCAGCGGCAAGCGGGTGCCCGGAGCGTACGATAATGGCGAGCTGGTCATCAAAATGCGGTGTTTGCACGATGTCCTTCTCGGGTTTGACCTCGCGCAGGGCCCCCAGCACAAAGTCGATCTGGCCGTGACGCAGACCGCGCAGCAATTCCCCATAAGCACCGTCGACAATCACCACTTGCGCATGGGGGTGAAGGCTGACCAGACGGGTCACGGCGTCCGGCAACCAGCGCGAGCGCGTCAGTGGCAGGGAGCCTATGGTGACCCGCCCGTTCATGATGCCTTGCTGTTCGGCCATTTCATCGAGGCCAGCGGCCAGTTCGCTCCAGCACAATTCGCCATGACGGGCGAGTTCGCGCGCCTCGGGGGTTGGCTCGATGCCGGATCCATAGCGCTCCCACAGCTTGATGCCGCAAAGTGTCTCCAATTCGCGCAGGCTGCGATGCACGGAAGACTCGGCGCGTTGCAGCTGGCGTGCGGCTGCACTGAAACTGCCGGTCTTCAGCAACGCTGAAAGCGCCGCCAATTGGGTTTCATGAACCAGGCGATGGAACGGCAGGGCCGCCTTGGGGTTTCGCCTCGTGGCAAGATAGCTCTCGGCATTGCGCAGATGCGTCAGAGCCAAGGCGATGCGCGCGCAAAGCACGCGGCCGTGTGGTGTCGGGCTCATGCCGCGCGCATTGCGGGTGAACAAGGGGCGCTCGAGCTGCTTTTCAAAAGTGCCGAGCGCTGCGGTGATGGCCGGTTGCGAGCGATGGACAAGCCCGACCGCCTTGAGAGCACTGCCCGATTCATGGATCGCCCATACGGCGCGCAGCGTCATCAAATTGAATTGCGTATGCAGCATCGCTGGGCTCGTCAGTTTGGCGATGCATGCTGGTTATAACAAAAATCTATATCTGCAAACCGAAATGACTATACCTACATCACCGCCGGTGGGCCTAAACATGCCTCAGCCGCTCCAACGCTGTGAGGCCTCATGTCCATCGTGATTACCGACATTGCCCGTCCCGATCTTGCAGATTGCACCCGTCTGGAAGCGCAAGGCGTCGCCAGCGTCCATGAAGCGCAGGGGCGCGTGGGGCTGATGGCGGCCCATTTGCGGCCGATATATCGTCCGGCGCAGATTGCTGGGCCTGCGGTGACGGTGGAACTGGCGCCCGGCGACAACTGGATGATTCATGTCGCAGTGGAGCAATGCCGCGCCGGTGACGTGCTGGTCGTTTCGCCGACCAGCCCTTGCGAGGATGGCTATTTCGGCGACTTGCTGGCGACGTCGCTCAAGGCGCGCGGCGTCAAGGGGCTGATCATCAATGCGGGCGTGCGCGACATAGCGACCCTCACGGAAATGGGCTTTCCGGTGTGGTCGAAGGCCGTTTATGCGCGAGGTTGCGGGCGCGAATTTCTGGGCAAGGTCAATCTGCCGATGGTCTGCGCCAATGCGCTGGTGCATCCCGGCGACGTGGTTGTCGCGGATGATGACGGCGTTTGCGTGGTGCCGCGCCTGAAAGCGCGGGAGATCGCCGACAAGGCCGAAGCGCGTGTCGCCTCAGAGGAGGCGCGGCGGGTGCGCTTTGCCAATGGCGAGCTTGGCCTCGACATTTACGACATGCGTCAGAAGCTGAAAGACAAAGGCCTGACCTATGTCAGGCAAGCCGACTACAAGGGGTAAGTCATGGCGCGTGCGCAAGGTGATCAAAGGTCGATTCCAGCGTATCTGATGCGCGGCGGCACCTCGAAGGGCCTGTATTTTCTGGCCGATGATCTGCCAGCCGACCGGGTGCGGCGCGATGCGGTTCTGCTGGCGGCCATGGGCTCGCCGGATACCCGTCAAATCGATGGCGTTGGCGGCGCCCATCCCTTGACCTCCAAGATCGCCGTGGTTTCCAAATCAACCCGTCATGACGCCGACGTCGACTATCTGTTTTTGCAAGTTGTGGTCGACAAGGCCGAAGTCTCCGACACGCAGAATTGCGGCAACATTCTCGCCGGGGTCGGGCCTTTCGCGATCGAGACCGGGCTGGTTGTGGCGCAGGACGGATTTACCGATGTGCGGATACACATGGTCAATACCGGCGCCTTGGCGAAGGCGAGGGTGCTGACACCACACCGGCGCGTCATCTATCACGGCGCGGCGCGGATTGACGGGGTGCCCGGCACCCATGCGCCCATCATGATGGATTTTCTCGATGTTGCCGGTTCAAGCTGCGGCGCGCTGCTGCCATCGGGCAACGTCATCGACGAGGTGGATGGCGTCAAGGTGACGCTGATCGACAACGGCATGCCGGTGGTGGTGATCAAGGCCGCCGATATGGGGTTGAGCGGCTATGAAAGCCCTGCGGAAATCGAGGACAATGCCCCGGTTCGGGCGCGGGTCGAGGCCATCAGGCTCAAAGCCGGGCTTATGATGAATTTGGGCGATGTCACCAAAAAATCCGTGCCGAAAATGACCCTGATCGCCCCGGCGCAACATGGTGGCGATGTTTCCACCCGCACCTTCATTCCGCATCGCGTGCACGAGGCTATCGGCGTTCTGGGTGCAGTTTCGGTGGCGACGGCCTGCGCACTGCAAGGCTCGGTGGCTGATGCCGGGTTGGCGATGAAGGGCTCCAAAACCTTCCAGATCGAGCATCCGACCGGCTTTTTCAGCGTCGAGATGCAGGTCGAGGGTGAAGGCAAGCAGTTGAAGGTCGTGCGTTCGGCGCTGCTGCGCACCGCAAGGTTGCTGATGCGGGGTGAAGTTCTGGTGGCGGCATCCCTGTTTGCGGGAGACCCATTATGAGCATCGGCGGGATGACGCGCAGCGGACGGTACGCTGCGAGCGAGCCCCGCGCGGGAGTTCCGGATTCAAGCAACCAACTGGATGAAACACTTCGGTTAAATTCCATGGAGGACAGACTATGACATCACATCATTCCATTCCTGGCACCGTGCCTTTCGGGCCGACGGAAGCCATGAAGGGCTATGCGCTCAACCGCATGTGTTATTCCTTCAACGCTGACGAATGCCGCAAGGCGTTCCTCGCCGATGAAGAGGCCTATATGGCCAAATACAACCTCAACGATCAGCAGAAGGCCGCAGTTCGGGCTCGAAATGTGCTGCAAATGATCGCCGTCGGCGGCAATGCCTATTACCTCGCCAAGCTCGCCGGAATCTTCGGCCTCAACATGCAGGACATCGGCGCGCAGCAAACCGGCAAAAGCGTCGATGAGTTCAAGGCCTATCTGCAATCCTTTGCTTCGAAAAACGAAATGGTGATGAAAGGCGGAAAAAATGTCTAAAATCCTGGGGAGCGTATCGACATCGCACATTCCCTCCATCGGCAAGGCCATTGCGCTCAAGCTGCAGCAAGACCCGTATTGGAAGCCGTTTTTTGATGGTTTTCACAAGGTTCACAGCTGGATTGCCGAACAGAAACCGGACGTGGTGGTGGTGGTCTATAATGATCACGGCCTGAATTTCTTTCTCGACAAAATGCCGACCTTTGCGATTGGTGCCGCCGAATCCTACGCCACTGCCGATGAAGGCTGGGGCATTGCCACCATTGCGCCGGTCGCGGGTGATCCGAAACTTTCATGGGCGATCATTGAAGGTGTGGTCGAGGATGAATTTGATGTCGTCACCTGTCAGGAAATGCTGATCGACCATGCCGTGACGATCCCGTTGCAACTGCTGTGGCCGGATCAATTGCCGCCGCCGGTGAAGATCGTGCCGGTGTGCATTAATACGGTGCAGCACCCGCTGCCAACCGCCAAGCGCTGCCTTGATTTTGGCAAGGCGATCGGCCGCGCCATTCATGCTTATGGCTCAAACCAGAAGGTGATGGTGCTCTCGACGGGCGGCCTGTCGCATCAATTGGATGGCGAGCGCGCCGGTTTCATCAACGCCGATTTTGACGCTGAATGCCTGCATGCGCTGATCAATACGCCTGAAGACCTGACCAAATATTCCATCCATCAATTGGTGGAATTGTCCGGCACGCAGGGCCTTGAAGTGTTGAACTGGATTGTGGGTCGCGGCATTCTCGGGGCCAAGGCTGAAGAAAAGCACCGGAATTATCACATTCCGATTTCCAACACGGCCTCGGCCATTCAAATTCTGCAGGCGGTGTAGCCGATGAGCACGCAACAGCCGAGCAGAGCGCCGATGATCATCGATTGTCATGGCCATTATACGACGGCGCCTGCGGCTTTGCAGGCGTTCCGTGACGGGCAGATCGCGCATTTCAAGAATCCGCAATTGCCACAGCCCCAAGGCGTGGTGATTTCCGATGATGAGCTGCGCGAGAGCATTGAAAGCAATCAGTTGAAATTGCTGAAGCAGCGCGGCGCGGATATGACCATATTCTCGCCGCGCGCCTCGGTGATGGCCCCGCATGAGGGCGACATTGCCGCCAATATCGCCTGGGCCCGCGCATCCAACAACATCATCAAGCGCATCGTTGACCTTTATCCGAACTATTTCGCAGGGGTCTGCCAATTGCCGCAATCGCCCATGGCCGATTTGAGTGCTGCCATTGCTGAACTCGAACGCAGCGTCTCAGAACTTGGCTTTGTTGGGTGCAATCTCAATCCCGACCCCTCGGGAGGGCATTGGAACGGCATGCCGATCTATGACAAAAGCTGGTATCCGTTCTACGAAAAAATGGTCGAACTGGATGTTCCGGCGATGATACATGTCTCGGGATCATGCAATTGCAATTTCCACGCGACCGGTGCCTATTACATCAATGCCGATACCACGGCCTTCATGCAGTTGATCCAGGGAGATCTTTTCAAGGATTTCCCGCAACTGCGGTTGATCATTCCCCACGGTGGCGGCGCGGTGCCCTATCATTGGGGGCGGTATCGCGGGTTGGCAGATATGCTGAAGCGGCCCAATCTGCGCGACCATGTGATGAAGAATGTCTATTTCGATACTTGCGTCTATCATCAGCCGGGCGTGGATCTGCTGGCCAAGGTGATCGACGTCAAAAACATCCTGTTCGGTTCGGAAATGGTGGGTGCCGTGCGCGGCATCGACCCGGAAACCGGGCATTATTTCGACGACACCAAGCGTTATATCGACGCTTTGCCGCTGTCTGATGCCGACAAATTTGCGATTTTCGAAGGCAATGCGCGGCGGGTCTATCCGCGCCTTGATGCGCAATTGACAGCGCGGGGGCTGTGACATGGCGGCCTTCGTCAAGGACGCCAACTGGCTCGACTGGCATCCGCATCCCTCAAAGCCGCGCTTCAAACTGCCGGCGGGGGCGGTGGATGCGCATTGTCATGTGTTTGGCCCCGGCGATGTGTTTCCTTTCGCGCCGGAGCGCAAATACACGCCCTGCGACGCTTCTGCCGCGCAATTGTTTGCGCTGCGGGATTTTCTGGGCTTCGAGCGCAATGTGATTGTGCAGGCCACGTGCCATGGCGCCGACAACCGCGCGCTTTGCGATGCGTTGCAAAAATCAAACGGCAAGGCGCGTGGTGTCGCCACCGTCAAGCGCTCGGTCACGGATGAGGAATTGCAGGCGTTGCATCGCGCGGGTGTGCGCGGCGTGCGCTTCAATTTCGTCAAAAGGCTGGTGGACGCCCTGCCGTTCGATTCGTTGCGTGAAATCGCAGAGCGGGTCGCCAAACTTGGCTGGCATATCGTGATTTATTTCGAGGCTGAGGATCTCGCCGCATATTTCGAGTTCTTCACCAGTCTGCCAACGACGGTCGTGGTCGATCACATGGGCCGCCCGGATGTCAGCAAGGACGCTTACGGCCCGGAATTCGACCTTTTCGTCAGACTGATGCAGCGTGACAATTTCTGGTGCAAGACGACGTGTCCGGAACGCCTGAGCCGCAGCGGGCCGGAAGCCTATGAGGATGTCATCCCCTTCGCCCGGAGGATCGTCGAGACTTTCCCCGACCGCGTCATCTGGGGCACCGACTGGCCACACCCGAATTTGAAATCGCATATGCCGGATGACGGCAAGCTGGTTGATTTTATTCCGAAAATTGCCATCACCGAGACCTTGCAACGCAAGCTTCTCGTTGAAAATCCCATGCGGCTGTACTGGCCCGAACAGAAGTGAAAGTGGAGAGAACCATGAAAGTCGCTCTCGTGGGTGCCGGTGCCTTTGGCATCAAGCATCTCGATGCCATTCAGCAAATCCAGAAGGATTTCGGCGACATCGAAGTTATGGGGCTGGTCAGTCGCAAACTCGACGAAACCCGGAGTATCGCGGACAAATATGGCATCAAACACGCCTTTACCGATCTGGAATCGGCGCTTTCCCTGCCCGGGCTTGACGCGGTCATCTTGTGCACGCCAACCCAAATGCACGCGGCCCAGGCCATTGCCTGCATGAAGGCTGGCAAGCACGTGCAGGTCGAGATTCCGGTGGCAGATTCATGGGCTGATGCGCAGGCTGTGATGCATGTGCAGGCGCAAACGGGCCGCGTGTGCATGGTTGGCCATACCAGGCGATTCAATCCCTCGCACCAGTTCCTGCACAAGAAGATCGTGGCAGGCGAAATGCACATTTCGCAGATGGACGTGCAGACATATTTTTTCCGCCGCACCAACATGAACGCGCTGGGACAGGCGCGCTCATGGACTGACCATCTGTTATGGCATCACGCTGCCCATACCGTGGATCTGTTCGCCTACCAGACACAGGACGAGATCGTGACGGCGAATGCCGTGCAAGGGCCGATCCATCCGACGCTGGGCATCGCCATGGACATGTCCATTCAACTGAAAACCAGACGCGGCGCGATTTGTACGCTCAGCCTGTCGTTCAACAATGATGGGCCGCTGGGCACTTTCTTTCGCTATATTTGTGATAATGGCACCTATATCGCGCGCTATGACGACTTGTTTAACGGCAAGGACGAGAAAATCGACGTCTCCAAAGTAGATGTGTCGATGAATGGCATTGAATTGCAGGACCGCGAATTCTTCGCGGCAATTCGTGACGGGCGCGCGCCCAATGCGTCGGTGGCGCAGGTTCTGCCGTGCTACAAGGTGCTGCACGATCTCGAACAGCAATTGCGCGCGCAAGCATAATTGCGGCGTCTGAGCACCCTCCGGGGCGCGCTGGCGCGTTGTTGCCCGGTGGTGGCGCGGTCGCCAAATCAAGGGTTTTGCGGGTTTGTGGCAGCAACACCTGCCTTGGCACCTTGGCGGCGGGGGGCTGCGCTCCACCTATAACCTTTGGACGTCGCACAATTGGCCAGAAGCCAGCGGCAGCCATCCTCCAAAGGGTATGTAACCGCCATGAATCGTCCGCTGATTGCCTTCCTTGCTACCTTGATCGCATTTCCCGCCATTGATCTGGTGTGGCTGGGTTATGTCGCCCATGATATTTACCGCAGCCGCCTCGGTGCGTTGATGGCACCGAAGCCGATCTTGTGGGCTGCCTTATTGTTCTATGCCATTTACGCGATCGGCGTAGTGTGGTTTGCGACGCTCCCGGCCCTGAATGTGCAGAATTGGCGGCATGCGCTCGTTCAAGGGGCGGTGCTGGGTTTTGTGGCCTATGCCACCTATGACTTCACCAATTACGCCACCTTGCGCCATTGGTCTCTGACCTTGAGCCTGATCGATCTTGCCTGGGGCACTGTGCTGACGGCGCTGGTCGCTGTGATCGCCTATGGCGTGACCTCGGCCCTCACCTGAGCCGCGGCCATGGCCTCGCCGATCACGATCACGCAAGGGCCGGAAACCGCAAAATGCGCCAGCTTTTCTGGCATGTCGGCGATGGTCGCCGCCAGTTGCCGCTCTCCGGCCCATGAGACACGCTCGACCACGATGGCCGGCGTGCGCGGCGGCAGGCCCGCCGTCAGCAGGCGCGACACCAGTTCAGGCAGCGTGCGCACCCCCATATAAACCACGGTGGTTGCACGCGGATCGGCCAGCGCCGCCCAATCGAGGTCACGCGGCAGGTGGCCATCGCGTCCATGCGCCGTGATGAATTGCACCCGGCGCGCGACATCGCGCTCGGTCAGCGAGGCGCGCAGCGAAGCCGCCGCCGCGCCCGCCGACGTCACACCCGGCACCACCTCAAACGGGATGGCCGCCCTGCGCAGTGCGGCGATTTCTTCATTGGCCCGTCCGAATATCATCGGATCACCGCCCTTGAGGCGCACGACCCGCTTGCCGGCCCGCGCGTGCTCGACAATCAACGCCGAAATATCTTCTTGCGTGCAGGAGGGTTTGTAGCCGCGTTTGCCGACATTGATCCGTTCCGCCTCGCGCCGGGCCATTTCTAGGACGCGTGGCGCGACCAGATCATCATATAAAACCACATCGGCACTCTGCAGCGCAAGCACCGCCTTGAGCGTCAGGAGTTCGGGATCGCCGGGCCCCGCGCCGACCAGCATGGCCGAGCCCGCAGGTTGCACGGTCAGTGCGGCGAGGCGGTTGTTGAAATCCTCGCTGGGTGCGGAACGCGCGCTCATGGCGTCGCGCGCGAATTGCTCCCAAAAGGCGCGACGCTGGGCGGCGGGCAAGGCCAAGGCGCGCAATTGCTGGCGCCAGATGCGCGCTGAAGTGAGCCAACTGCGCAGATTTTGCGGGATCAGGGCCTCGATGCGGCCACGCAGCATCTGCCCCAATACCGGCGCGACGCCATCGGTCGAAATGCCAATGACCAGAGGCGAGCGCTCGACTATCGAGCCGAACTGGAAATCGCATAGGTGCGGCTTGTCAACGATGTTGACGGGGATGTGCAGGGCGCGCGCTGCCTCGGCGAGGCGCTGGGCCTCGGTGGCATCGTCAATATCGCCAATCACCAGCGCCATGCCGGCAAGATCGGCGATCTGCCAATGCCGTGTGATGCGTCGCACCTTGGCGCCACTGGCCGTCAGCAATTCTTCTTTCCAATCTGCCCCGGTTCCTGCCCCGACCAGCAACACCTGACGATCATGCAATTTGAAAAACAAGGGCAAACTCGCCAAGGTCCCAATGGGGGTGGGCTTGGCGGGGCTGGGTTGGCGCGCGGTGGCATCTGGATCTGACATGGCTGGGCCATAACCTTGTCGCGGACGATCAGCAAGCGGCGGCGCAGCCTGCTCCGGTGGCAAATGCGTCATCGCGCGCCTGCTTTTTGTGCAACGCAGCAAGCTGTTGCGGGATTCATTTTTGTAATATTCAATTATAACAGCCGCTTACGATTTTGGCGCGCCGCTTGCTTGCTGAACTGCGAGACATCCAGTCAAGGAGGCAGAAGTGAATTTCGCCGAATTTCGTAAAGCGGGCCACTGGCCAACCCTACTCGCGGCCTTTCTCTATTTTGATATTTCTTTCATGGCATGGGTATCATTGGGGCCGCTGATCACCTTTGTGGCGCATGATTTGCGCCTTTCCGTGTCCGAGAAATTTTCGATTCTTTCGATCCCGGTGCTGTCTGGCGCCTTGTTGCGGGTGCCGCTCGGCATACTCGCAGATACGATCGGCTCGAAGCGGACAGGCGTTGGCGCGCAGATCATCGTGCTGCTGGCGACTGTGCTGGTGGCTTTTCTGGGTCTGCCGAGCGAGAGTGCGGTCAAGGCCTTTGCGCTGGTGCTGGGGCTGGGTGGTGCTTCATTTGCGGTGGCGCTGCCACAGGCGAGCCGCTGGTATCCTCCCAAATATCAAGGCGTGGTGATGGGTATCGCCGGTGCCGGAAATATGGGCGTGGTGCTGGATACGCTGTTCGGGCCGACAATTGCCGCGCATTATGGCTGGCAAGCCGTGTTCGCCGTGCTGCTGGTGCCGATGGTGGGCATTCTTGCCTATTATGCCTACGCCGTGAAGGACGCCCCCGGCCAGCGCGCCAAACCGCAGCTTGCCGCCTATACCAAGTTGCTCGGCAACACCGATACCCTGATGTTCATGTTGTTTTACTTCATCACCTTCGGCGGCTTCGTCGGACTCGCCAATACGCTTCCGCTCTATTTCACCGTGCAATATCATCTATCGCCGGTGGCGGCGGGGCTGCTTGTGTCATTGATCGTGGCGCTGGGTTCGGGTTTCCGCCCCGTGGGCGGCGCGATTGCTGATCGCATCGGCGGGGTGCGGACACTGTCGCTGCTGTTTGGCGTGGTTGTCGCAGCCTATGGGCTGATTGCGCTGCTGCCGGCCGACCGGGCGGTGGTCGGTGCGCTGCCCTTCAGCCTTGCGACCATGCCGGCAATGGTGTGGCCAGCGGTGCTGCTCTTCAGTATCGGCGTGCTTGCGCTCGGCATGGGCAATGGCGCGGTATTTCAGTTGATCCCGCTGCGGTTTGGTCGCGATATTGGCGTCTTGACCGGCCTTGTGGGCTGCGCTGGCGGGCTTGGTGGATTCTTCCTTGCCAAGACCCTTGGCCTTTCCAAGGGCATGACCGGCGGTTTTGGCCCCGGCTTCCTGTTCTTTGCGGTGCTGGCCGCTGCCGGATGTCTGGCGCTGTTCCTAGTCAAGCACACATGGCGCACGACCTGGGGGGCAACCTCCGGCGCACGGGTTTGATCCTTGCGGTCAATCCGCCCAATCATGCTCCAACATCAACCCCGCGGCCGCGCATCGGCCTGCGGGGTTGGTCATTGAGCGGCATCATGCGCCCGGATCAATCCGCAAAAACCAAGTATCTTCGCTGATCACTTCGATGCCGAGCGCCTCGGCCTGAGTGCGTTTCGATCCGGCGCCCGGCCCGGCGACCACCAGATCGGTTTTCTTCGAGACCGAGCCCGCGACCTTGGCGCCGTGCCGCTCGGCCGAGGCCTTGGCTTCCTCGCGGGTCATGCGCTCCAGCGCACCGGTAAAGACCACGGTTTTACCGGCCACCGGGCTGGCGGAGACGATCGCTTCCATCGGTTGCGGCGTCACGTTTTG
>JAJZGX010000037.1 GCA_021804825.1 Pseudomonadota bacterium | reverse complement strand
CAAGGTCAGGCGTGCCGGCGATGGCGTGACCATGGCTTTAAGCATCGGCCCGGCTATGGCGACGCCGTCAGCATTGAAGCCAAGCTTGAGGCCGCCGAGGTCAGCGCCAAGCATGCGCAGGCTCAGCGCTTGCGCTTGCATGGCGTCGGCAATGTCGCGGGGGGCACCGGCCTCATCCCAAAGGGCGTGGTGGTCGCTCAACTGGGCATCGGCCAAGACGCGGGCAAAATCATCAATTTTGAAAGTCACAGTTCGTTCTCTCCCCAATTCACACCACCAGCGACACCAGATTGACGCCATGGCGCAGCAAGCGCCCTTCAATTTCAAGCTCCATGAGCACGGGCCGAAGCGCCGCCATGGGCAGGCCCGAAAGCCGGCTCAAATCATCCAGACTGACGGGTGACGGGCCGAGTAGTTCCGTCACGCGCGATGCCGCGTCCGTGTCGGCTTGCGTGATGGTGGTGCTGGCCGGTTCATCCATTTCCTGACGCGGCGCGGATTGCGGCGGTGGGTCGGCATGATCAAACAGATTGGCTTCATCCCACAACGGCTCGGTCGCGCTGTCATAATCATCGCGGCTCTCGCGGAAAAGATCGGGCTGCGGCGGCCCGGCCAGCGGCGCGAGGGCGTTGATGACATCTTCGGCCTTGGTGCAAATCGTGGCCCCCTGCCGCAATAGGTTGTTCGAGCCCTCGCAGCGCGGATCGAGCGGCGAGCCCGGCACGACAAAAACTTCGCGCCCCTGCTCGTTGGCGAAGCGGGCGGTGATCAGCGACCCGGAATTGAGCGCCGCCTCAATCACCACGACGGCCAATGACAAGCCTGACACTATGCGGTTGCGCCGCGGAAAATCGCGCCCTCGCGGTTCCCATTCGAGCGGCATTTCCGAAATGACGGCGCCATGCTCAAGGATTTGCTCGACAAGGTCGGCATGGTCGTCGGGATAGATGCGGTTGTGGCCACCCGCCAGCACCGCCACGGTGCCGGTCGCCAACGTGCATTGATGGGCGCGCAGATCGATGCCGCGTGCCAGCCCGGAGACGATCACCGAACCGGTTTCGGCGATCCCGCGTGACAGTCGTTCGGCTAGCACCAGCCCGGCTGCCGAGGCATTGCGCGCGCCCACAATCGCCACCATGGCGCGGCTCAATATTTTGATGTTGCCGCGCACGGCCAGGACGGGCGGCGGCGCATCGATCGCCAGCAGGGCGGCGGGGTAATCCGGCTCGCCAAGACAGATAAAGCTGACACCACGTCGCGCCGAAGCTTCCATCTCGCGCATGACGCCATCGCGGGTGGCAACCCTGAGACTGCGTCCGACGCTGCTGGCGAGGCCTGGCAGAGCTTCCAGCGCCGCGCCGGCCGAACCATAACGGTTGAGCAGGCCGCGAAACGTGCGGGGGCCGACATTATCTGAGCGGATGAGCTGCAACCAGTCGGCCCGCTGGCTATCGCTCAGGCGCAGGCGTGAAGCCGCGGTTGCAATCATGGTTTCGAGCCAATTTTTGGCTCGGTGCCAGCGAGCAAACGCATGATATTGGCGCGGTGCATGAACCACAATATGACCATGAGCCCGGCATAGACCAGCGGCGTCGGCTCATCGCGCAGGGCCAGCAGCGCGAAGGGCGTCATGCCGCTCGCCGCCAAAGCCGCCGCCGATGACCAGCGACTGGCATAGGCGATCAACAACCATACCAGTGCGAAGATCAGCGCCGCCAATGGAGCGATGGCCAGCAAGGTGCCAAGATAGGTCGCAACGCCTTTGCCACCCTTGAATTTGAGCCATACCGGCAGAATGTGCCCGGCAAATGCCGCCGCCGCCGCCGCAAGGGCAGCCGCGTCGCCCCACAGATGCTGCGCCAGCCAGACCGGGACAGCGCCTTTGAGCGCGTCCAGAAGCAGGGTCGCGGCAGCAAGGTCTTTGCGCCCGGTGCGCAGGACATTGGTGGAGCCGATATTGCCGGAGCCGATGGCGCGAATGTCGCCAAGCCCGGCAGCTCTGGTCAAAAGCAGGCCGAAGGGTACAGAACCGCAAACATAGCCAAGCAAGGCTGCCAGGATGATGGACATGGAAACTCCTTGAGGGCGACTCAACCTATCCGTGAACGAAAGTGCCTGCAACCAATGTCTGCTTGACCCTGCCCGTCAGACGCGCATCATCATAGGGCGTGTTGCGGCTGCGCGAATGCAAATCCGCCGCCTTCAGCACATAGGGCTCATCGGGATCAAAGCGCATCAGATCGGCCGGGGCGCCTATCGCCAGACGTCCCTGCGGCAGGCGCAGGATTTCGGCGGGCCGGAAGCTCAGCGCACGCAGCAGTTGAACCAGCGCGATATCGTCGGCATGGACGAGGCGCAGGGCAACGGCCAGAAGTGTCTCGACGCCAATCGCCCCGAAGGCCGCCTCGCCAAAGGGCAGGCGTTTGGTCTCGACATCTTGCGGGCAATGATCCGAAACGATGATATCAATGATGCCGTCGCGCAGACCTTCCACCAGCGCGCGGCGTTCATCTTCGCTGCGCAACGGCGGCGCGAATTTGAAAAAGGTGCGGTAATCGCCAATGTCGGTTTCGTTCAAGGCCAGATGGTTGATCGAAACCCCGCAGGTAACCGGCAGGCCCCGCGCTTTGGCGAGAGCAATCAATTCCAGCGAGGCACGACAGGAAATCAGGCTCGCGTGATAGCGCGCACCCGTCAGCGCTACGAGTCGCAGATCGCGCTCCAGCATGATGGTCTCGGCAGCGGCGCTGATGCCTGCGAGGCCAAGGCGGCTGGCAAGCTCGCCCTCATTCATGACGCCGTCAGCGGCGAGGTCGGCGTCCTGCGGCAGGTGCATTACCAGAGCGTCAAAATCGCGCGCATAGGTCATGGCGCGGCGCATGACCTGGGCGTTGCGCAAGGCATGTGCGCCTTGCGAGAAGGCGAGCGCACCAGCTTCCAGCAACAGGCCGATTTCGGCAATCTCCTCACCGCGCAGGCCGCGTGTGAGCGCCGCTGTGGGCAAAACGCGCACCCGGCCCTTGTCGCGCCCGAGCCGCAGCAGAAAATCCACCATGGCGGGATTATCAACCGGCGGATCGGTATCCGGGGTTGCCACCAGCGTCGTGACACCGCCCGCCGCCGCCGCCCTTGTGATACTGGCGATGGTCTCGCGATGTTCGGCACCGGGTTCACCGACAAAGACCCGGGCATCAATAATCCCGGGAGCCAGGCAATCGCCGCCGCAATCAATCAGCGTCGCATCGCCGGGGACGGCTCCAGCTTGCAGATGCGGGCCGACATCGACGATCACATCATTGTGAACCAGCAGCCCGCCGGGCTGGTCGGTTCCCGCACCGGGGTCAAGCAGGCGGGCATTCAGAAATGCAAGAGGTCGATGATCCATGGGTTAGGATGTGCCGGATGATGGTTCCGGATGCAAGAGCCGTGACGCGTGGCCAGCGGCAAAAGCCACAATATCACCTTGTTCCGTTCAGGTGCCATTCAGTCGGCAGGTCGTAGATTGATGTCATGGTTAAGGGGAGCGATGGGGCTTTCATCATCCCTGAACCGGCGAAGTGCAAGGAGCACATCATGACCAGATTTTTGACGACGGATGCACATAGCACGCAGGCCAAGGCAACCCGCGCAGGGTTTGGCAAGACAATGCTGGCGGGCCTGCTGGTGGCGGGTTTGATGGTTCCGGCTTTCGCGGGTGCCGCAAGTGCCGCGCCCTTCGGTATTGCGCCCGTGCAAGCTGGCAGCGCCAACCCGATCACCAAAGTGGAATGGCACCGCCATAATGATGGCGCTGTCGCTGGCGCGTTGATCGGCCTCGGCATTCTGGGGATTGGTGCGGCGGCAATTGCCTCGCAACAGCAAGACCAGCAGTATTATTATGCGCCCGCCTATCCGCAGCCCTATTATGCGGCGCCGGCCTATTATGGCGGCCCGCGCTACGAGCGCCGCGATGAGGATCACTGGCGCCACGTGCAATATTATCACGGCGGCCGCGACCCCTACCCCAACCCGCGGGACGAACGCTTCAACCATTGAGGATTGAAGCTGCCCTATTTGAAAAGCCACTCCCTGCGAGGGGCTTTTTAGTTTTGCGGCAGCCGTGCCAGTCGATCAAGCGCGCCTTGCAGGATATAGGCTGCCGCCAGTTTGTCGACGAGTTGCGCGCGGCGGGCGCGTGACACATCCTGCTCGATCAGTTCGCGGGTCACGGCGGCCGTCGAAAGGCGCTCGTCCCAGGTTGCAATCGGCAGGTCGATGATCTGATTGAGATTATGAATGAAGCCTTTGGTCGCCTGCACGCGCGGGCCGGAACTGCCATCCATGTTCAAGGGCATGCCGAACACCAGCGCCTTGATCTCGTGACGGCTGATCTGCGCCTTGAGTTCCTCGACATCGAGGGTGAATTTGCGGCGTTGAACCGTGAGAAGCGGGCTGGCGATGCGGCGTTCGACATCCGAAATCGCCAGTCCAATGGTCTTGGTGCCAAGATCAAGGCCCATCAACCGGGCTTTCGCTGGCAGCGTGGCCGCCAGTGTCTCCAGACTCGTCAGTTGCAGCGCCATAGCACCCTGTCCGGCGCTGCGCGTGAGGGGCGCTGCTTCAGTTGAAGCGCCCCGAGGCATGCGCCAACATGAAATAGATCTTGGCTGCGTCAGAGGCGAGCAGGGTTTGCGCATTCTGCCCGGTGGCATCGCTGCGGTTGGCATTGGCAAGCCGGGTCTCGAAATCCGCCACATAGTGGCGCACCGCAGTGGCAAAGGCCGGATCAGAGCCAAAGCGTCGGGCGATGTCCGTGAAGCGCTCACGCCCTTCAGCGGTGTAAATCGCCGGAGACAGCGCATTGCGCTCACCACGGCTGTGCGCGGCTATGGCCTGATACATGGCCTGCTGGTTGACCAGCCTCGCGATGTTCAAAGACAGAGCTTCGAGACTCTGGCTCGGGGCCTCGGCATCGTCGCGAGCCGCACGGGCCAGAATTTCTGCCCAAGGCTCCGAGGTGCGCGTGCCGCGCAGTGGCGGCGCCGACGCGGCGCGGGTAGCCGTCAGGGCCGGCGTGTTGCCCAATTCGGTCGCCGCCATGGCCTGGCGCACCGCCTCAAGGCCGGCAAAATCGACTGGCCTTGTTGTCGCAACCGGATTTGGCGTGAGGCCCGGCGTTGGTGCGACGTCGCGGGTCGGCGCGATCTGCGGCGGTGCCGTCATAGCAGGCGCTTGTGCGGTCACATTTGGCGTCACTGCGGCAGGGGCGATGACATTCATGCCGCGCCCGGATTTGACGACAATATCGCTCAACTCATTCAACGCCTTGATATGGTCGCTGACCACCTGGCGCATGGCATTGGCCTGCGCGCTGGTCTCTTGCGGAATGAGCTTGATGCCGCCCGCCAGTTCGCCGCGGGTCTGCTCGAGTTCGCGCGCGATCTGCCCGGACATGTCGCGCAACTGCGCCACGGTTTCGTTGAAGCGGGTCACGACATTGTTCAAGACCTCGCCGACCTCGCGGCGGGCTTTCTCGCCGGCCTCGCGCAAGCTATCGGCCTGGCGCTCCTGCTCGCCCGACGACAATTTGCGCAATTCGCTGAACTGTTGGTGAAGGTTGGCCTGCCCCGCTTCCGCCGATTGCACCAGATAATCGCCGATCTCGCGCGCCCGATCTTCGGCTTGCGCGAAGGAGGCGTCGATGCGCTGGGCAAAACTCTGAGTCATCGAGTCGAAATCCGCCGCCCGCGCGTTGATGTCGGTGAGCAAGGCTTCCAGACTTGCGCGCCGTTGCGACAGGGTGGCATCCGAGCCCGACTGCACTTGCAGCAGCGCTGCGGCGCTGGTGGCGAGCGCGCGTGCGTGGCCATCAAGCCGCGACGCAAGCGCGTGGCCGTCGTTGAGTGTGGTCGTCGCGGTTTCATTGAGCGCGTTGACCTGCTCGGACACGCCCCCCATGGCCTGCGCGAAATCCTTCATGCGCCCCGAAAGCGCGCCTTCGAGGGATGACAGGTTGTAGTTGGCGTTATTGACCAGCGTCGACAGCGCCTGATGAGCCGCATCGAGGCGAACCAGCACGCCGCCAAGTTCAGCACTCAACCGGTCCCCGAGCGTGGCGAGTGAGGTGATGGAATTATTCGCGCCGCCGTCGATAACCGCGCCCAGCGCGTGGGTCGATTGATCAATGGCTGCGGTCATTTCGACCTGTTTGCGGTTGAGATGCTGGATGATGGTGGCACCGCGATTATCAATCGCGTGGCCCACCATTTCGCTGACCTCGGCCAGATTGCGGTTGATGTCATAGCCACGCGCCGAAAGCGTATCAATGACCAGTTTGCCTTTGACATCAAACAGGTCCTGCAAGTCGCCAAGGCGCCCTTCGAGCAGGTCGCCCAGCGCTCGACCGCTGTCGCTGAGCGAAGCGTGCACGCTGCCGAGGCGGGTGATCAAGGTCGAGTCGATCTCGTTGAGCCGCGCCACCAGCGTCGCCCCAAGTTCCTGCGCCCGCAGGCTCAGGGTTGAATCGAGCGCCTGATTGGCTTCATCCAGCACCCGCTGGTTGACCTCGGTGCCCGCCGCCAGCGTCCTGGCGAGGGTCTGGGTGCGCTGTTCCAGCACATTGTCGAGATCAGCGCCGCGTGCAGCAAATGATTGGTCGATCAAGCCGCGGTGATTGCTGAACATTTGCGCAGCCTGATCGAGGGCTGCGGCATGCGAGGCCTCGGTGCCAGCCAGCGCATGTGACAGGCGCTGGTGGAAATCATCGGCATGGGCGCTGAAGGTCTGATCAATCAGGCTCCGGTGCTCGCTCATCGCCTTGGTAGCCGAATCAAGCGCGGCAATGGTCGATGATCCGGTCGAGTCCAGCACGCTGGCCAATTGCGCGCGCTGATTTTCGACCTCAGTATTGAGGCGCACGGAATGCTCACTAAGGAGTGCGCTGATGTCGGCGGTGCGGCTCGCCAGCATGTCAGCAAGGGCGCCCGACTGGGTCGCCAGATCCTGATTGACCCGAACCAGCGGATTGACGACGTTGTTGTCGAGACGATCAACATGGCCGGAGAGGGCGTTGCCCAGGGCCTCGGCACGGGCGGCCATGCCGATGTTGATCTGGTTGGTGCGATCTTCGAATAGTGCGGTGACCGATTGCATGCGCTCGGTCAGTTGGTCGCCGATCGCGACCAATTTATCATCAAGCACACGAGCAATTTCGCCGCCACCATCGCTGAGATTGCGGGCGACATCGATGGCGCGCTGGCGCAAGGCGTCGTTGAGCTCGTTGGTGCGGGCCTGCAACCCGGTATCGATGCGCGTGGCGATCTGATCAAAAGCCGTCCGCAGGGCTTCGCCCTTGGCATTGCTGTCGGCGTTGAGGGCCGACACTTTTGCCTGCATCAATTGTGCCGAAGCCTCGGTGCGCTCCAACAGGTGCGAATCGAGTTCCTCGGCCTTGGCACCGATGATCGATTCCAGATCACCCAGCCGCGCATCGATCGTCGCCGTCAGGCGGTCAACCTGCGCATCGATCCGCTGCGCCACGCCGGTGTCGGCATGGCTGATCGTGTCCTCGAACACCGACAGGCGCGTCGCAATGGTATCGTTCACACGATCACCATGGGTGGCAATCGCTGCCACGGCCTCGCTGGCTGTGGTGGCAAAGCCTTCGGTGACGCCGCGCAGCGCGGTGGAAATCCGGCTGGTGGCATCCTGTGTCGTGGCCAGGGCCTCATCATGCGAAGCCGTGAGACCGGCGAGCAGATTGGCACGAGCCGTTTCGCTGGCATCAGCAAATTCACGATGGAAGGCATCGTGCTGGGCAGCGACGCCGAGCGTCAGAGCTTCGGCCTGCGCCGCAAACTTCTGATCATGGTTGCGCATCAAATCGTCGAGGGCAATGACGCGATCAGCAGCGTTGCGGCTGAAATCATCATGCAATTGCGCGACGCGGCTTTGCAGCGCAGCATGGCTGCTGGCGATATCATTCTGGTGGGCCGTGCTTTGGCTCGCAAACTGGTCACTAAAGGCCTGCGCCTGGGCATTCTGATCTTCCAGCGCCTTGGCGAAGTGATCATTGATGTTGCCTGCATGGTGCTCGGCCAACTCGGTCATCTGCTGGTGATGCGCAACCAGACCTTCTTCCAGGGCAGCGTTGCCGGAAGCCAGATCGGCCAGATGTGCCTCGGCATTGGCGGTAAAGCGGGCATGGAAGGCCTCGGTTTCGCTTCGCTGGTCGTGCAATGCGCCCGCGAATTGATCGCTGAGGCTTGCGCTATGCTGCTCGCTGAGGGCTGCCAACTGTTGACGATGGGCGAGAAGACCTTCTTCCAGGGCAGCGTTGCCGGAAGCCAGATCGGCCAGATGCGCCTCGGCATTGGCGGCAAAGCGCGCATGGAAGGCGTCGGTCTCGCTTTGCTGGTCGTCCAGCGCGCGCGCAAATTGATCGTTGAGGCTTGCACCATGCTGCTCGGTGAGCGCCGCCAATTGCTGGCGATGGGCGGCCAGCCCCTCCTCCAGCGCCGCACTTCCGGCCGCAAGATCCCCCAGATGCGCCTCGGCTTGCTGCGTGAAATTCTGGTTGAAGGTGTCGGCCTGCGCCGCAAAGCCCGCCAGCGACTGCGCCGAAATATCGGTGAGATGTCCGCTCACCGTCGCAGCATGGTCGGCGAAATTGACCGCATGTTCGTCGGTCAGGGCGCGCAGGGCCTGCGTCGTCGAAGTGGCCGTGGTGGTGAATTGTTCGTGATACTGGGCCAGATGCTCCTGAAGCTCCTGGTTGCGCGCGGCGATCTCGGCGCGGTGGGCTGCGGCCTCCTCGCTGAACTGGCCGTTGAAAGCATTGAAGCTGCGATTGATATCGTCGATGGCACCAGTCGCGAACGATCCGAAATGCGTTTGCAGGGCGTCGGTCTGCTCTTGCATGGCCTGGATAGTCTGGCTCGACGTGTCGACAAGGGCGCCGGTGACGCGCGCCGCGTGATCGTCCAGCTTCTTGGTGACATATTCGGAATGAGCATCGAGGGCCTGATCGAGCACTTGACTGGCGGATTCGAAAATCCGACCGGCAGCCGCGGTGTGGCCATCCAATGATGCGGCCATTTCGGTGCCGGAGGCGACGAGATGATCCTGCATCTGGGTGTGGAAATTGTGGAGGCTGCCATCCAGAACGCGGGTGTGCTGATCCAGCATGGCGCTCAGCGCGCTCTGCGATTGATCAAGGTTCTGGCGCGCCTGCTCGCTGTGTGTGGCGATATCCGTGGCAATGCGGGAGCCGGTTTCGGCAAGTTCCGCCCCCAATGCGACACCACGGACATTGACGGTCTGGTGCATCCTGTCGCCGATTTCGGCGACGCGTGCGACCAAATTGTCGCCACTGCTGGAGATATTATTGGCAATCTGTTCGCCGGTATGATCAAGCCGGTCGATCACCTCATTGCCGCGCATGCCAAGATCAACGATCAGCGCCTTGCCGGTGCCGTTGAGACGGGCGTCGATTTCGCCGATCTCGGCGGCGAGCGCCTGCGAGACCTGCGAAGACGCGTTGCTCAGATGCGCGCTGACATCAGTGCCGGTACGCGAAAGATTGGCGACAATATCGTCGCCGTGATCGGAAAGCTGCTTTACCAGCAAATCACCAGCCGAACCGAGCGTGATGGCAATTTCCTCACCCTTGGCCCCAAGGGCGCGCGCCGCCCGCGAGCCTGCGGCATCGACGCTTTCGACGATGCGCATGGAAACATGGGCGAGATCACCGGTGAGCGAATCATGCGCGGTGCTGATCGCGCCACGCATCTGTTCGGCGCTGGCGACCAGCGCTTCACGCTCGCTGACCATGGCTTCGACCAGAGCACGCACGCGCCGCTCATTATCGCCGAACGAGCGTTCGAGATTGCTGATTTCCGAATGCACGAGGGTTTCAAGCTCGCTGGCACGGGCAAGCGCCCGCTCGATGCCATCGCCCATGGAGGCGACTTCACGACGAATGGCCTGGCTCAGGCTGATCACCTGCTCGCTTGCCAGGCTTTCGGGCTCGGCGAGGCGCAAGGCGACCTGCGTCATCGAGCGCGTGGTCAGTCGCAATTCATGCACACGCACCATGAGGGCTGCGACCACGAAGGCGACCAGCACCGGCCCCACCAGCGCGGCGACCAGAAAGCCGCTGCGCGTCACATCGATGGGGCTCAGGAGATCATGGTGGCTCCAGCCATAAAAGCCGCAAAGGCCGACCCAGGCCACAGAGGCCAGCGCGGCCAGGCCATAGGGCCAGCGGCTGGCCCGCACTTCCATGGTTTTGAGGATCTGGCCGGCAGTGCGTCGATCATCATTGACCGGTGGCGTGCGTGGTGTCGCCGGGTTGACGGGATCAGCTTCGGCCGGGCGCGGCTGGACGGGTTGGAAACTGAGCGATGAGCGGCCCGCGCCTTGGCGTCCCAGCCCGCCATCGGCGACGTCCGGCAACTTCGGCATGGATGCAGCGGAGGTCTCGCCGGAGCTGCTATCGTTCAGATTCAGTGCCGATTCCAAGGCAGACAAAGCTGCCAAATCCGTTGCGGATGATTTTATCTGCGCCATAATCGGGCCTCACAGGGAACTCGAAATCATGAGTTCCAAACACGTTTCACAAGAGATTATGCCACGATCCCCCTGCACACGCAGCAAGACCCCAGCTGAAATCCCAACTCATTAACCGATATTTACCATACATGGGCTGCGAAATTTAGGGAACGGGGCTTTTGAGAAGAAAGCAAACGTCGTTAACGGCGGCGGGCCTTGTCCACAACTCGGAAGCAAACGCTTTCTAAAGAAGCGTGTGCCATTGGTAGCGGGCTTGATATTTCGGGATTATTTCATGAACGCCTCCATGCTCCCAAGGGCTGCACAGCCGCAATCGCCCTTCGATCTGGTATTGCTTTCGCGTCAAACCGCCGGAGATGACGCCCTCGAACGCGAATTGCTGGCCATGTTCGGAACACAGGCGGCAGAGATTCTGACGCGTCTTGACGCCGCGCGCCAGCTTGCCGCGCCCCAGCTTCAGGCCGATCTTGCCCATCGCCTGCGCGGTTCGGCGCTGGCTGTCTGCGCGCTCGATGTCGCAGATCATGCCGGACTGCTCGAATCGGCTTTGCTGAAGGGCTGCGGTGCGGCTCAGGCTTCCAAGCATTTTGAGGCACTTTCGGCAGCAGTGGCACGCGCCGAATCAAGTCTGGCAAATCTGCTGGCTGCCTGACCCCGGCCGCAAGGCCCCGTCAGCGCGCGCAAGTGTCGCCTTCACTCGTGTCGCCGAGGATCGTCGCCATCTCGCCAAACTGCGGGAAATTGGCTAAAGGCGGGCTGTCAAAAATTCCGCCGCAAGCTCGAGAGGCAGCCCCGATATGGTCGATATTACGTTCACCGATGCCAAAGGCACCAGCCGCACTGTCAAAGCCGACGTCGGCGCTACCGTCATGGAGACGGCCATCCGCAATTCGGTGCCCGGCATCGATGCTGAATGCGGTGGGGCATGCTCATGCGCGACCTGCCATGTCTATGTTGACGAGGCCTGGCTGGCAGCGGTGGGACCGGCTGAACAGATGGAAGAAGACATGCTGGATTTTGCCTTTGAGGTGCGCCCCAATTCCCGGCTTTCCTGCCAGATCAAGGTGACAGAGGCGCTCGACGGCCTGAAAGTCACCACGCCCTCCAAACAGGGTTGATCTGGATAAAACATTTATTTTGTGTGATATAATTTATATCCATAAAAAACATGTTGAATATAGTTTCATGACTCCCTATGATGAATGCCACAGGAAGGGCTTTGCGGCCTCATAGTGCAAAGGATTTCGCCACCATGATCACGACAGATGTGCTGATAATCGGAGCCGGGCCAATCGGTCTGTTTGCTGTATTCGAGTTGGGCCTGCTCGATATCAAAGCGCATCTGGTCGATATTTTGCCCAAGCGCGGTGGCCAATGCGCCGAGCTTTATCCTGAAAAGCCGATTTATGACATTCCCGGATTTCCGATTGTCACGGGCCAGGGCCTGATCGACAATCTTGAAACACAGATCGCTCCGTTCCACCCGCAATATCATCTCAGCGAAATGGTGACGTCGCTGGTCTCGAAGGGCACGCCCACCGCACCGCGCTTCGAGATCACCACCGATGCCGGCACGCAATTTGATGCCAAGGTGGTGATCATTGCAGCGGGCGGTGGCTCCTTTCAGCCGAAAAAGCCACCCATTGCCGGGATCGAGGCCTTTGAGGGCCGCTCCGTCCATTATGCGGTGCGCAAGATGGACTCGATGCGCGGCAAGAACATCATGATCGTCGGCGGTGGCGATTCGGCGCTTGACTGGACGCTTAATCTGCAACCAATCGCCAAGCGCATCACACTGGTGCACCGGCGCGATGTGTTCCGCGCGGCACCGCATTCGGTCAATACCATGCGTTCATGGGTTGCCGAAGGCGCGATGGATCTGATCATCGGCCAGGTCACGGCGCTGCATGGCGCCGAGGGCGTGCTCGGCAGCGCCGTCGTGCGCAGCGACGATGGCACAGAGCAAACCGTTGCTTGCGACGCGCTGATGCCGTTCTTCGGCCTGACGATGAAGCTGGGGCCGATTGCCGAATGGGGCCTGAACCTGCATGAAAATCTGGTACCGGCCGATACCGGCACTTTTGAAACCAATGTGCCGGGAATTTTCGCCATTGGCGACATCAACACCTATCCGGGCAAGCTGAAGCTGATTCTCTCGGGGTTTCATGAAGGCGCGCTGGCGGCGCAAAAAGTGCACCGCTATGTCTATCCGGACAAAAAGCTTGCCTTCCAGTACACCACCAGTTCAACCAGCCTGCAACGCAAACTGGGCGTCGCCTGAGGCCTTTTGGCTCGGGGCCCGTCAGGGGTCTTTCAGCCAAGGCGCGACAGGACCGCGCGTCTGCGAAAACCTTTGATTTTCGGGGATTTGGCGAGAGAGACGGGACTTGAACCCGCGACCTCCGGCGTGACAGGCCGGCGCTCTAACCAACTGAGCTACTCCCCCGGATACAGGGGCCGCAACCCGCCGATCTGGTGGGCGCTGGGTAGCGCGTTTGCAGCAGCAAAGTCAAGCCTCAAATGGCCGCTCTGAAGCATGGCGGACATAGCTTTTCAAAATTTGCTGACGGCCAGATGCCAAGCCCGCGCCTCACGCGGCGTGACGATGTGAATCGAAGCTGGCGAAACCCGCTCGGCGGTGCGCAGCAGGTCAAGACTGATGCCCATGCGCTGCGAATAGCGCGCGATCGCCAGTGCCGCCACATCGGGATTGATGCTTGTGCGTGGCCCGCGATGGGCACGAGGAATGGCGTGGCCCACCGGATCAGGCCCGACACCGGGGATATAGGCGCGGTGAATTCCGGCAACCGAACCACGCGGCAGCACCCGTTTCGAGCCGCCCATGAAGGCATAGACGCAAGCCGAATAGCAGCGCCCCGACACCAGTTGATAGGTGCCCTGCCCGGCCAGAGGCACGGCCCGCGCCACTATAGTTGCCATGTGCAGACGGCGGATCACAAGGCCGAGCTTGATGGAGCCCTCCACCGATCCACCCGGCGAATTGAGCAACACCACCGAACGCAGGGTCGAATCATGCCGATGGCTGGAAAGGAAGCGCACGAAGCTGGCGGCAGTATCGCCCTCAATCTCGCCTTCGGCCGTGATGATTTTCGGGCACTTCTGGCCGCAGCTCTTGCCCAGCGCCAGCGGCACCAGACGAAAATTCATGGCGAGAGCATGGCCAACGCCCGTGCATGCCAGCACCAGCGTGACGATGACGCCTGACAGCTTGCGCGAGAGTCTGGTCACGAGCGCTCCTCATAATGGTGGGCGGTGACGGTCTCGAACCGCCGACATTCTCGGTGTAAGCGAGATGCTCTACCAACTGAGCTAACCGCCCTTTTTATTCATTATGGTGTAGCGCAAAAAGGCGGAGGCTTCAAATGCCACCGCCCAATTTATCGCAAAATCACGCGATGATGGCGTGATCGCGGCAGAACGCCGTCTCAGGCCTTGTTCAGCGCTTCCTTCAGCGCGGCACCGGCCTTGAAGCCAGCCGCCCGCGAAGCAGCGATGTTCAGCGGCTTGCCGGTCTTGGGATCGCGGCCGACGCGAGCTTCGCGATCTTTCACCACGAATGTGCCAAAACCCACGAGACGCACGTCTTCACCGCGCGACAGCGCCTTGGTGATGCCCAGCGTCACTGCATCGAGGGCAGCCGTCGCATCAGCGCGCGTCAGGCCTGCCGCAGTCGCCACATGATCAATGAGATCCATTTTGTTCATAGAAGGCTTTCCATTTATCGAGGTCGAAGGCCTCACCCAAGCACCCGCCACTTCGGCATCATGCCTGTAGGCAATCACACGAGCACCGCAGCCAGGCTAGCGTGTCAACTAGAACGGCGGGCGAGGCCCGTTGTTCGAGCTATCCTAGAATTGCGCCGCAAATCAAGCCTGAAAGCGCAATTCAACCCGATATTATGATAGTTTTTGGGGACGGCGGCACTGGCCGCCATCCCCGATGGCATCAATGTGCCAGATTTGTGGCGGCTGCCGCAGGTGCCGGCGCCAGAGCCACGGGCTCGATTTCGGCCTTTGGCACGGGCTGGCGCAGCAGCGCATGCTTCAGCACATCTTCCATGCGTGCCACCGGCACGATTTCCAGACTGTCACGGACGCTGGCCGGAAGGTCGACCAGATCCTTGGCATTCTCTTCAGGAATCAGCACTTTTTTCAGGCCGCCGCGCAGCGCCGCCAACAGCTTTTCCTTGAGGCCGCCAATCGGCAGAACCCGGCCCCGCAACGTCACTTCGCCGGTCATGGCGATATCGCGGTGCACGGGAATCCCGGTCATGACCGAGGTGATCACGGTTGCCATGGCAATGCCGGCTGATGGCCCATCCTTGGGGGTCGCGCCTTCGGGGACGTGGACATGGATGTCGCGCTTCTCGAACATATCGACATCGATACCGAAATCGGGTGCGCGCGAGCGCACATAGGAAGCCGCCGCCGAAATCGATTCGCGCATCACGTCCTTCAGATTGCCGGTAACGGTCATCTTGCCCTTGCCCGGCATCATCACGCCTTCGATGGTCAGGAGCTCGCCGCCGACTTCCGTCCAGGCGAGGCCAGTGACCACACCAACCTGATCATCACTCTCGGCCTCGCCATAGCGATAGCGCGGCACGCCAATGAAATCAGCAAGGTTGGCGGCCGTCACATGCACTGTCTTTTCGTCATTGGTCAGGATGCGCTTGACTGCCTTGCGGGTGAGATTGGAGAGCTCACGCTCAAGGTTACGCACGCCCGCTTCACGGGTGTAGCGCCGCACCAGCAGCAGCAAGGCATCGTCATCGATCGACCATTCATCAGGCCGCAGCCCATGTTTGGCGATCGAAGCCGGGATCAAGTGACGCCGGGCAATCTCGGTCTTTTCCTGCTCGGTATAGCCAGCGATGCGAATTATCTCCATGCGATCCATCAGCGGCGCCGGAATGTTGAGCGTATTGGCCGTGGTGACGAACATGACATTCGAGAGGTCATAATCGACTTCAAGATAATGATCGTTGAAGGTCGCGTTCTGCTCGGGGTCAAGCACCTCCAGCAGCGCGGACGAGGGATCGCCTCGGAAATCCTGCCCCATCTTGTCGATTTCATCGAGCAAGAACAACGGGTTGGAAGACTTGGCCTTCTTCATGGACTGGATGATCTTGCCGGGCATGGAACCGATATAGGTGCGCCTGTGGCCACGAATCTCGGCTTCATCACGCACACCGCCGAGCGACATGCGCACGAATTCACGGCCCGTCGCCTTGGCGATGGACTTGCCAAGCGAGGTCTTGCCGACGCCGGGCGGGCCGACGAGGCACAAGATAGGCCCGGTGAGCTTGTTGGCCCGGCTCTGAACGGCCAGATATTCGATGATCCGCTCCTTGACCTTGTCGAGGCCGTAATGCTCGGTGTTGAGCAGCGCTTCGGCAGCAGGCAAATCCTTCTTGACCTTGGAGCGCTTGCCCCAGGGGATCGACACCAGCCAGTCGAGGTAATTGCGCACGACGGTCGATTCGGCCGACATGGGCGACATCTGCCGCAGTTTCTTCAACTCGGCGGTGGCGCGCTCGCGTGCCTCTTTCGAGAGTTTGGTTTCCTTGATCTTGGTTTCGAGTTCAGCAAGTTCGTCCTTGCCGTCCTCGTTGTCGCCAAGCTCTTTCTGGATCGCCTTCATCTGCTCGTTGAGATAATACTCGCGCTGGGTCTTCTCCATCTGGCGCTTGACACGGGTGCGGATGCGCTTCTCGACCTGAAGAACCGAGACTTCGCTTTCCATCAGGCTGAGGCACTTTTCCAGCCGCCGCGCCACCGAGGGCATTTCCAGAATGGCCTGCTTGTCGGCGATTTTCACGGCGAGATGCGAAGCCACCGTATCGGCCAGCTTGGAATAATCGTCGATCTGCCCGACCGCGGTCACCACCTCGGGCGAGATTTTCTTGTTGAGCTTGACGTAATTTTCAAATTCGGCAGCCACCGAGCGCGCCAGCGCCTCGGCTTCGACCTTGTCGATCGCCTCATCGGCCAGCGCTTCGGCATCGGCCTCATAATAGTCGTCGAGCTTGGTGTAATGGCCTATCCGGGCGCGCAGCTTGCCTTCCACCAGAACTTTAACCGTGCCGTCGGGCAGCTTCAGCAGCTGCAGCACCGAGGCGAGCGTGCCTGTGGTGTAAATGGCATCGGCTTTGGGATCATCGTCGCTGGCATTCAACTGCGAGGCCAAGAGCACCATGCGATCGGAACGCATGACTTCCTCGAGCGCGCGAATGGATTTCTCGCGCCCCACGAACAGCGGCACGATCATATGAGGGAAAACAACAATGTCGCGCAGCGGCAGAACGGGATAGCTTTCCACCGAGCCGGGGGCCGGAATGTTGCGTTTGCTGGCAGCCATGATTGAACCTACGAGGTTGAGGGCTTGCCATGTGCCAATGCGGCCACATGGGAAAGCGAAGAAACGCAACAACAAATTGCCCGATTCTTTGCGACAAAGCGAGAGGCCCCGCCGCAAAATAACGCACGAACCACTTGAACTACGCTCTTCTGTCAGCAGGCCCGAATAGCACCTGTGACACTTGGACAGGAGCTAGGTGGCGATGAAAGCGCACGGTTTCAAGTAGGGCGCTTTGATCGCGAATTTGGGACGCAGCCACAAGGGGCTGCGCCGCGTTCAGGCGCTCTGCGCGCCTGCCTTTTCAGAGTAAATATACAGTGGCCGGGCCTTGCCCTCCACCACTTCGGGGCCGATCACCACCTGCTCGACACCATCGAGACCCGGCAGGTCGAACATGGTATCGAGGAGGATGCCCTCCATGATCGAGCGCAGGCCGCGCGCACCGGTGCGCCGCTCGATGGCGCGACGGGCAATGACATTCAGCGCCTCGTCCTGGAAGGTGAGATCGGTGTTTTCCATCTCGAACAGGCGTTGATATTGCTTGACCAGCGCATTCTTGGGCTCGACCAGAATGCGCTTCAAGGCTTCCTCATCGAGGTCTTCCAGCGTCGCCAGCACCGGCAAGCGCCCGACGAATTCCGGAATCAGGCCGAACCGCAACAAATCTTCCGGCTCGACCTTGCGCAGCAACTCGCCGGTGCGGCGCTCGTCGGGGGCTTTCACCACCGCGCCAAAGCCGATCGAGGTTCCCTGCCCGCGCGCCGAGATGATTTTGTCCAGCCCGGCGAAAGCCCCGCCGCAGATGAACAGGATGTTGGTGGTATCGACCTGCAGGAATTCCTGCTGGGGATGCTTGCGCCCGCCCTGCGGCGGCACCGAGGCGACCGTGCCTTCCATGATCTTCAGCAAGGCCTGCTGCACGCCCTCGCCGGAAACGTCGCGGGTGATCGACGGATTGTCGGACTTGCGGGAAATCTTGTCGATTTCGTCGATATAGACAATGCCGCGCTGGGCGCGCTCGACATTGTAATCAGACGCCTGCAACAGCTTCAGGATGATGTTTTCGACATCCTCGCCGACATAGCCAGCTTCGGTCAGGGTCGTGGCGTCGGCCATGGTGAAGGGCACATCGAGGATGCGCGCCAAGGTCTGCGCCAGCAGCGTCTTGCCGGAGCCCGTCGGCCCGATCAGCAGGATGTTGGACTTGGCCAACTCGACATCCTGGCTCTTCTGGGCATGGCTCAGGCGCTTGTAATGATTATGCACTGCAACTGAAAGCACGCGCTTGGCCTGTGGCTGGCCAATCACATAATCATCCAGAACCTTGCAGATTTCGCGCGGTGTAGGAATGCCGTCCTTGCTGGTTTTCAGCGACGTCTTGCTTTCCTCGCGGATGATATCCATGCAAAGCTCGACGCATTCATCGCAGATGAATACTGTTGGTCCCGCGATAAGCTTGCGCACTTCGTGCTGGCTCTTGCCGCAGAACGAGCAATACAGGACATTTTTGGAGTCAGTGCCAGCGGCCTTGCTCATCCTTGTCTCCATCATCAGGGCAGCGCAGCACGGCGACTCACACCCAAGAACCAATCTAAAGACGATCACCTAACAAAAAGTAGTCAAAAGATCGTCATATTTGCCCCAAAACCACCCGGAGGCGCGATTTCATGCGCAGCAACCCACAATAAGTTGGCCGCCCGGCGACATCACCACGCTTCATAGCCGCATAGCGGCCATGAATGGCGCGTGAACGCCCGCAATTGCGGCGAATCACGCCGCCGCAGCTTCGTCGCCCGGGCGCTTGTCGACAACCTTGTCAACCAACCCGAAAGCGGCCGCTTCGTCCGCCGTCATGAAATGGTCACGATCAAGCGTTTTTTCAATCGTATCATAGTCGCGCCCGGTATGCTTCACATAAATTTCATTAAGGCGACGTTTGATTTTCATGATGTCTTCGGCATGGCGCAGAATGTCCGAAGCCTGCCCCTGGAAGCCGCCTGAAGGCTGATGCACCATGATCCGCGCATTGGGCACAGCATAGCGCATCCCGGCTTCGCCCGCCGCCAGCAACAGCGAGCCCATCGACGCCGCCTGCCCGACGCACAGCGTCGAGACTTTCGGGCGAATGAACTGCATCGTGTCATAAATGGCGAGGCCCGCGGTCACCACACCGCCCGGCGAGTTAATGTACATCGAGATTTCCTTTTTCG
The DNA here is from genome assembly GCA_021804825.1 of Pseudomonadota bacterium. GTDB lineage: Bacteria > Pseudomonadota > Alphaproteobacteria > Rhizobiales > Beijerinckiaceae > REEB77. The sequence goes on along the minus strand of JAJZGX010000037.1, from coordinate 6,328 downwards.
GATTCTCGGCTTCCAGAAACAGCAATTGCGCAATGATGACCGAGGCCATGTGGTCTTCTACAGGGCCGGTGAGGAAAATAATCCGCTCGCGCAGCAGGCGCGAATAAATATCAAAGCCGCGCTCGCCGCGACTGGTGTTTTCGATCACCTGAGGGATCAGATAATTGGCGCTGGCGGGCAGATTGTCACTGATCATCATGAATGCGCTCCGGGGCCTGTTTCGGCCTATGGGTTGGTGAATCACGGGGTCTTCAGCACAAGATAGTGACTGATCGCCAATTAGCAAAGGGTGAACCGCACGCAAGGTGAATGCGGCGGTCTATAAAGCCCTTATGATCCGAGACGCGCGCGGTTCATGCGCCCGGCGAGGCGACCATCACACTTTTGCCGGTTGCCGCTGCCTCTTTGGCCGCGAGGATCACCCGCAGGGTTTCGAGGCCGTCGCGCCCCGAGACCCATGGCGCTTCACCGCTCGTCACCACGCGGCAGAATTGCTCGATCTGCCGACGCAGCGGATCGGCGGGCTGTGTCTTGGCAAACTCGACCTGCATCGGCTGCATCCAGCCCGGCGCACCGCCGTGCGAAATCAGCCGCATGTCAGGCAAGCTGAGCGCGCCGCGGGTGCCCCCCAGCATGTAACAAGGCTCGTGCATATGCGGATAGGCCGGATTTTCGCCCGAAGTCAGTTCCCAGCTCCACGGGGCGGCCACGCTGTCGGAGACGGTGATGGTGCCAAGCACGCCATTGCGGAATTTCAGCAATAGCGCCGAGGTCTCTTCGACCTCAAAGCCACGCACCGCGTTGGACTCGAGCGCCTGCACGCTTGCCACCTCGCCGCAAAGCATGCGCAAGCAATCGACATCATGGATGAGGTTGAGCATCACCGGCCCGGCGCCCTTCAAGCGTCGCCAGCCGACATCGAAATAATCATCGGGTTTGAAAAACCAGCAAAAGCCGTGGACGGCCAGAAGCTGGCCGAGGCGACCCTCGTCGAGCCAGGCCTTGGCCTGACGCATCAGCGGATTGTGGCGGCGATGATGGCCGGTGAGCAAGGGCACGCCGCGCGCTTGTGCCGCGGCTACCAGCCTTTCGGCACCGGCCAGATCATCTGCCAGCGGCTTTTCGATCAACACCGGCAGGCCCGCCTCGATACAGGCGAGGCCGTGGGCGACGTGCATCTGATTGGGTGTCGCGACGATAATGGCATCGGGGCGACCGTGGGCGAGCATGGCGTCGAAGCTCTTGAACCAGGGCGCACCCAGAGACGCAGCTACCGTTTCGCCCGCAGGCATGGGGTCAATGACGCCGAACAGCTCCGCTTCGGACGTGGCGACCACATGTTCGGCATGGCGCTTGCCGATGAGGCCAGCCCCCATGACCGCGATTTTTACCGGCGCGGCGCGGGTCACGACTTCGCTTTCGCCACCGCTTGCGCTTCATCGATCAGCCGCGCCGCGCGCTGGATCGCCAGTTGATAGCCATGGGTACCAAAGCCGGCGATGACACCGGAGGCGACCAGCGACACATAGGAGTGATGCCGGAAGGCCTCGCGCTTGTGGACATTGGAGATATGAACCTCCAGCACCGGCACTTCCAGAGTGTTGAGCGCATCGAGGATCGCCACCGAAGTATGGGTGAAGGCGGCGGGATTGATGATCAGCGCCCCGGCGCTCTCACGGGCTTCATGGATCCAGTCAATGATCTGAAATTCGGCATTGCTCTGGTGGAAGCGCATTTCAAGGCCATGTTCAAGCGCCACCTTGCGGCAATCGCGCTCGACATCGGCCAGCGTTTCATGGCCATAAATATGCGGCTGGCGCTTGCCGAGCAGGTTCAGGTTGGGGCCGTTAAGGACAAAAATCAATCGGCTCATGGCGGGGCGCTCCGTGGGCAAAAGCTCAATTGTCGGTTTATAGCGCGGTTTTGGGGCGCGGTGCTAGGTTGCTCCTGCTCCGCTGGATGCTATGTTCGCGTTTGACGACGCGCGTTGGCGCCCAAGGGATTGTGATGCAATGGCGACCAGCACGACAAGCCAGAAGCCCGTTCACGCGCGCATTGCTGCCTGCCTGATTGGTGCGGCGCTGGCTGTTGCCGGGCCGCGGGGGGCCGCGCAGGCCGCTGCCAGCCAAATCCGGCTGTCGCGCCTGACGTCGCCTGAAGTCGCGGCTCTGGTGAAGGGCGGCACGGATTCGATCATCATTCCCGTAGGGGGCACCGAGCAGAGCGGGCCTTATGTCGATCTTGGCAAGCACAACATCCGGGTGCGGGCGCTGACGGGGCTGATTGCGCGCAAGCTCGGCCATGTGCTGGTGGCGCCGGTGATCGCCTATGTGCCGGAAGGCGCGATCCGCCACCCCACTGCGCATATGCGCTTTACCGGCACCATTTCCGTGCCGCCAGCTGCATTTCGCGCCGTGCTGATTGGTGCTGCCCGCAGTTTTGCGCACCATGGCTTCAGGAACATCATCATTCTGGGGGATCACGGCGGCTATCAGAGTGATCTACGCGCTGTCGTCGCGACCCTCAACCGCCGCTGGGCGCGACGCCCTGACCATCCCCGCGCGCTGATGGTGCCGCAATATTACGGCACGACGCAGACGACATTCGTCAAAACCCTGCGCGAGCATGGCCTGAGCGCGGCTGAAATCGGCACGCATGCTGGCGTCAATGACACATCTTTGCTGATGGCGGTGGCACCTTGGGCAGTGCGAAGTGCGCGGCTTGCCACGTCGCCGCCGCCGGGGCCGGCACAAGGCGTTTATGGCGACCCGCGCAAGTCCAGCGCGGCACTGGGTCAACTCGGCGTCGACGAGATCGTCGATGCGACGGTTGCCGCCTTGAGAAAAGACATTGCCACGCCGCAGCCTGCTCGTTAGGTAGGGCGTTTCATCGGGTTGCTTCAAGGCTCTCCATTGCGCAGTATCAAAAGCCTCACATCAATCGTCTGTTTTGCCGTCCTCGCGGCAACATCATGGGCACATGCCGACGATGCGGCTGCGTCAAAGCCACCACAGTCAAGCTTTGCCGCGCCGCAGGAGACGCAGGCCCCGGTCGCACCCAAGACGGCAGCAACGCCCGCCGCGGCGGCCACGCCCAAGGCTGCGCCTTCAGCAAAAATCCCCGATAATGCTGCCGGGCCGCCCGCTACGGCTCCGACCGGCGTTGCGGCAAAGCCAGACAAGCCGCCGCAGGCCGATGCGCAAATGGCAAAGCCTGCGCCCGCCATAGATACGGTGCCGGGCATGCCGCCGGTGATCAATCCGTCCAACATCTATTCGCAGGCCGGCAAGGACATGATTGCGCCGGTGCTCGCTGGTGTGCCGACGCGGGTTTATGTGCCGCATATTCGCAGCGGCGATCTCTGGGAAATTGATCCAGCCACCCATGCGGTGATCGCCATTTACAATTTCGGGCGCGATTTGCAGCATGTCGTGCCGTCTTATGACCTGAAAACCCTGTGGGTGACGGCCAGCCGTCGCAACAGCAAGACCCGCGGTGAATTGATCGCCATTGACCCGGTGACCGGCAAGCCGACGCGCAAGATCGAGGTCTATGATGCCTACAATCTGTATTTCACGCCCGATGGTGCCTCAGCCATTGTGGTGGCCGAAGACCGGCGGACGCTGGAATTTCGCGATCCGCAGACCATGTCCTTGCAAAAATCCCTCTATATTCGCGAGTGCGAGGGCATCAACCACGCTGATTTTTCAGCAGATGGCCGCTATGCGATTTTCACGTGCGAATTTTCCGGTCGGCTGGTCAAGATCGACATGACCAATGACAAGGTCGTCGGGTTTCTCAGCATGTCCAAAGGTGGCATGCCGCAGGATATTCGGCTCGGGCCTGACGGCAAGACGTTTTATGTCGCCAACATGAAACTGGACGGCGTGACGCTGGTGGACGGCGACAGCATGAAGGAGACCGGTTTCATCCCCACCGGCATCGCAACCCATGGCCTTTACCCTAGCCGCGATGGCAAGGATCTCTATGTCACCAACCGTGGCACGCATTGTGTCAATGGCCCGCCGCACGGGCCAGGCTCAATCTCGGTGATCGATTTTGCGACCGGCAAGGTTGTGGCGACGTGGCATATACCGGGCGGCGGCAGCCCGGATATGGGCAATGTCAGCGCCGATGGCAAAGACCTGTGGATCTCCGGGCGTTTCGACAATGAAATCTATGATTTCAACACCAAAACCGGGCATGTCACGGTCATGCCGGTCGATCATATGCCGCATGGATTGACGATCTATCCGCAGCCGGGGCGCTATTCGCTCGGCCATACCGGGATCATGCGTTAAGCTAAATGCAAGGTAGCGCGCGTTTTGCACGCTATTTGGGCTAAGGAGAGCGCCTGAGACGAAAGTCAGGCGCGCCATGACCCAGCAGCGATTTCACGTGCTCGATACATACCGCTACATTGCGGCGATGGGGGTTGTGGCCTTCCATCTCGAAATCAACGTGCAACCGTTTTTGAGCCATCCGACGACAATTTTTGAAAAAATGCACCTGTTCGTCGATTTCTTTTTCGTGCTTTCGGGCTTCGTGCTGATGCACACCTATGGCGCGCGCCTGCATAGTTTCGCCGACATGCGCAGCTTTTTGCGCAAGCGACTGGCGCGGGTCTATCCGCTGCACGCGCTGATGACCCTCGCCTTCATGGCGATTTCTGTGCTGATCTTGCTGCTCAACCTGAAAATTGATCGCACCACGACCTTCGATCTATCATTGGCGCCCGCCAATCTGTTGCTGTTGCACGCATGGGGGCTGTCGCCACATCTGGGGCTGAATTACCCCTCGTGGTCGATTTCGGCCGAGTTCTTCGTCTATCTCATGTTTCCGGTGTTTCTGCTGGCGCTGGTGCGCTTCGGGCCTTGGGCAACGCTGGCGATGGCCGTTGGCTTTGCGATCTTGATGGGCGGATGGCGCGACCTTGAAGGCATGCGCAGCTGGACAGCGGCGACCTATGATTTTGGCAATTTGCGCGCGGTGCCGAGCTTCATGGCCGGCATGGCACTACGTGTCCTGCTTGGCGAGGGGCGCGGGTTCAAAGTGCCCTGGTGGCTGGCACATGGCGCGGCTGCGGGGCTTGTCGGCCTGATGCTGCTCAAGGTGCCGTCATTGATCATCATCATGCTGATCCCCGGCGTGATCTATCTGATCGCCGCCGCCGAAATCCATCGGCCGATCAGCCATCTTGCGGGGCCGCTCGCCCAGAAATTCGGCGAGGCTTCCTATGGCACCTATCTCCTGCACGCGCTGCTGATCGTGATCATGGTGGCGATCTTCAAGCGCATGACGACGGTGGATTCGCTTGACCTCGCACTCGGCGCGGTGATCGTCACGGTGCTGGCCACCGGCCTCGCCATGCTGAGCTTCCGCTATTTTGAAAATCCGCTGCGGCTCTACCTTGGGCGCAATCCTTCGGGGCGGGCGCGCAACGTGCCGCCGCTGCCTGCGGCCAAATTCCCTTGAAGGCGCTGCTGGTGGCAAAAAGCCGAATGTAACGGCATGCTTAAACAGTTCTTGCGCCCACCGCGCGCTGGTGTAACTTTGATCCCATGCTTGGGGGTGAAGCACCGTGCAGTGAGGGGAGTTGAGGATGACAGTGCAAAGCAGGTTTGGCTCGACCCGTATCGAAGGCACGCGGCTCATTGGCATTGCCGGGACATTCCAAAGCGGCAAAACCACCCTGCTGGAAGCGCTGTTGTCGCGGGCCGGTGCCTTGGCGCGCCAGGGCCAGGTCGGCGAAGGCTCGAGCCTCGGGGATTCCTCGGCTGAAGCTCGCGCCCATGCCATGAGCGTCGAGCCGAATTTCGCCGCCGCAGATTATCTCGGCGACCGTTATGGCTTTGTGGAGTGCCCCGGCTCGATCGAATTTGCCGAAAGCCTGCGCATTGCGGCACCGCTTTGCGATGCGGTGATTGTGGTCTGCGAAGCCGATCCACGCAAGATTCCGGCGCTGCAACTGATATTGCGCGGGTTGGAAGATGCGGGCGTGCCGCGAATCCTGTTTCTCAACAAGATTGATCAGGCGACGGCGCGGGTGCGCGAATCCTTGGCTATGTTGCAGTCGGCCTCGCGCACGCCCCTGCTGCTGCGGCAGATTCCCATCTGGCAGAATGGCATTGCTACTGGCTTCATCGATCTGGCGCTGGAGCGCGCCTTTGTTTATCGCGAACACGCGCCCTCAACCATCGTCGATGTGCCGGCTGGCGAATTGCCGCGCGAGAAGGAAGCACGCTATTCCATGCTGGAAAAGCTCGCTGATTATGATGACGCCCTGATGGAGGAATTGATCAGCGACATCGAGCCGCCGCACGATCAG
>JAJZGX010000127.1 GCA_021804825.1 Pseudomonadota bacterium | reverse complement strand
TGAGTTTGCAGAGCCGAACCGACGTTGAGCGACACGAAATCACCGATGGTCACGCAGTCGAACTCGGTAATGTCGGCCGAATCCATGTAAACGCCCTTGCCGGTTTTGACGCCATAGAGACGCAAGACCCATGGCAGGAACGGCGTGCCCTGCAAATGCGACAGCAGTGATTTGCCCGCAAGGTCGAAATGGATGACAGCAACAGCCTCGGTATTCATCGCCCACCACGACCACATCGGCTTGGCGCAGGGTTCATAGCGCCCCATGGTCAGCCATTTCAGCGCAATGACGATGGCCGTGAGCATGGTGGACATGAACATCGAAGCCAGCACGAATTCGACGATCACCTGCACATAATTCCCGTCAAACAGCGGCTGGCTGATCAGATCAATGATCCAGAAGCCAAAGGTGATCGACAACATGGTCGGGAGCGACGAACGCACCGCCTCAAACACCGCGCGCAGCACTTTCTTGCTCATGGGCGGCTCATAGGTCCAGTTGGCGCCACCACCATCAAAACGCTGGCGCACCGGCAATTTGATCGGCGGCGAACCAAACCAGGTGTCACCGGGGCTCATCAGTTCATTGGCCGGCGGTTTGGATTTGATGCCGATCAGCACGCCATCGGGCACCCGCGATCCGCTCGGCACGACACCGGAATTGCCGATGAACACCTGCGAACCGGTGCTCACCCGTTTCAGGGTCATCCAGCCGCGGCGGATGTCGTCATCGCCCATCACCACTTCATCGGCGATGAAGCATTTGTCGCCGATTTCCACCAGATCATACCGTCCGGCGAAGTTGGTGGAGATTTCGGAACCCTTGCCGATCTTGGAACCAAGCAGGCGGTACCAGGTCCGCATGTAGACGGTGGCATAAAGCGAAGTCAGCACGTCGAGCGTGATTTCGCTCATCTGGGCAACCACCCATTTGCGGAAATAGAAGCCCGAATGCACCGAATATTTGCCCTCGCGCACCTGCGGCAGGATGATCCAGCGGCAAGCGGTGATGAACGCCACCGTAAAAATCATCATCATGAAGGCAGTGGGCCAGGACAGGAACGGCAGCGACACCAGATAGGTCGTGCGATCATCAGGCGAGAGATTGTTCAAATCGGCAAGGTGATCGAACAGCCAGAAAGCCGGGAGGATCGGCAGCAGCCCCAGCGGCGGGATGATCGTCGTCATCACTACATAGAGGCCCTGCAGGAACCAGCGGCGGGCGGTCGAGACGACGGGCGGGGTATCGAGGCTGGCAAAATCCACCATGCCGACCTTGCTGCCCGGCGAGCCATCCCAGATTTCACCAGCGCCAACCACCGTGCCCGTGGGCAACGAGGTCAGGTCACGCAGTTCGGCGCCATCGTGGATCACCACGTCATTTTCGATGACGCAGGATGAACCGAGGTTGCAATCAGCACCAATCGAGACGCGGCCTATCACGAATTCATTGCCCTCGACCCGCGCGTTGGCGATGATGAGCTTGCCGCCGGTTGTGGTGCCCGCACCAATCGAAACAAGGTCGATGGCGCCATAATCAGCTTCGGCAAAAATGCAGTCCGGCCCGATGTTGGCTCCCAGCGCATTCAGCAGATGCCGCGTCAGCGGCGTGCCCTGCAACCAGCCGATATGCGCCAGATCAATCAGATCATTGGTCAGCCACCAGCGGAAATAATAGCTGCCCCACAAGGGATAGCGGCCCGGCTTGGTGCGCCCCATGATTGCCCACTTGCCCGCAATGGCAATGATCACCGTGATGAAATGCACGCTGATATAGATGCCCAGCAGCGACAGCGTTTCCTGCAGCAGCGTGGCATCCGTGGAGGTGAACAGCATGAACGACACGAAGACGCTCAGCCACTGCGCGTTCTGCAAGGCGAAGATGAAGGGCAGCGATATTGCCTGGGCAAAGCCGCACCAGAACCGGCGTGCCAGTGGCGGCGGCTCGAAGGCAAGGCTCTCGGGCGCACCTGACTGCTCCGCCTTGGCGTCGAGCACGGCACCGAGCGCCCGCAGCGAGCGGGCATTGTAGACATCCTGCAAGGTGATGCCCGCCAGCGCCCTTGTCTCGCGGACAATCGACACAAAGCGGGCCGCCAGCAGGGAATGGCCACCAAGATCGGTGAAAAAATCGGCATCGAACGGGATGGATTGCGGCGGCAAGGTTCGCTTGGCCGCTGCCAGCAACAGGGCTTCGGTGGCCGTTTGCGGCGCTTCTTGCTCCTCGGCGACCATGACATCGGCAAGGGAGAGTTTTTTCAGCGCGTTACGGTTGATCTTGCCCGATGACAGGCGCGGCAATTCATCGATCATCTCGAAACGGGCCGGCACCATATAGGCCGGGAGCTCCGCTTTCAGCGCGGCACGCAGGCCTTTGGTGTCGAGGCCGGAACCGCCATGGGCGACGCCACGCCTGGCAACGACGAAGGCAACGAGTTGATCCAGCCCTTCGTCCTGGCGCAGGACAACGGCGGCTTGCCCGACCTGTTCATGGGCCGCAATCTTGGCTTCGATCTCGCCAAGCTCGACCCGGAAGCCGCGAATTTTCACCTGATCATCAATGCGCCCGCGAAACGCGATATTGCCATCGGCGCCGATCACCACGGCATCGCCGGAGCGGTAAAGGATCGGGTCGATGGTGTTCTCGGCGTAAGGATTGGCGACGAATTTCTCCGCCGTCAGTTTGTCGCGTTTCAGATAACCCTTGGCAACGCCCGGCCCGCCGATCAGCAATTCCCCTTCGACGCCCTCGTCGAGCAGGTTGAGGTCGTCATCAGCGACATAGCAGGTGTAATTCGGGATCGGGCCGCCAATGGTCACCGGCGCGCCCGGCAGCACTTCGGCAATGGTGGCAACAACGGTAGCTTCGGTCGGGCCATAGGAATTGTAGATATGCCGTCCGGCGCGGCACCATGTGGCGGCGATCGAGGGCGGGCAGGCCTCGCCGCCCAGAATGATCACCCGCAAAGAGGCAATATCGCGCGGCAGCAGGCCGAGCAACGTCGGCACGGTATCGAGCACCGTGACACCTGCCTTGTCCATGATGTCGGGCAGACGGTCAGCCTCGCCCATCATCGCCGGGGTGGCGACAAACAGCGTCGCGCCGACCAGATAGGGCACCCAGATTTCTTCCATCGAGAGGTCGAAGGCCACCGATGCGCCCTGAAAGACGACGTCATCTTTGGTCAGAGCGTAGATTTCATTGGCAGAACGCAGGTAGTGACAGATGTTGGCCTGGGTGATGACAATGCCTTTGGGCACGCCGGTCGAGCCGGAGGTGTAGATCATGTAGGCCGGATGTTCCCGCGTCAGGCCGGGCTGGCGAGCGGGCACATCACGAGCATCCTCGGGATCGCTCAACGAGGCCGTGGTCGCGACCTTGCAGGCAAGACCGGCAGCCTCGGCCTTGGGGGCAAAGGCTTCGGAGGTCAAAAGCACGGCAGCGTCAGCATCGGCCAGGCAGACATTGATGCGCTCCAGCGGCGCATCGCCATCGAAGGGCAGCCAGGCGGCTCCACTCAGCGCAATGCCGATTTGGGCGATCAGCAGTTCCGGCCCGCGTGCCGCCCAGAGGCCAACAACCTGGCCAGCGCCGATGCCAGCGCGCATGAGGCCCCGCGCCACGCCAAGCGCACGCGCTTCGACCTCGCGATAGGTCAGGCTCACGCCGTCACTGACCATGGCGATGCGTTCGCCATGGTGCGCAACCGACGCGCGGAAGATTTCGCTCAGGGTTTCGTCGCGAATCAGGTCAGGCCGCTGGGCGCCGCGCAACACGGCCTTTTGCGGCAGGCTGACGATGGCGCTGTCTCGGGACGTGCCGTTCAATGCAATGATTCGGCCGGTCTCGGCACTCATGTCACCCGTGCCGCTCATGATGCGAAAGTTCCGAGATTTGCTACGCGATTCGACAGCTGACACGATAAGTTCCCCATTCCGGGCGTAAATCGCAGCCGACCGCGCCGAAGCGGTGACCAGGACCCGTTGATGCGTTGCGAGGTCATTGCCCCCTCAGTCCGCGGGGATCGGACGATAGTGCCCTGATCCCGAAGACTCACCGCCAGGCAAGGCCACCCGTCAACGCCCTGTCTTGGCCGAAATCTATGCCGCAGCCCGCCTGAATGGCGCATGAACGACGCATTTATCCCAGCCATGTGCCGCTCCCTGCCTGAAAATCGAGGGCGCGGCCTTGATAAATGTCAGCACTGGTGGCCGACTCCGGGTCAATCCCCGCCAGATGATACAGCAACACGCGGCCAATGCCGCCATGCGCGACCACCAAAGTGTCGCCATCGAGCGTTTCCAGCCACGTCCGCACCCGCGCCGCTACCTCGACATAGCTCTCGCCACCCGGCGGCGCGAAGCCCCAGCGATCGCGCTCCCGCGCCGCGGCATCACGAGGAAAACGGCGGGTAATTTCCGCCCAGGTCATGCCCTCCCAGTCGCCAAAGGAAATTTCCTTCAAGCGGTCGTCGGTGGCAAAGGGCGCTTCCGGCAGGCCGAGACCGGCCCGCACGATCGCCATGGTGGCGCAGGCGCGCAGCAGCGGCGAGGCCACCATGCTCAATTGCGGCGGCTGGCGATCATCGCTGGTCGGCAGCACATTGGCGCAGATTCTGGCCGCGGCACCCGCCTGCGCCCTGCCCTTGGCGTTGAGGGCCGTATCCCGCTGGCCTTGCAGGCGACCGGCCGCGTTCCAATCGGTCTCGCCATGGCGTAGAAAGATCAAACGATAGGCCAGTTGCACGGGATCAGAGGCCCCGACCTGCGCCGCGGAGGGTGATGGCACGCTCAAACAACGCCAATATCCGGTGCTGCGGGGTTTTTCATGCCGACGACATGATAACCCGCATCGACATGCAGGATTTCGCCGGTGATGCCGCGCGCCATGGAGGAGGCCAGAAATGCGGCGGTCTCACCCACTTCTTCAATCGTCACCGTGCGGCGCAAGGGCGCGTTATATTCGTTCCATTTCAGGATATAGCGGAAATCACCAATGCCCGATGCCGCCAGCGTCTTGATCGGCCCTGCTGAAATCGCATTGACGCGTATGCCCTTTTCGCCAAGATCAGCCGCCAGATAGCGGACACTGGCCTCAAGCGCCGCCTTGGCAATGCCCATGACATTGTAATGGGGCATCCATTTTTCGGCGCCGTAATAGGTGAGGGTCAGCAGCGAGCCTCCGTTTGCCATCAGCTTTTCGGCGCGTTGCGCCACGGCCGTGAAGGAATAGCAGGAGATCAACAGCGAATTGGTGAAATTATCGGCCGTTGTTTCGACATAGCGTCCCGTCAATTGATCCTTGTCGGAAAAGGCGATGCAATGGACGACAAAATCGAGATGGCCCCAAATGCGGGTGACTTCGGCAAATACCGCATCGAGCGAAGCCGTGTCGGTGACGTCGCAATGGCCAACCACCAGACCATCGACTTCCGCCGCCAGAGGCCGCACGCGCTTTTCCAGCGCTTCGCCCTGATAGGTGAAAGCCAGTTCGGCCCCGGCGGCATGCGCAGCGCGCGCAATGCCCCACGCGATCGAACGGCTGTTGGCGAGGCCCATGATCAGGCCACGCTTGCCCTTCAGAATGGCGCTCGTTGTGGGCGCAGTTTCGCTATCTTCCTGCATAATCTCTCACACAAAGTTTTAGGAGGGCCAAGCGGCGGTCAAGCACGCAGTGAGAATAGTCGCGTGTATGCTTTCAGGCGCGCCGATGCAAGCGCTTGGCAGCGATTTGGCAGCGTTTCTCGCTCAAATGACGACAGCATTGTCGCCAAGACGGCAAATTCCAGTGTGTATCTTTTTCAGCAGCAGCGGTGCGCCCCAGAAAACCTGTCAAAAAATCTCGCGTTCGGACGTCGCGCCCACTGGCCAATTCCCGGCTTTTAAGTTAACAATTTGTTAATGTCCGGGTCGCCGCGCCAAGGCTCCGGCAAGGTGAGGAAACCCGCTTGAACCTGAGGAACGAAATCGAGCTTGTCACGCCAGCGTTGCGGCGTTTTGCGCAAGCTTTGTCTTCGGAAACCGAGGAAGTGGCATCAGGCTGCGGCGACGATATCGTGCATGAGGCGCTGCTGCGGGCCTTGAAATTCGAGCGCCCACCCCGCGGATTGTCGGTGCGCCTTTGGCTTTACAGTCTGGTCTGCGCGATTTACCGGCAGGAATCATCCGAGAGCCAGGCCGTTGCCAACCGCATCAAGCTGCATCGCCCGCGCGGGCTGCGCGAGGCCAATGGCGGGCTGTGGCCCGAGCCTTTGGTGGCCGTGACCAGCGCCTTGCAGAAGCTGGACATCGAGACACGCGAATGCCTGCTCCTCATCGTCCTCGAGGGCCTGACCTACGCCGATGTCGTCGATGTCTTGCAGATACCCATGGATGTGATGATGGCGCGTCTGGGACGGGCCCGCGCCGCTCTGGCGGGGCAGATGAAGACGGGCAACGGCCCGGCGGCGGTGCAAGGGCAGCGGCAACCCCACACATCCCACCTGCGGCTGGTGAAATAGGAGCCGCACGATGAGCGATGTCATGCACCAGGCTTCCGACGCCGATCTGCATCGCTATGTCGATGGCGAAAGCGGCCATCGCGAGCGCGATGCCATGCGTCAATGGCTGACGGCTCATGGCGATGATGCCGAGCGCGTTGAAACTTGGCGCCTGCAGCGCCAGTTGCTTCACGCCCGGTTCGATGGTGTGGTTCGCGAAAGCCTGCCGGCGGCGCTGTCGCTGCGGGCGAGCAGCACCACGCGCTTTGCAATCTCGCCGCAATCCCCGCTGGCGCCTTCCGCCGCTGAGCCACCGCTGGCCGCGCGCTTCAGCTCTGAACCCGTTGTCGGCCACAGCCACTTGAGCGCCTTTGTGCTGGGGTTTTGTTCGGCGCTGGTGCTGGTCTGCTTGCTGGTGTTCATGCACCGGGGCTGACGCCTCCCGGTGCCCCTTTGCCGATCAG
>JAJZGX010000036.1 GCA_021804825.1 Pseudomonadota bacterium | reverse complement strand
GCCGTGCATGTTTTTGCGCAGGATTATGACAAGGCCGGGGGCAACTGGTTCAATGATGCCGTTGCCGGTGGCGATGCCGCCCGCGCGGCGGCGATCAACCGCATCGTTGGCGGCAAGCCGCCGACCGCCTCGCAATTCAATACCGGCAAGCAATTCGACGATCTCGTCAACAACCACCTGCTGCGCAATCTCGATGCCGACGCCAAGGCCGGCGGCTGGGAAAGCGCCGTGCCGCCGCTGTTCCTCAATGCCGTCAAACGCAATGGCCATATCTATGCCATTCCGGTGAATATCCACGGCCAGAACTGGCTTTGGTACAATACTGCCGTTCTGGCCAAGGCCGGCCTCGCCGTGCCCAAGACTTTCGATGACGTGCTCGCAGACATGCCGAAGCTGAAGGCTGCGGGCGTCGTGCCGCTGGCAGCGTCCACCCAATCCTGGCAGGAAGCCATTCTGTTCAATGCGGTGCTGGCCAGCATTGGTGGCCAGAAAATGTATGTCGCGATCTGGAGTGGCAAGGGCGACAAGGACATTACCGGCCCGGTGTTCGCCAAGGTCGCCGACACATTCAAGAAGTTGAAGGCTTATACCGATCCCGGCGCGAACAACCGCAACTGGAATGATGCCACCGCCATGGTCATTCAAGGCAAGGCTGCCTTCCAGTTCATGGGTGACTGGGCGAAGGGTGAATTTGCCAATGCCCATCAAACGGCAGGCAAGCAGTTTGGCTGCACCATTCTGGGGGCATCTTATGTGGTGGGCGGCGATGTGTTCGTCTTCCCCAAGAGCAAAGACCCGGCACAGGCCAAGGCTCAGGATCTGCTCGTCAAAGTCATGATGAGCAAGGGCACGCAATTGCGTTTTGCCGCCAAGAAGGGCTCGATACCGATCAGGCAGGACGTCGATGTGAAAAGCCTCGATATCTGCGCCCAGCACGGGCATGAGCTGATGGCAAATCCCGCCAACCAGACGCCCTCGGTCGACATGCTGGCGTCGCCGTCGGTGGAAGGGGCGGAAACCGACATCATCAACAAGTTCTGGAACGACCCGAAAATGTCGTCTGGAGATTTCGTGAAGAAATTTGCCGCCGCCATCCATGGCTGATGCCCGGATTTCACTGCTCTTGAGGAGCCTGCCGGGCGTTAAACCCGGCAGGAACCCGCGATGATGAAACTCTGGCTGCGACGCCATCTTTCTGCGCTCGTCGCGCTTTCGCCAGCGCTGCTGATCGTGCTTGTGGTTTATGTCGGCTGCACCATCTGGTCGGTGCGCATCTCACTGACGGATTCGCACATTCTGCCCTCCGACCACTATGTCGGCCTGCATAATTACGTGCGCCTGCTCAATACGGATCGATGGAACACCTCGGTCGGCAATCTGGTGTTTTTCGGCTTCATGTTCATCATCGCCTCGCTGGTGATCGGCACGCTGATGGCGATCCTGATGGATCAGCGCATCAAGGGCGAAGCCTTGTTTCGCACCATCTACCTATATCCCCTCGCCATGTCCTTCATCGTCACCGGCCTGATCTGGGAATGGATCCTGCAACCAACGCTCGGCATCCAGAAAATGATGCGCAATTTCGGTTTTGCGCATTTTCACTTCGACTGGATCAACCATAGCTCGACCGTGCTCTACACGGTGGCGATGGCCGCCGTCTGGCAGGCCTCGGGGCTTGTCATGGCGATCATGCTGGCGGGCCTGCGCGGTGTTGATGATGAAATCTGGAAGGCGGCGCGCATCGAAGGCATTTCACCGGTGCGCACCTATGCTTCCATTGTCTTGCCGATGCTCGGCGGTGCCATAGCCACCGTCACCGTGCTGCTGGCGCTGACTGTCGTGCGCCTGTTCGACCTGATCATCGCCATGACCGGCGGCGGGCCGGGCAATGCTTCCGAAGTCCCGGCGAAATTCATTTATGACTATCTGTTCGACCATCAGGACATCGGCCTTGCCACCGCAGCTTCGACGCTGATGCTGGGCTTTGTGCTCCTGTTCATCGGCCCCTGGCAGATCTGGCAATGGCGGCGTGATGTGAAGGGAGCGGCACGATGAGCGGCCTGCACAGGAACGGCCCGGCGCGCGTCGCCATCTACACCTGCCTGATCGCCATGGCGCTTGTCGTGCTTGGCCCGCTCTATGTGATGGTCATTACCTCGCTGAAGCACATGAACGAGATATCCACGGGCAATATCCTTGCCTTGCCCCATGTGCCAACCATCGCGCCATGGCTGGTTTCGGCGCATAAATTATCCGCAGGCTTTTTCAATTCGGTGAAAATCCTGATTCCGAGCGTGATCATTTCCATCGCTGTCGGGGCGATTGCGGGCTACGCCTTGCAATTCTGGCGCCTGCCGGGCTCGAACCTGCTGGTGCTGATCCTGCTGATCGGCGCGTTCATTCCCTATGCGGTGTTCATCTACCCGATGGTGCGCATCCTCGCATTTTTCGGATTGTTCGGAACCCTGGCGGGCATCGTCATCGTTCACACGACTTTCGGCCTGCCGGTCATGACCATCCTGTTCAAGAATTTCTATTCGAGCCTGCCCATTGAGCTTTTCAAGGCAGCGCGCATTGATGGTGCCGGATTCTGGCGGATTTTCGCCTCGATCATCTTCCCCATGTCCACACCCATCGTGATCGTCGCGGTTATCTTGCAAGTGACGGGCATCTGGAATGATTTCTTGCTGGGTCTGGTGTTTGCGGGTCGCGACAACATGCCGATGACGGTTGAACTCAACAACATCGTCACCACCACAACCGGCACGCGGTTTTACAATCAGGACATGGCGGCCACCATTCTGACGGCGGCGGTTCCCCTGCTGGTCTATCTTTTGTCCGGACGCTGGTTTGTGCGCGGCATCACCGCTGGCGCAGTTAAGGGTTGAATCATGAGCGTCGCATCAAATGTTTCGGTCGCTGATCTGCAGGTCAAGTTCGGGGCGGTGCGCGTCCTCAACGATCTGAACATCGAGGTGAAACAGTCGGAATTCGTGGTGCTGCTGGGGCCGTCGGGCTGCGGCAAATCGACATTGCTGAATGCCATTGCCGGGCTGATCGACGTTTCCGGTGGCAAGGTGATGATCGGCGGGCGTGATGTCACCCACGAGGAACCCAAAGACCGCAATATCGCCATGGTGTTCCAGTCCTATGCGCTTTATCCCACCATGAGCGTGCGCAAGAACCTGTCTTTCGGGTTGAGCGTCGCTGGCATGGCAAAGCCGGAAATCACCCGCCGGGTGCAGGCGGCGGCTGAATTGTTGAAAATCGGCGACTTGCTGGATCGTCGCCCCTCGGCGCTTTCAGGTGGCCAACGCCAGCGCGTCGCCATTGGCCGGGCCTTGGTGCGCGAAGCTCCGGTCTATCTGTTCGATGAACCGCTCTCCAACCTCGATGCGCAGCTTCGCGCGGAATTGCGGGTTGAGATCAAGCGCCTGCACAAGCGCATCGGCGCGACGATCATTTTTGTCACGCACGACCAGATCGAGGCGCTGACGCTGGCGGATCGCATTGCCATCATGCGCGGCGGCAAAATCCTGCAATATGATACACCGCGCACCATCTATGCCAAGCCCGCCAATCTTTATGTGGCAGGCTTTATCGGCTCGCCCGCCATGAATTTCATCAAGGGGCATCTTGAGACCGGCGATGACGGCGCGCTGTTTGCCAATGATGACATGCGCTTCGCGCTGCGCCGCCCCCTGCCCCCGGGCACGAGTGTCGGTCAGGCGGTGACGCTGGGGTTGCGGCCCGAGCATGTGGTGCCGGCCGGTGACGGCGTCGTCGCCCTCGGCGTGGCCGATGTCGAATTGCTTGAAACCATGGGCGCTGACAGCCTAGCCTGGTGCCGCATCGGTGCCTGTCAACTGACCACGCGACTCGACGGCGCGGCCAGCAATCCCGGGCGCATTGCGCTTGCGGCTGACCCACAGGAAGCCTCGCTGTTTGACACCCAAACAGGCGACAGACTTTGATTTCTTGAGAGAAGGACACCTGACATGGATGCTTCGGCAATATCGATTCAGCTCTATTCCGTGCGCAGCATGGAAGGGCTCGAGGAGCAACTCGCGCTGATGGCCAGCCTCGGCTTTACCCAGGTCGAGCCGTTCGGTGGCCAGTTCAAGGACCCGGGCTTGATGAAGGCGTCGCTTGCCAAGCATGGCTTGAAGGCACCCTCCGCCCATGTGGGCATCGAGATGCTGCGCGATGATCTGAAAGGGACTGCCAAAATCTTCCGTGATCTGGGGATCGGCTTTCTGATTGTGCCCGCGCCCCCGCAAGGCCAGCGTGACATGAATGCGGCGGGCTGGACGGCTTTTGCGCGCGAACTTGCCGAACTTGGCGCCAGGGTGCGCGGCGAGGGTCTGCGTTTTGGTTGGCACAATCACCATTGGGAATATGCGACGCTCGATAATGGCGCGCGGGGCATTGATATTCTGTTCCATGAGGCTCCCGACATGGAATGGGAGGCCGATGTGGCGTGGATCGTGCGCGGCGGTGCCGATCCGGTGGTCGAACTGGCGAAATACCGGCAAAGGGTGGCGGCGGCGCATGTCAAGGACATAGCCCCGGCGGGCACTCATGGCGATGAAGACGGCTGGGCTGATCTCGGCCACGGCACGCTTGACTGGGCGCGCCTCAAGCCGGCGCTGCATGATGCCGGTGTGAAGCTCTATGTGCTCGAACACGACAAGCCCAATGATCCGCGCCGCTTCGCGACGCGCTCGCTTGCAGCTCTCAAAGCCTGGTGACCTGCCATGAGTGACATGAACTTTGCCGTCATCGGCTGCGGCGTCATTTCCGGGCGCTATTTGCAAAATGCGCCGATGTTTCGCGGCGTGAAAATTGTCGCCTGCGCCGATTTGCGGCCAGAAGCGGCGCGCAAGCAGGCCAAGGCCCATGGCATCAAGGCGCTGTCGGTGGCGGCGGCGCTGAAATCCGACGCTATCGACGGCATCATCAACCTGACGGTGCCGAATGCGCATTTTGCCGTGTCGCGACGCGCTTTGACGGCGGGCAAGCATGTGTTTTCCGAAAAGCCCTTGAGCGTGCTGCCGCGCGAGGGGCGCGCGCTGGTCGAACTTGCCGACAAGCACAAGGTGGGGCTCGGCGTCGCGCCCGACACGTTTCTGGGGCCGGGCCAGCGTTATGCCCGCTCGTTGATCGAGGGCGGCCAGACCGGCCGGATTGTCGCGGCATCGGCGTTTCTCATGTCACGCGGCATGGAGCATTGGCACCCCGATCCGACATTTTTCTTCAAGCCCGGTGGCGGGCCGGTGCTCGATATGGGGCCGTATTATCTGACCGCTTTGATCAACATGATCGGGCCGGTGCGCGACGTGATGGCGCTGGATGGCATGGGGCTGGCGGAGCGGGTCATCACTGCGGAAGGCCCCAAAAAAGGCCAGTCGATCAAGGTCGAAACCCCCACCACCTCGCTTGCGACGCTGCGCTTTGCCAATGGCGCACTGGCGACACTGGCCTTGAGCTGGGATGTGTTCCAGCATGGCCATCGCCCGCTCGAACTCTACGGCACCGAGGGGTCGCTGCGCGTGCCCGATCCCAATTTCTTCGGGGGCGACGTGGAATTTGCCGCGGCGCGCGAGGCCTGGAGCCTCACCAACACGGCAGGGCAATTGACCGGCAAGCCCAACCATCCCGACATCAACCCGCAACATGCCAATTATCGCATGTTGGGGGTGGCGGAACTTGCCGACGCGGTGCGCCACAAGCGACAGCCACGGGCGTCGGGGGCGCTGGGTCTGCACGTGCTCGATGTGATGGACGCGATCTTGCGCTCCGGGCGGACGCGCAAGCTGGTCAGTGTCTCGGGCGGCGCGCAACCGGCGGCTTTCTCCGAAGCCGAAGTCGCCAAATTGCTGATTGATCCACAAGCCACACGCAGCTAGAGCGGCTCTTAGAGGGCCGAGGGCATCATGCTGACTTCGACAATGGCATTGGGCGGCATGGTGGTGGCACCGCACCATCTCGCCGCGCAGGCGGGGCGCGACATCCTGCGTGAGGGCGGTTCGGCCATAGAGGCCATGGTGGCGGCGGCTGCCTGTATCGGCGTCGTCTATCCGCACATGAATGCTCTGGGTGGCGATGGCTTCTGGCTGATTCACCGCCCCGGACATGCGCCGGTCGCCATTGATGCCAGCGGCCCCGCCGTGGCCTTGGCTGATGCCAGTTTTTACAAGGGCGACAAGACTATTGCGACGCGTGGCCCGAAAGCGGCGCTGACCGTGGCTGGCACCGTGGCGGGCTGGCAAGTGGCGCTGGATGTTGCCGCCGCCGGACAGGCCCGGGTGATGCCGCTGGAGCGTCTCCTCGCCGATGCCATACGCCACGCCCAACAGGGCTTTGCTGTCACGCGTTCACAGGCCGAACTGTCCTTCAGCAAACGCCATGAATTGCACGACAAGCCCGGCTTTGCGCCCATATATCTGCGCGATGGGCACGCGCCCCGGATGGGCGATATCATGCGCCAGCCGGCATTGGCGGCGAGCTTGCAGCACCTCGCGCGCCACGGGCTCGATGATTTTTACAGGGGTGATCTGGCGCGCCGGATCGCTGAAGGCCTTGGTGCTGCGGGCAGCCCGCTGCGCCTTGCCGATCTTGCCGCCTACAGGGCGCAATTGGTGACGCCGTTGCGGCTGAGCCTGCCCGATGCGCAGGTGTTCAACCTGCCACCTTCCACCCAGGGACTCGCATCGCTGATGATTCTGGGGTTGTTTCAACGCCTTGGCGTGAGCGAGGGTGAGGGCTTTGCCCATATCCACGGGCTGGTGGAAGCGACCAAAGCGGCGTTTCAGGTGCGCGACAAGGTGGTGACCGATCCCGGCCGGGTGCCGGGTGATCCGGCGCTCTGGCTGTCGCCCGCCAAGCTCGATGAACTGGCTGCCACCATTGATGGCGCGCGCGCCGCACCCTGGCCAGCTCCCACGCAAACTGGCGATACAGTCTGGCTGGGGGCCATTGACCGGCACGGCTGCGCCGTCAGTTTCATTCAAAGCATATTTTTTGAATTTGGCTCCGGTGTGGTGGCGGGCGACACCGGCATATTGTGGCAGAACCGCGGGTCGAGTTTCTCGCTTGATCCCCACGCCCTCAATGCTCTTGAGCCGGGCCGCAAGCCCTTCCATACCCTGAACCCGGCGCTGGCGCTGTTTCATGATGGCCGCGTCATGCCCTATGGCTGCATGGGCGGCGAGGGCCAGCCGCAGACGCAAGCGGCACTGTTCACGCGCTACGCCCAATTTGGCCAGAACCTGCAACAGGCGGTGAGTGCACCGCGCTGGCTCCTGGGCCGCACCTGGGGTGAAACCAGCACGACATTGAAGCTGGAAAATCGGTTTGATTCAGGGCTTGTCGCTGACTTGCGCGCCAGCGGCCATGTGGTTGACGTGCTCGATGAAGGTTTTTCCGACACGATGGGTCATGCCGGGGCGCTGGTGCGCCATCAAAACGGCATGATCGAGGGTGCCGCCGACCCGCGCAGCGACGGCGCCGCTTGTGGCGTGTGAGGGGAGATGGAAAGTTATTGCCTCGCGCAATGTGCCTGCGTTTGAAGACAATTGCGATCAACTACAGCCAAATGGCCGCTATTTGCTGATCAAACACCCGTGAAAGCGTTTGGCGTGGCACTTCAAATATGAGCCAGTTGCTTTATCACTTCACGACTTCACCACCGGGGTGAAGTCCGACCACTGCTCGATGCAGAAGGCGCGAATGTCGCGCACTGACTTTGGGAACCACGCTCTAGCACGCAGCGCTTGAATGGCGAGAAACAGGTTTGCCATGTCCTCGTTATCTGACACATAGAGACTGCCCTGCACGCGACGAAAACCCCGTTCCGCAAGCACCGCGCCGATTTCGATGTAAGTTTGCGTAACGCCTTTGGGGTGATGCTTCTCGGTGTCGGTCACTACCAGATCGAAAGCAACTGCATACATTAGCGCGCGTCCGGGTCTTCAGAAAGATGCGTCAAGCGATACTCTGCCTTTTCAGCCGATTCTACCATCGTAATCTCAATCAGCCAGTCACCATCTTCCAACTGGCGAAGGACTTTGCCAACCTCGTAACTCGGGCCGAAAGGGCCAAAGCTCTTTATCTTGCCGGTCGGGACAGGCGGCGGCGCGATAGCTACGAGCATGATGGATCTCCCAAAATACAATTCAATTTAATGATAGTCTAAAAAAGCCAATAAAGGAACATCTGCATTGCGTCTGGCTCACGTGCGTCGAGTCAGATGCTGTCAACACACGCAAATCCAGATGCCTCCTCTAAATTGATTTGCCAGCATGGCGTCAAAATCGGTTCGCCTCAGAGGGCACCCGCCTGCACCTGCGCAACAAATGCCGCCACGGCGGCTTGTTCATCGGCATTCAGGCGCAAATAATATTTGGTGCGGCGCATCAACACGTCTTCGCCGGTTTGCGCCCATTCCTGCGCCACCAGAAAGCGGATTTCGCGCTCGTAAAGGTTCGCCCCGAAATGCTGCCCGAGGTCAGCCAAGCTCGTGGACGTGCCGAGCAGATCGCGGGCTCTGGTGCCATATAGCCGCGCGAAATGGGTCAGCATGGCTGTGGGCAGCCATGGGTATTGCGCCGCAAGCTGCTTTGTGAAGCCCGCAAAATCGGCGCCGGGAATATCGCCACCGGGCAAACTCGCATCCGCCGTCCAGGGCGGTGCCATATGCGCAAACCACGGCTGCAATTGCGCCAGCGCATGTTCTGCCAATTTGCGAAATGTGGTGATCTTGCCGCCGGACACGGAAAGCACCGGCGCTGCACCACCTTCGCTTTTGACATCAAGCACATAGTCGCGGGACACCGCCGAGGCATTGGCTGCATGGTCCTCATGCAGCGGGCGCACCCCGGCGTAGCTGGCGCGAATGTCGCTGCGCGCCAGCGGCTGGATCAGATAGCGATTGACGGCGGCGAGCAGATAATCGGTTTCCGCATCGGTGATCGTTTCGGCCGGTTCATCCCCGGACAAGGTTATGTCGGTGGTGCCGATCAGGGCCAGATCGCCCTGATAGGGAATGATGAAAATCACCCGGCCGTCGTCATTTTGCAGAATGAAGGCGCGCTCACCGACGAAGAATTTCGGCACGATAATGTGGCTGCCCTTGACGCGACGCACCAGCGGGCCGTCATTCTGTGACAGCCCCCTGCCCTGCACTTCATCGACAAGCGGGCCGGCGGCATTGATGATCGCCCTGGCTTCGAGGCTTGAGCGCGTGCCGTCGCTGGCGACGAGTTCGGCCACCCAGCGTCCGTCCTCGCGCCGTGCCGAGACCAGCATGGTGCGCGGCATGATTTTCGCGCCGCGCGCCGC
Source organism: Pseudomonadota bacterium (assembly GCA_021804825.1). Taxonomy (GTDB): domain Bacteria; phylum Pseudomonadota; class Alphaproteobacteria; order Rhizobiales; family Beijerinckiaceae; genus REEB77. The sequence goes on along the minus strand of JAJZGX010000036.1, from coordinate 16,598 downwards.
TGCATCGAGCGCGTTGAGCACCACCAGCCGCGCATCATCGACCCAGCAATCGGAATATTCAAAGCCGCGTTGAAATTGCGGTTTCAGCACCGCGCCTTCCGGCACGCTATTGAGGCGCAGACCGCGCGAAGCAGGAAGGATTTTGCGCCCGCCAAGATGGTCATAGAGCAGCAGGCCGAGGCGCACCATCCAGGCCGGGCGCTGCTCGGGGGAATGTGGCAGCAGGAAACGCAGCGGCCAGATGATGTGGGGCGCCGAACGCAGCAAGACTTCGCGCTCGATCAGGGCCTCGCGCACAAGGCGAAATTCGTAATATTCCAGATAGCGCAAGCCACCATGCACCAGCTTGGAAGATTTTGATGACGTGCCTTCGGCAAAATCGCCCTTCTCGCACAGGACGACGCTGAGCCCGCGCCCGGCGGCATCGCGGGCAATGCCCGTGCCATTGACGCCGCCGCCGATGATGAGGAGATCATAGACCATGGAAACCCTTCACTCCACTGTCACGGATTTTGCCAGATTGCGGGGTTGGTCAGCGTCTTTGCCCATTAGCACGGCGGTGTGATAGGCCAGCATCTGCACCGGAACGGCATAGACCAGAGCGGTGAATTCATCAGCCATGTCAGGCATGACCAGCGCTTTCAGATCAAGCCCGGTCGCCCCGGCCCCGGCGGCATCGGTCAGCAACAAGATTCGCCCGCCACGCGCCGCCACTTCCTGCATGTTGGAGACGGTCTTTTCAAAAACATGGTCGCGCGGGGCAATGACAATCACCGGCATGGTTTCGTCGATCAAGGCAATCGGGCCATGCTTGAGTTCGCCCGCCGCATAGCCTTCGGCATGGATGTAGGAGATTTCCTTGAGTTTCAATGCCCCTTCGAGGGCAAGTGGATAATTGGTGCCGCGGCCCAGATACAGCACGTCGCGGGCGCGACTCAAGCTATGCGCCATCTGCTCAACCTGCGGTTCGCGGGTCATGGCATCGGCCATCAAGCCGGGCACGGCAATGAGTTCGCGCACCAACTGACGCTCGCGATTCTCATCAATCAGGCCTCGCGCCCGGCCGAAAGCAATGGCGAGGCAGGCCAGCACTGCCAATTGGCAGGTGAACGCCTTGGTCGAGGCGACCCCGATCTCGGGGCCAGCCAGCGTCACAGCGGCAATGTCACTTTCGCGGGCGATGGTCGAGGTCGGGACATTGACCACCGACATGACATGCTGGTGCTGGGTGCGGGCATAGCGCATCGCCGCCAAAGTATCAGCGGTTTCGCCCGATTGCGACACCACCAGCATCAGGCCGCCCGGCGTCATCGGCGCCTCGCGATAGCGAAATTCCGAGGCAACATCGATATCGACCGCCAGACCAGCAAAGCGCTCGAACCAGTAGCGGCCGGTCAGCCCCGCCAGATAGCCGGTTCCGCATGCGGAAATCGTCAGCCGCGGCAGGCTTGTGACATCGAAATTCAGATCGAACGGCAGACGCACGCGTTCATGGGCCATGTCGAGATAATGCGCCAGCGTGCGGCCTACCACTTCAGGCTGTTCGTGGATTTCCTTGGCCATGAAATGCCGGTAATTGCCCTTGTCGATGATGTGGGCGCTTGCCAGCGACTTCTGCGCGGGGCGCGCCACCACGCGGTTCGTGGCATCGTGGATCGTGGCACCGGCGCGGGTGAGCACCACCCAGTCGCCATCTTCAAGATAGGTTATGGTGTCGGTGAAGGGTGCGAGAGCCAGCGCATCTGACCCCAGATACATCTCGCCATGGCCATGACCGATGGCTAGCGGCGCGCCCCGCCTCGCGCCGATCATCAAATCCTCATGGCCAGCAAAAATCAGCGCCAGCGCGAAGGCGCCATGCAGGCGTGGCAGGCTGGCCGCCATGGCCGCCTGCGGCGACAGGCCGGTGTTGAGATAATCGGTTACGAGATGAGCAATGGTTTCGCTGTCGGTTTCGGTGACGAAAACATGGCCCCGCTGGCGCAAGTCATCACGCAATTCGCGGAAATTCTCGATAATGCCGTTGTGCACCACAGCAACTTTGGCGGTGGCATGAGGATGGGCATTGTTCTCGGTGGGCTTGCCATGCGTGGCCCAGCGGGTGTGGCCGATGCCGACATGGCCCTGAAGGGGATGGTTATGCAGGCGCTCGGCCAGATTGCGCAATTTGCCTTCGGCCCGCACCCGCTCGATCGCGCCTGATTCAATCGTGGCTACACCAGCCGAATCATAACCGCGATATTCCAGCCGCCGCAACGCCTCGACCAGCGCCAGCGCCACCGGCTCGCGCCCCAGAATGCCGACAATACCACACATGCAGTCATTTCCCCCTGATCAACCTTGGCGCACTCCTGCCCTGCACGTCGCCGCATCGCAAATCAAGTTTTGTGTCCCGGTTGAAACGCGCCCCCTCAGAGATTGGCGCGCAGAGATGATGGTGCACGCTCAGGGTTGTTTCAACACCCGGCCATCCTGGGCCTTGACCGCGATCCGCAGCGGGATGCCGGCCTCGACGCTTTTCGAGACGGTGCAGAAATCGGCGAAGCTGCGCAAGACCGGCTCCAGATGTTCGAGGCCGTCGGGATCGCGCCCCAGCGTCAGTTGAGCATCGAGCCCGACGACGCGCAGGCGGCCCTTGTCGTTGCGGCCGATCTCGCAGGTGACTTCGGTTTGCAGCGCGCCGACATCCTCGCGGTAGCGCCCAAAGGCGAACACCATGCTCGCCGCCAGGCAATTGGCGACCGCCGCCGCCAGCCATTGCACCGGCGAGGGCGCTGTGCCTTCGCCGAGCGGTGCCGGCTCATCGGCAAGGCCGGGCTCCAGCTCCTCGCCAAAATCCACCTGAAACCGGTATTTGTTCAGCCTTGTGACATTGACGCTGACCACTTCCAGCTTGTCTGCCGCTGTACTCATTCTGCCTCACCCTTCGTTTCAGAGATTGCCGTGGCGTCGCAGGGCCATGCCGAGGCCGATCCAGCCTATGCCGGCAAACATCAGATCAAGGCTCAGGAACACGCCGAGCACATAGAGGCTGGAAACCGGCCAATGCGCCAGGATGATGATGCCGAGCAAGGTGGTGATTGCCCCGGACAGCACCACCAGCCACCAGCTTGAACCAGCCTGCATCTGAAAGCCGAGAAACATGCGCACCAGCCCGCTGGCGCCAAGAAACGCACCGAGAAACAAGGTCAGGATACCCGCCGCCAGCAGTGGGTTCATCAGCACCGAGACCCCGGCGGCAAGATAAATCAGGCCGAGCAGCACCCAGACCAGAAACCGGCTCCAGGATTTGGCATGATAGGCCATGGCGACTTCCGCCATGCCGGCGAGCAGCATCATGAAGCCAACGACATAGACAGAGACCAGCGTGGCGCGCAGCACCGAGTTGAAGGCCAGCAAGCCGAGGGCCATGACCACGACCCCGAAGACGATGATCCACAGGGCGCGATGGCGCAGCGCATGGACGGCGCTGTTGAGGCCTTGTGACGGCCCGCTCCCAAACGGCAGATTGGCGCTCATGCGATCACTCCCGTGATGATGATCCGGAGGCTATGGCTCCCGATGGCGGGGCCTCTGGCCGCCGGGGCTGATGATAGACCCTCGCGGCAGGCTGTCCAGCCCCCGGGGTGCGGGGCGCTGTCGCAGTGCGGGGCCAAGCGAGGCTTGCAGGGCTGCCGCGCGCCTTTAACATATTTATATTACGGCATAATCGGCAATGGCAGATTGACGCGGGTGCCTGCGACCCATAGACACTTGACCTTCGGGACAGGCGTCGGGGGATTCGCGGCATGAAGATGAAAATGGCCACGGCAGCGCTGCTGCCCGTGACTGTTGCGACTTTGCTGGCTTCGGCCCCGACACGGGCGGCCCCGGTCAACTGGTCGGGCTTTGCCATCAGTGCAGGCGTTGGCGGCAGCTTTGGTGCCACGACAGGCCAGAATGTTACGGCCACCTCCTTCTTCTTTCTTGGCAGACCCGATCCCGTTGGCGAGATCGGGTCGCTGGGCCTTTCCTGGAATTACCAGTTCAGCAATGGTCTGGTTCTGGGGGCGGTCGGCGATTTCGGACTGTTGAGCGGCTCTGACACGCTCGCCAATCCTGCCGCTGGCTGGTCGCTCAAGGTCCGCAATGACTGGTTGGCGACGCTGCGGGGCAAGTTTGGTTATGCCATGGGGCCGGCGCTTTTCTACGCCACGGGGGGTCTCGCCTGGGCGCGGACCGATGCCACCTTCATTCCGACGACGCCAGGCATATTTTTTCCGTTTCCATTTCCGTTTCTTGGCGCCACCACCACGGTCACGAGGTCAGCCGTGGTGCCAGGCTGGACATTGGGTGCGGGGGCGGATTTGGCCCTTGCGCAACATATTTCCTTCGAGGCTGAATATCTCTACGTCCATGTCAACAGCCTGTCCTTTGCCATCCCGCAACTTTTTATGCCTCCGGGCCATGCCCAGTTTGCCGAGGACATGAGTGTTTTCCGTCTCGGCATAAATTACCGCTTCTGACAGCGCCTCATGCCCGCGCGGTGCGGAACCAGCCGCCGCGGCCCACCACGATGGCGATGATGGTGCCATAGGCGAAAAGGCCGAAGGCCAACACCGCAAACAGCACGTCAAGCGATCCGGTAACCGCCAGCGCCAGCCAGCCGAACAGCAACGTGATGAGCAGCCGCACAAACCCGGCAAGCAGAGGCACCAGCAAGCGCCCCGCGCCCTGCGAGGCAAAATATAGCGCGAGGCCCATGCCGAAAAAGCCGTAAAGCGGGCCGACAATGCGCAGATAGGCGCTGCCAGATGCCAGCATTTCGGCATTGTTGCTGAACAAACCCAGCCATGGTGTGGGAAACACAGCGGCGGCAAGGCCGATGATTTCGCACACGACGAACGACATCCCAGCCCCCATCTGCGCAATCTGCAGGGCGCGTCGGCCTTGTCCGGCACCAATGTTGGTGCCAACCATGGCAACAATCGGCGCGCCGAAGCCGAAAACCAGCGGCACCAGCAGATATTCGAGCCGCACGCCTGTGCCAAAACCGGCGATGGCGCTCTCGCCGAAGCGTGTGCCAACCAGCGCCGTGGCGCAGATGATCACCAGATTGGTTTGCACCGACGAAATCGTGCCGACCAGCCCTACCCGCAGAATGCCCGAGAACAGCGGCCAGCGCAACTTTGCCAGGTGCAACCTCGCGAGATTGCGGCCCGACATGGTATACCAGCCCAAAAACAATGCGCCCGCGACGTTGTAAGTGACAAAGGCATAGGCGCCACCGGCAATGCCGAGCGCGGGAAACGGGCCAATGCCGAAAATCAAGGCGGGCGACAGCGGCACCAGCAACAGCGCGCCCACCAGATTGACCAGAGCCGGCGTCAGCATGTTGCCGGCACCACGAATGGCACTGGCGAAGGCATTCATCAGCCACAGCGAGATATTGCCGGTAAAGACCACATTGGAATAGATCATTGCCGCGTCGAGCGCGCCGCCATGGCCCCCCAGAGCAGTGTAGATCGCTCTCCCGAACATGAGCATGATCGCTGAAAAAATCGCGCCGAGGGCACCGTTGATGATGAAGGCGTGCAGCACCAGACTGTCGGCTTCATCCTGGCGGCGCGCACCGAGCGCCCGGGCGATGGCCGAAGAAATGCCGCCGCCCATGGCCCCGGCAGAAATCATCTGCATCAGCATGACGCCGGGAAATACCAGCGCCATGCCGGTGAGGGCGTCGGTGCCGAGTTTGCCGACAAAGAAGGTCTCGATCAGCCCGGTCGAGGATTGCGTCAGCATCACCAGCACATTGGGCCAGGCCAGCCGCAACAGCAGCGGCAAGATCGGCGCACTCAACATCGCCAAGGTGCGCGGGTTGAGCGCAGCCCGCTCGCTCGCAGGCTCGGCGAGGCTCATGTCGCTTGCTGCGACGGCGGCGGTCATGACGCTTTTCCAGGTGCAGATGGCATGTCCATGATCATGCAGGTCGTGCTGGCGGTGGCCAGCAGACGCCCCTGCGCATCGCGTGCCTCCGCCTCTGCCACCGCCGTGCGCCCGCCAAGATGGCGCACCGTGCCGACCGCCGTTGCCGCACCTGATTGCATCGTCATGGCGCGCAGGTAATTCACTTTGATTTCCAGTGTTGTATAGGCTTTTCCGGGCGGCAGGCTGGATTGCACGGCGCAGCCCATGACGCTGTCAAGCAATGTCGCCAGCGCGCCGCCATGAACCATGCCAATCGGATTGAACAGATATTCGCCAGCCGGCAGCACCATGGTGACTTTGCCCGGTTCCACATTGGCCATGCTGATGCCGAGCAGCGCGATGATCGGCGGCGGTGGCAGCGCGCCGGACTGGATGGATTGCAGAAACGCCATGCCGTCCATGGACCTCGCGGCAGCGGCCAGAGCCAGCGGATCATGCCATGTGACGTGCCGGTCTCGCGAAGGTTGGGGTGCCGGATTGGCGTTTGTCATGTCGGCTCCAGATTATGGACGCGGGCGCGCCTCAAGTTTGTTTTTTGAACTGACTCACAATCAGTTTGAAATTAAAACTTGTCAAGCTATAATGTTGCCATGCGCTGGAATGAACTTGATCAAGAACCCTGCTCGATTGCCCGCACCCTGTCGGTGATCGGTGATCGTTGGACCATGCTGATCCTGCGCGAGATTTTCTTCAGGCACCGACGTTTCGAGGAAATGCAAAGTGAGCTGAACATCACCCGTCCGGTGCTGGCGCAGCGGCTGCGCAAGCTCGTTAGTGACGGGGTGCTGCGCAAGGTGGCGTATCAAAGCCAGCCGACGCGCCATGAATATCGGTTGACCGACAAGGGTGCGGCCTTGAGCCCGGTGATGATGGCGCTGATGCACTGGGGCGACACGCAGATGCTGCCCGCAGGCACGCCCCGCGCCGTGCACCTGCGCCATTGCACCTGCAACGCGCAGTTTGATCCGGTGATGACCTGTTCAGTCTGCCATGAACCGCTTGCGCCCAAGGACGTGCGCATGGAAAGGCGCGGGTCGGTGCCGAGCCTCGAACTCAACCCACTTTAACACCCTTCCAGAATGCGACCCGGCCCTTGATGCTGCTGGCCGCAGGCTTGGGCTCCGGGTAGAACCAGACAGCATCGCGGTTTTCCGCACCCCCGACTTCGAGCGAATAATAATGCGCGGTGCCCTTCCATGGGCAGACCGAGGTGGTCTGGCTTGCCCTGAGCACGCCGGGGATCACCGCTTCGAGCGGGAAATAATGATTGTTTTCAATCACCACAGTGTCATTCGACTCGGCAATGACCTGATCGTTCCAGATGGCTTTGACCATGGGGCAGCTCCCTTGGCACGCCATCGGCCTATCGTCATGATCGCCTGGCACGCCACCCTCATCATATAGGGGTGGCGCGTGCCTCTGCCACTCGCGCCGGCGCGATCAGACTTTGGCGCGCCGGGCCTGACGGAACTGATCGACGATCACCGCCCCGACAATGATGCCGCCCAGCACCATTTCCTGAAGGTAATCATTGATGTTGAGGAAGGTGAAGCCGGATGTCACCACGCCGAGAATGAGCGTGCCAAACACCGTGCCCCAGATGCGTCCGGCACCACCGGTCAGCGAGGTGCCGCCAATCACCGCTGCGGCAATGGCCTGCAATTCGTAGCCAACGCCCATGCCCGACTGGCCCGATTGCGCCCGCGCCGCCGTGACAATGCCCGCAAGGCCGGAAAGCAAGCCGGCAATCGTGTAGACCAGCAGCAAATGGCGCTTGATATTGATCCCGGAAACTCGCGCCGCCTGACGGTTGGCGCCGATGGCATAAGTGAATTTGCCATAGCGGGTATAGCCAAGCACGACATGGAAAATTGCCGCGCAAATCAGGAAAATAAACACCGGGACAATGCCGGAGCCGATATAATCGAACTGCGGTGTCAAAAAGCTCACGGGATTGCCGCGTGTATACCATTTGGCAAAGCCGCGAATGCTGACATAAGTGCCGAGCGTCGCAATGAAGGGCGGGATGCCCGTCCAGGCAATCAGCCCGCCATTGATCATGCCGCCAAGCCCGCCGACGATAATGCCCGCAATCATGGGCACAATGGCGGGCAGATTGGTCAGATGCGGATAAATGGCATGGGTATAATCCGAGCTTTGCGCCAGCGATGCGGCCACCATGGCGGTCGCGCCAACAATGGAGCCTGAGGACAAATCGATGCCGCTGGTGATGATCACCTGCGTCACGCCGATCGCAATGATGCCGATCACCGAGACCTGCAAGATCATGATGCGCAAGCGCAGAATGTTGAACAGGAACGACTGGCCCTCGAATATCCAGCCCAGCGCCTCGAACATCAGTGCCATGCCGATCAACACCACGAGAATGTTGAATTCCGGCGGGAGGCGGCGAACGCGGGCTTTGGCGGGTGCGGCGGTTGCCGGTGTGTTTTCAACGCTCATGGGATCATCTGCTTTTCGTTGCGAGGGCTTTGGATCAATGCGAAGCCAGTTCCATGATCTTGACCTGATCGGCTTCGTCGCGGTTCAAAATGCCGGTGGCGCGGCCTTCGTGCATCACCAGGATGCGGTCAGACATGCCAAGGATCTCCGGCATTTCAGACGAGATCATGATGATCCCGACGCCATCGCCTGCCAATTGGCTGACCATGCGGTGGATTTCGGATTTGGCCCCGACGTCGATGCCGCGCGTCGGTTCGTCGAGAATGAGAATGCGCGGTTTGGTCAAGAGCCAGCGCCCGATCAGCACCTTCTGCTGATTGCCGCCGGAAAGGTTTTCAACACGCTCCTGCATATTGGGGGTTTTGACGCGCAAAGCGTCACGCATGGCCTCGCAAACCTTGGTGAGCGCGCCCTGACGCACAAAGCCGCCGCGAATATATTCGCCGCTGAGCACGGCAACCTGCATGTTCTGCTGCACGTCGAGCATGAGGAAACAGCCGGTTTCCTTGCGATCCTCGGTCAGAAACCCGAGGCCGTGCGCGAGCGCCACTTGCGGTGAGGTCATCACCACTTCACGTCCGGCAATGTGGATGGTGCCGGAGGTCGCCGGCGTGACGCCAAACAGGGTCTCGGCGACATTGGAGCGCCCCGAACCGACCAGCCCCGCGACGCCAAGAATTTCCCCCTTGTGCAGATCAAAGCTGACGTTGGAAAAAACGCCTTGGAGCGATAGATCTTTCACGGACAGCACGACTTCGCCAATCGGCACGTCGTCTTTGGGGAACATCTGGGTGATTTCGCGCCCCACCATCATGCGGATGATGTCCTCGCGCGTTACCGCGGCGGCGTCTTTGGTGCCGATGTAATGGCCATCACGAAAAACCGAAACCTCATCAGCTATTTCGAACAATTCGTTCATCTTGTGAGTGATGTAGACAATGCCCTTGCCTTTGGCCCGCAGCGTCTTGATGATCGCGAAAAGATGGGTGACTTCCTTATCGGTGAGCGCTGAAGTTGGCTCATCCATGATCAGCACATCGGATTCATAGGACACGGCTTTGGCGATTTCGACCATCTGCCGGTTGGCGATGCTGAGGCTGCCGACAGTCGTGTCGGGGTCAAGATCGATATTCAGATCGCGGAACAGCGCCGCCGTCATATCGTGCATTTTGCCGTGATCGACGAAGCCGAAGCGATTGATCGGCTCGCGCCGGATCCAGATGTTTTCCGCCACCGTCATCGGAGCCATCAGGTTCAACTCCTGATGGATCATGGCAATGCCATTTTCCAGCGCATCCAGCGGCGATACCAGTTTGATTTCCTGCCCGCGCAGTTTGAATGAGCCGGAATCTGGCGTGTAAATCCCGGCAATGATCTTCATCAGGGTGGATTTGCCTGCACCATTCTCGCCCATCAGCGCATGAACCGTGCCGCGTTTCAATTGAAACGACACATCATCCAGCGCCTTGACGCCGGGGAAGGATTTGCAGACGCCTTCGATTTCCATAAGCCACGAGGCTTGGGGAACAGCGCCGCTTTCGCGCACGGCTTTCATGGTGGTGGGGCTGAGCATGTTCGACCTCGCTGGCTGCGCAAGTCACGTGAATGGCCGGGCGCGGCTCAACCGCGCCCGACTTTTTGACTAAGCTTAGTTCTTGGCCATGTATTTGGCCATATTGGCGGGGGTGATCAGTTCGAACGGCACCCAAACCGTGCTCGCCACTTTCTTCTTGGCAATCAGCTTCAGCGCCGTGGTGATCGAACCGGCGCCCTGGGCAGCGGCATTCTGGAACACCGACACCTGCAAACGCCCGGCTTTCATCTGAGCAAGGCCGTCCTGCGTGCCATCGATACCGGCGACCTTGACCTTGGTCATGCCGGCGGTGGTCAGGGCCTGAATGGCACCAATGGCCATTTCGTCATTGTTGGAGATCACGGCATCGGGCTTGACGCCAGCTGAAATCCAGTTGGTCATCAGATCGTTGGCCTTGGTGCGATCCCAATTGGCGCTCTGTTCGCGCAGGATGTGCATGCCGCTGCAAGCCTTGGTAGCCAGCACGTTGTGAATATCCTTGGTGCGGGTGACGGCAGCTTCATTCGACAATTCGCCTTCGATCACGACGATGTTGCCCTTGCCGCCCATCAGCTTGCACATGGCTTGAGTTTCCATCGTGCCGGACTGCTTTTCGTCCGAACCAACATAAGCGACGCCAGCGGGCAGAACCTTGTCGGCCGGCTTGCGGTTGACATAGACCAGCGGAATATGCGCGGCGACTGCCAGCGCGGTCATTTTCGGGGTCGCCGAAGTATCGACGGCATTGACGATAATGGCATCGACCTTGTTGGCGATGAAATTCTGCACCTGGCTGATCTGCGTGCCGAGATCATCCTTGGCATCGAGCACCTGCAGGTCGATTTTGTGCTTCTTGGCATAATCGGTCATGCCGTTGCGCAGCACGGTGAGGAAGTTGTCGTCGAATTTGTCCATGGTCACGCCGATCTTGGCGGCAAATGCGCCCTGTGACAGCATGGTGACTGCGGCAAGAGCGAGCAAAGTGCGTTTCATCATTGAGTCATCCTCCTTGTGAGCGCCCGGTTGCGCCAAACTAGAATCCGGCACCCCTTGAGGGGCTGTTTCACCGGGATAATCCCGGCCTTGGCATCACCGCTCAAGCTTTAAGCGGCGATGTGAAGCTCTGCGTCGATCATGGCGCGGCTGGCTTGCACAGCAGCGGCAATGTCGGGAAGGTCGTGCACCTCTTTGGCAAAGGGCTCAAACGAGAACTGCCCCGTGAAACCACCGGCCCGCAGGAAAGCGATTTGCGCGATATTGCCGATGAAATCGGGTTTGCCGACCAGCACACGGTGCGGATCGCGCATGGCGCTGACCGGCACTTTGGGATCGGCAACGCCGGAAATATGCACGAGGCCGGTGCGCGCCGGAAACATCTCGGTTTCGCCAGCGACGACATGGTGGAAGGTGTCATGCAGCACCTGGAAAACGTCCCCGGTGGCGGTGGCGTCAATGGCTTCAATCGCCTCGCGCTTGCTGCGCAGCGAGCATTCGATGAAGCCCAATGGTTCGACCAGTCCGCGCACGCCATGCTGGCGCAAGATCGGCGCAAGCTCGCTCAGAGACTGGCGCAAATGCTCCAGACGTGCGGCAGTCCCGGGTTGCCAGCCGGTGTCGTTGACGGGGCAGAGCACCAGCGCCGCCGCATCGCAACCCTTGGCATAGGCGGCAAGTTCGATCGCCTCCTGCGCCCGCGCATCGCTCCAATGGTTGAAGCGCTGCAAGGCGTTGATCGAGATGATGCGCACGCCTTCGGCGGCAGCTGCTGCCCGCACATCGGCGGTCGGCGTGCCGTCAGCCAGCGCCACCCCGGCAAGGTCATTGCGGATTTCAACATCGGTCATGCCGAGTTGGCGTGCCAACCTGAAAAAGGCTCGGTGCGGCAGTTTCGGCGCGCTCATATGATTGAGCGCGAATGAGACATTGTTTGACAACCTCGATTGCTCCTCATGGTGCACCGCCTCAGGACGGCATTTTTATTCAGGCATCATACCGAGCCTGTGGCCTACGTCTAGTGAATTTTGGAATGTATGATATATTTTTTTGCTAATTGGAATATCTATTCCGTTCGGTGTTCGGTTGGCGTATGCTGGCAACGTGTTTCAATGCGGCGAAGCCCCCTTGCTCAGGCCTTTGGCCCGGAGTGGCGTGATTTTGCCAGATCCAAAGAGGATGTCATGGGAGAAACCTGGATAGATGCCTGCGCTTTCAGCGATATCGAGCCCGAAGATGTGAAACGCTTCGACCATCAGGGCCGCACATTCGCGCTCTACCGCACTGAGGATGATGCGGTTTATGCGACCGATGGTCTCTGTAGTCATGAGCAGGTGCATCTCGCCGACGGGCTGGTGATGGGCCATATCATCGAATGTCCCAAGCACAATGGCCGGTTTGATCTGCGCACCGGGGCGGCCAAAGGTGCGCCGGTGTGCATCGACCTGAAGACCTATCCGACACGTCTGGTTGATGGGCGGATCCAGATTTGCCTTTGAACGACACCATCGTCATCATCGGCCTCGGCGAAGCGGGGGTCGCGGCAGCGCTGGAATTGCGCGCTTGCGGTCATGAGGGCGCGATCACCATGGTCGGTGCCGAAACCGAAGCCCCCTATGAGCGACCGCCACTCTCAAAGGCATTCCTGCTTGAGCCGACGATGCCACCGACCCCCATTGGCGGCGCGGCGGGGTTGGAAGCGGCTGGCATTGCGGTGCACCGGGGCTGCACGGCGCTGCGCCTTGCGCGCCCCAGCAAGCAGGTTATCTGCGCCGATGGGACTTCGCATCACTATGATAAAGTGCTGATCGCCACCGGGGCGCGAGCGCGGCGCCTGCGTTTGCCAGGTTCCAACGACGTGCCGGTGCATTATCTGCGCTCAGTTGACGACGCGATCGCCTTGCGCGGAATTTTGTCGCCCCCTGCCCGCATCGGCATCATCGGCGCGGGCTTCATCGGGCTGGAACTTGCTGCGAGCGCCCGCAAGCTTGGCTGCGAAGTCGCGGTGTTTGAACTTGCCCCCCGCATTCTGGCGCGGGCCGTGCCTGAAGACCTGGCGCATCTCATCGCGCAACGCCATATCAGCGAGGGCGTCAACCTGATGACCGGCGTGGCGCTGACCGATGTCGCGAGGACCGGCAGCGCCTTGCAGGTGACCCTTGCCGATGGCCGCGTCTTTGCCTTTGACCACCTCATCGCCGGTGTCGGTGCCGAGCCCGAGACCCAGCTGGCGGCTGATGCCGGCCTTGCCATCACCAACGGGATCGAAGTTGACGAACGGCTGCAAACCTCTGACCCGGCGATCTTTGCCGCCGGAGATTGCTGCGCCTTCCTGCATGGCCGCTATGATAACCAGCGCTTGCGGCTCGAATCATGGCGTCATGCGCAGGCGCAGGGGCGTCATGCTGCGCACAGCATGGCCGGTGAGACGGCGCCCTTCACGGCCCTGCCCTGGTTCTGGTCGGATCAATATGATCTGCACCTGCAAATTTGCGGCCTGAACATGCACAAGGCCCAGCAGGTGCGGCGCGGTTCACCCGGCGAGGGCCTGATCCTGTTTGATCTTGATGCTGCGGGGCGGCTGGTGTGCGCCAGCGGCCTTGGCACCATCAGCAAGATTGGCCGCGACATGCGGATTGCCGAAATGCTGGTTGAACGCGCTGCCATCATCGATCCAGCCGTGCTAGCCGATAGCGGACGGCCGCTGAAGGCGCTGTTGCGCACCTGAGGCCGCGTTCACGCAATGGTGAGAGCTTCGTAACCACAACGCCATAAACCCGGCACAAAACCGCCATTGTTACCAGCTTGTTAAGGGTCATTGCGCCAAGTGGCGTAAATGTCTGCATCCTCTGCCAAGGTGATTTATGTCCGTAACCGACAATAGTGCCGCTCTCGAAGCGAAAGTGCGTAGCGTTCTGGCCCGCCACACCCGAATCAGCGACCCGCAGAACGTCGCCATGGACCAGGATTTATATGCCTCGGGGCTGACATCCTTCAATGCTGTGCAGATGATGCTGTCGCTGGAAGGCGAGTTTGATGTGGTTTTTCCTTCGACCATGCTCAACCGACGCAGCTTTTCCACACTTCAAGCCATCGTGGACAGCCTTGCTCATCTCACCCTCAAGAGCCACGCCGCCTAGTTTACTTGCAGCATTTGCTGACAAGACCCTGGCCTTGAGGCCATAGTTGCGAGCAGCCCATCTGGCTTAGCCGCACGCCATGTATTCATGAAAGCCCATGTGCCGCTGCTGCTTTTGCCAGCACGGCATAATTGCATCATATATTCAATTTTCAATTTTGTTTGTCAGTGCCGTGCGATGGCGCTTGAAACATAGTGCCTAATTCATGAAATAGTGCGTTTTACACTCATAATTTGCAATGACCTCAACTTTGACGCCACATTGGAATCGTCCACGTCTGTAATCTTGACGCAACCATTGAGATATGCACCGATTGCCGGGCCTTTCATATACCAATTCAATCATTGGAGATGACAATGCCCGAGACCAAAAATCATGCCGGCCTTGATGGTCGCCATCGTGATAAATCCGGCAAGATCGAGCGCAAACACGACAATACGCTGGTGAGTACGCTGCGTCAGACCTACGGCAAGAATTTCGCGCCCGGTTTTGCCGACCACGACAAGCTTGGCGACGTGCTGAAAAAGGCTGGCGTGCCGTCGCTGAGCAAGTATCTCAAAAAGAAATAGTTCAGGCCGGATGGGCGATGCGGCGCGCTGTCATGCGGGCATCGCGCACAAAGCCACCGACGCCCGCCACAAAAATGACGGTGATCAAAATGATCATCGGCAGGTTGATGGTGTGCAGATTGTGGATGTGCAGCCCGGTGATCCAATGCACCTGCGCCCATTGCGGCGCGAACAGGCTGAGAGCGCCGACAAACATCAGCCCCGCCCCGCCCCATGCCAAGGTGCGGGCCGCGCTGGTGAGCGCGATCTGGCGCAGTTGCGCGGGCGAGAGCTTCGCGCGCGCCGCCCAGGCGCCGACCAGCCCGCCTATGGCAACTTGCGTGACCATCGTCCCGAGGCCAAAAGCCAGACCCGGTGTGAAGCCGAGCATGGCATTGGGCATGGCCGGGGCGAGCACGCCGTAGAGGATCGCTGCAAAGGCGCCCATGCCCCAACCGGCGATGAAACCGTGCAACAAGGGCAGCCACCAGCGCGGATCGTGCAGTTCGCCGCCGCCGGCGCTGCCGATATGCAGATGCGGCGCGGCTTTGCCTGACGCAATCATCCAAGCCGAAATCACCATGACCGCGCCCACCACGAGGTCAACGCCGATGGCAAAGCCCGGAAACTCCATCACATGCGACAGCCCGGCCCAGGCCAGTTCGCTGGCGAGCGCCCGTTGCAAGGTGAAGGCGGCGGAAAACAGCAAGCCCGCACGCATGCCGCGCCAGGTGGAATAGGCTCCGACGGCATAGGCAAAGGTGATCGGCCAGGTGTGCTCATCTGGCGTGATGCCATGAACGATGCCAAGCAGAAATGCCGTCAGCAGGTCCACTGGCACCGACACATGGGTGGGGTTCCAGAGGTTGATCATGGCGCGGCCCGGCAGGCGGGACACAGGCCCGGGAGCACGATGTCATGAGCCGCAAGGGCAAAGCCGGTCGCCCCCTCAAGGCCGGCAAGATCGAGCCCCGCCGCGAGGCAGCCCACAGGCACCAGCCGATCGCAAGCCGTGCAGAGCAAATGGTCGTGGTGCTGACCGCCGAGTTCATGGCGAGCCGCGCGTCCGGCAATGGCCACACGCCGCACGTCGCCATGGGCCACCAGTTGTTCAACCGCCCGAAACAGCGCCGAAAATTCCGGCTCCGGGCCCTGCCCGCCAATCTCGGCGCGCAAGTCCTCCAGCGTCAGGCCATGACGGCTGGTTGCGGCCAGCGCCGCCAGAACCTTGTCAGACCATTTTGCCGGTCGCGCCATGACGTGCCACGCCTCACTCTTGATTCATCAGGCGACATAGGCGCCCAAAACCAATTTTGCAAGTTACTTGCAAAACGACGATCAAGGCGGTTTTGCCAATCCCGCCGCATTGCGCTATGGCCTCGCCAGCAAGGACAAGGGGTTTGGGCAAGCATGACAGTGAATTACCACCATCGGCAGAAAGCCTTGCGGGCACCTCAGCTTGTTGCCGCCTGGCGGCTGATCAGCGCGCCCAAGACTGTAGTGCAGGACGGGATCACACTCCATCTGCCGGGCAGCGGCACAGACCGGCGCACTCGTTCGCAAATGCTGCGCGGCGTTTACGAGACTTCCAAGCGCATGGTCGCCGAAGCCCTGCTGCAACCCGGCGACCGCGTGCTGGAACTTGGGGCTGGCCTCGGATTGGTCACCATAACAGCCGCCCGCATCGTCGGTGCGGCCAATATTGTGTCCTATGAAGCTGCGCCCGACACTTTTGCCCAGCTTGCTGCCAATCTGCGCGCCAACAAGCTCAGCGTTGATCTGCGCAACCGGGCAATCGGGACGCAGGACGGCACTTTGACCTTTCATGTCAACAGCGACATCATCTCCTCGGGCGCTGATGCGACGCGCGGCAGCCGTGCCATCGAGGTGCCAGCTGACGCCGTCGCGCGTATT
>JAJZGX010000035.1 GCA_021804825.1 Pseudomonadota bacterium | reverse complement strand
TGGTGCCGCCAGCACATAGGCGTGCAGCTTCACCGGTGCGGTCAGATCAAATTGAAGCACCGTGCGACCGGCATGAGTGCTCAATCGTGCTGAAACTGCCCGCACCACCGGCTCTGCAATGGCCGGTTGAAACCACAGGGCAACCGCGACCAACGCTGCGGCGAAGCGGACAGCCTTCCAATGATGAGGGGTCAGCATGATGGCCACAACTTGCTCCACAAGCAGCCATGTCGAACCGCGAATCACGCGGCTCATGGCAACGTCGGCTGGCTCATAAACCCACCCCATCGCCCTCGCAACCACGCGGGCAACGCGAGAGCAGAGCGCCGGAAGCCCGAACCTCTTACCCGCGCGCTCACCCCATATTCAAATCCTTGAAGAAATCATTGCCCTTGTCGTCGATGACGATGAAGGCGGGGAAATCCTCGACCGCGATTTTCCAGACGGCTTCCATGCCGAGTTCAGGATAGGCGAGCACTTCAACCTTGCGGATGCAATCTTGCGCCAGCCGTGCCGCAGGCCCGCCAATGGAGCCAAGGTAAAAGCCGCCGAACGTGGCGCAGGCCTCGCGCACCTCTTTCGAGCGGTTGCCCTTGGCCAGCATGATCATCGAGCCACCGGCAGCCTGAAACTGCGCGACATAGGAATCCATCCGGCCCGCGGTCGTCGGCCCAAACGAGCCTGAAGCATAGCCAACCGGTGTTTTGGCCGGGCCGGCATAATAGACCGGGTGATTTTTCATGTAATCGGGCAGGGCCTCGCCCGCATCGAGCAGCGCCCGGATTTTGGCATGGGCGAGGTCGCGGGCGACGATCAGCGTGCCGGTCAGCGACAGCCGGGTTTTCACCGGATATTGCGACAGCGTCTTCAGGATCTCGGGCATCGGCTGGTTGAGATCGATGTTGACCACCGGCCCCCCCAATGACGGATCAATGATTTCGGGCAGATATTGCGCAGGATTATGCTCGAGCTCCTCGATGAAAATGCCCTTCGACGTGATCTTTCCGAGCGCCTGACGATCCGCCGAGCACGAGACGCCGAGTCCAATCGGCAGGCTCGCCCCATGGCGCGGCAGGCGAATGACACGCACATCATGGCAGAAATATTTGCCACCAAACTGCGCGCCAATGCCAAGGTTTTGTGTCAGTTTGTGCAACTCCTGCTCCATGGCAATGTCGCGGAAGGCCTGACCGTCGGAATTGCCGCTGGTTGGCAGGGTGTCATAATAGCGGGTGGAGGCGAGCTTCACGGTTTTCATCACCAGTTCCGCACTGGTGCCACCGATCACCACGGCCATATGGTAGGGCGGGCAGGCCGAGGTGCCCAGCGTCAGAATGCGCTCTTTGAGATAGGCGATCAGCCGATCATGGGTCAGGATCGAAGGCGGCGCCTGATAAAAATAGGATTTGTTCGCCGATCCGCCGCCCTTGGCGATGAACAGGAATTTATACTCATCGCCCGGCTCAGCATAAATTTCGAGTTGGGCAGGAAGATTGGATGAGGTGTTTTTTTCCTCGAACATGCTCAGCGGCGCGAGCTGCGAATAGCGCAGGTTCTTCTTGAGATAGGCATCGCGGATGCCCTCGGCGAGAGCGCTTTCGTCATCGCCGTCAGTGAGCACATATTGTCCGCGCTTGCCCATGACAATCGCCGTGCCGGTATCCTGACACATTGGTAACACACCGCCTGCGGCGATGTTGGCGTTCTTCAACAGATCGAAGGCCACGAATTTGTCATTCGAGGTCGCCTCCGGATCATCAAGAATCATGGCCAATTGCTTCAGATGGCCGGGGCGCAGCAAGTGGTTGATGTCGATCATCGCCGCTTCGGCGAGACGACGGATCGCCTCGCGCTCCACCACCAGAAAGCGGCGCTGGCCGATGGTCTCGACCCGCACCCCCTCGCTGCCAAGATGCCGCCAGGGGGTTTGGTCTTTGCCGAGCGGAAACAAAGGCGCGTAATGATAGGACATCGGGCTCTCCTGCAGGATGGCGGCTCAGGCTGATCGCTCAAGCAGATCTGGTTGCGACCGTCGTGGATGGGACAAGGGATGCCGCCGGGGCTGCGGCCAGACTGGCGGAGGAGCGGCCAATGACGCCACCGCCCAACACCCGCGCCTGTTCGGCGTCGCTGCTGTAAAACACGCAAGCCTGACCGGGGGCGACGCCTTCTTCGGCGGCAGCGAGGCGGACATGCCATTGCCGATCTGCTGCTGCCATAAGCGTTGCAGGCACGGGGGCTCTGGTGGAGCGCACCCGCGCGTGCATCTCACCGCCCCGTGCTTCAAAGTCTTCCAAGCTGCCGGGGCCGATCCAATTTACATCGTGCAAGACGAAATCGCGGGCGCCCAAAGCCGCGCGCGGCCCGACTGTCACCCGCGCACCGGCGGCATCAATCGCTACCACGTAAAGCGCCTCGCCGCCGCCCGCATGGGCATCGGTGAGGCCGAGGCCTTTGCGCTGGCCAATGGTATAATGGATGATCCCGCGATGTCGCCCGAGCACCCGGCCATCAACATGGACGATGTCGCCAGGCTGCACGGCGCCGGGGCGCAGGCGCTCGATCATCGCTGCATAATTGCCTGACGGCACAAAGCAGATGTCCTGACTATCGTGCTTTTCCGCCACGCTCAGCCCATAGCGACGCGCCAGTTCGCGCACCTCGCTCTTGGGTAGTTCGCCCAGTGGAAAGCGCAGCAACTGCAATTGCGCGCTGGTTGTGGCGTAAAGAAAATAGCTCTGGTCGCGGCTGGCATCGCGCGCGCGAAACAGCGCTCTGGTTCCATGCCCGGCCTCGCGCGAGGAAATATAATGGCCGGTTGCCAGCGCATCGGCACCAAGCTCGAGCGCGGTCTCGAACAGGTCGGCAAATTTGATGTGCTGGTTGCAGGCGATGCAAGGCACAGGCGTCTCACCGTTGAGATAAGACGCCGCAAAAGTCTCGATCACCTTGTCGCGAAACCGGCTTTCGTAATCGAGCACATAATGGGGAATGCCGATCTTTGCGGCCACATCGCGGGCATCGTGAATGTCGGCTCCGGCGCAGCACGCGCCCTTGCGGTGGGTTGCCGCGCCATGATCATAAAGCTGCAAGGTGATGCCGATGACCTCATAGCCCTGATCTTTCAGCAGGGCTGCCACCACGGACGAATCCACCCCGCCCGACATGGCGACAACCACGCGGGTAGCTTCGGGCGGCTTGGGAAAGCCAAGACTGTTGATCGGGCTTGATGTCATGCCAAGCGCTCCTGCCACAAACTGACGCCGAGGCCAAGTCTGGCGCTAGAGTGAAACCGCTTCACGCGGGGTCGGCACCGGAATTTTGCCACGCTCGGTCAATCCTATGCCAGCAAGACAGAGCACCAGCGCTTCAGCATGATAGATATGGAATGGCTCATGCAGAAGCACAAGCGCCAGCAGGGCACCAAATATCGGCACCAGATTGGCATAGACCCCGGCCCGGTTGGCGCCAATGAGATCGACGCCGCGCAGGTAGAGCAATTGCGCGATGAGCGAAGGAAACACAGTGATATAGCCCAGAATTGCCAAGCCTTTGGCATGCGGCCAGACGATCTCGCCGCGCCAGGCCTCCAGCGCCAGAAACGGCAATGACGACACCATCGCTGCCAGCGCCAGTGCCGTGAAAAAGATCAGGCCATCGACCTTCGGGCGCCCGCGCAGCGCCAGCGTGTATCCGGCATAAAAGGTGCAAGCCAGCAGCAGCATCAAATCGCCGGTGTTGAAATGCATCGACAGGACATTTTCCGGATGCCCGACGGTTGTCACCAGAATGGCCGCAAACACTGTCAGCACCACACCAAATGCCTGAACAAGCGTAATCGAAGCGCCCATGAACAGCACCGAGCCGATCACCACGAAAATCGGGATGGCGCTTTGCAGCAGGTTCATGTTGACCGCCGACGTATAATAGGCGGCGGTATAAAACAGCACATTGAAGCCGGTAAATCCGATGGAACCCATCAAGGCCACGCGCCAAGGATGTGTGCGCCACAAGGCGGCGACCTCACGCCAACGATGGCGCAGCATCACGGCCAGAATCGCAAACACCAGCAGCCAGCGCCCGGTGACGACCAGCATGGGTGACATCTGCCCGGCGATGGCCCGCCCGGCGACGCCATTGCCCGCCCACATCAGCGTGCCAAGGCCGAGGATCAGGCGCGGGCTGCGCCATAGTCTCGCCATAACCCTCGATGAGAGCTCCATGGTCATGCCGCCTCGCTGATGCGGCCGGAATCAAGCCGGACCACGCGGTCAGCATGGGCGTAGGATTCGCGTCTGTGCGCGATCATCAACACGGTGCGGCCCTGTGCCAGCGAGGCGAGGCCATCGCGCACCGCCTGTTCGGAACGCGGATCGAGCGCCGAGGTCGCCTCATCGAGCAGCACGATCGGCGCCTTGCGCAACAGCGCTCTGGCAATGGCGACCCGCTGGCGCTGGCCGCCGGAAAGGGTCATGCCATGCTCCCCCACCAGCGTGTCGTAGCCATCGCGCAGATCCTCGACAAATTCGCTGACATGAGCGGCGTGGCAGGCTGCCGCAAAATCCGCCGGGCTGGCCTCGGGGTGCCCCAGCATGATGTTGGTGCGTATGGTGCCCTGAAACAGGAATGCGTCCTGCCCGACATAGCCAAAAGCCCGGCGCACCGAGGCACGATTGCAGCGGGCAATGTCCTGGCCATCAATCAGCACCACACCCGACTGCGGCGCATAAAACTTCTGCAACAGTCCGAAAATCGTGGATTTGCCACTGCCGGACGGGCCGACCAGCGCCGTGCTCTTGCCGGCCGCCACCTTGAGGGAAATATCATCAAGAACCGGTTCGCGGTCGCGATAGCTGAAGATGACGTTCTGAAAGGTGATGTCGCCGGCGCTCACCACCAGATCAGGAAGGTTGCTGTCATCGGTTTCTTCAGCCGGCTTTTCAAGAAAATCATAGAACATTTTCACGCCAACCAGACGGCCATTGAGCTCGAGGTTGAAGCGTGCCAGCCTTTTGATCGGCTCATAGGCCATCAGCAAGGCGGTAATGAACGAGAAAAATGCCCCCGGCGACTGGCCGTGATAAATCACCCGCGAACCACCATAAACGACGATGAAGGCGACCGCGAACCCGCCAAGGGTTTCCATCAGCGGCGCGGTCTGCGCGGTGATCAGCGCCTGACGGTTCGAGGCCGAGGCGGCAGCCGCCACCGCAGCATCCATGCGCGCCCGAAAGTCGGCTTCGAGTCCGTAGGATTTGAGCACCCTGATGCCCTGTGCCGCTTCCGAAGTGAGGCGCATGACTTCCGCGAAACTGGTAAAGCCCCGCATCACTGCCTTGGGCATGCGACGGATCAGCCGCCGCAAGCCAAAGATGGCGACCGGCATGATCAGCAGCGAGCCGAATGCCATGGTTGGGTCCTGCACCACCATGACGGTGACAAGGGCAATCACCGACAGCAGGTTTCGCCCTATGGCGGTGATCACCACATCAATTGCCCCTCGCGCCGAATTGGCGATGAAGGCCTGCTGGGCTAGGAATTGCGTGGAATGTGCTTCGTTGAAAAAGCCTTGGCCTTGCTTGAGCAAATGCGCAAAAATCCGCGATTGCACCGAGGCGACGATGCGGTTGCCGATGCGCGTCAGGATCACCTGCTGGCCAAAAGACCCAGCGCCCTTGAGCAGCGACAGCACCATCACGGCCCCCGCCAGCCACCAGGTCGCGCTCATCGATTTTTCGAGAAACACCTTGTTGACGATGTCGCGCATCAGCCAGGCGAGCATGCCGGTTGTTCCGGCAATCACCGCCATGCACAAAAATGCGACAGCATAGGCGGCCAGATTGGGGCGGGCCTCTTCGCGCAACAGCCTCATGAAAGGCGCATTCTGCGCGGGTGCAAGCAATGGTTTCATGAAATCCCGTGCGATCCAGGGCAGCGCCCAGCCTTGCTCAAATTATGGCACGTCGGCGGTAATAGTGCAAAAACATATCGATGGCCGCTTCTACCGTCCCGGCGATTTCACCCGGCGCCAGAGCCGGGCCCGCCCCCAGAATGCAACGCGTGAACACACCAGCCTTGCATAATTCGACGAACTGATGCGCGGCCAGCGCCGGGTCGGGAACATTCAGCGCGCCGGATCGGTTCTGAATTTCCAGCCATGCCGCCAGACGGTCGGCAGCATATTGCGGCCCGGCATCATTGACCGCTTGTCCGGTGGCCGGCAATTTCCCGACAATGCCGATCACCATGCGCATGAAAGCCAGTTGTTCCGGCTGCATCATCGTCGTCAGCAATCCCGTGCCGAAGCGTCGCAATACATCCGCCACATCAGCTTGATCGTCATCGAACCGGCAGAGTTGCTCGGCCAGTCGCTGGCGGTCAGACCGCACCAGCGCCTCGAAAAGCCGCTCCTTACCATCAAAATAAGCGTAAAGCGTGCCCTTGGAAACGGCCGCCGTGCGCGCTATGTCATTCATGCTCGCGCCGTCATAACCATCGCGCAGGAAGATGGCGCGCGCGCCAACGAAAATCTGGCGCAGCTTGGCACTGTCGGGCTCACAATGGCCATGCTCCTGGACCTGGACACCGGGCTTTGTGTCGCAATGATCGGCAGACAGCACGTTATCATCTGTGTGGTCGCTGATCATGGCATGTGCTCGTCTCGTAGGTGAACCCGCTGGGGCGTAAAAATCGAACCGAACGGTTCAGTTCGGGCTTGATTTATCGCCTTTGGTCTGATATGTCAAGCGCAATTGAACCGAACGGTTCGGTTTGGTCTTCGAGGCCAAATCCAGAGCGAATGCGAGATGCCAGCCATGCCAACCGAAATTGATACCACTGAAGCGGAGGGCATCATCGCTCCGAGCTCTGCCACAGCCAGCGCCAATCAGCAGGTGGCAACGCTGTCGGGTGGCGGGGCAGCGCTTCCCACTGACGCACTTCGCGAAGGCGTCGTCGTCAAGCCGAAGCGCTCGCGCCGCACCATCATCTTGCCGGTGGTCATTCTGGGCTTGCTCGGATTTGGCGCCGTCAAGGGCTATGATTATTTCGTCAGCGGACGGTTTATTTATTCCACCAACGACGCTTATATCAAAGCCGACATCACCACCATTTCCGCCAAGGTGCCGGGCTATCTGACGGCCGTGCCGATTGTCGACAACACGCCCGTGCATGCTGGCGAGGTGTTGGCGCGCATCGATCAGGGCGATTACCAGCTGGCGGTCGATGCGGCGCAACGCAAGATCGACACGCAGGACGCCACCATCGCCCGGCTCAAGCAGCAGGCTCTCGCGCAGAATGCGGCCATTGCCGGTGCGCAGTCCCAGGCCGTGGCGGCGCAGGCGCAGGTGGTTGCCGCCAAGGCGCAGGTCGTCAACGCGCAAGCCAGCTTCGGCCGGGCGGCAGATTTGCTCGCCAAGCATTTTGGCAGCCAGCAGGCGCTTGATCAGGCCCGCATGGTGCGCGACAGCGCCAATGCGGCGCTGGCCGGTGCTGTGGCGACCTACCAGGCCGCTGGTTCGGCGCTGACCGCAGCCGAGGCCAACCAGCAGGTGATGCAGGCGCAAGTGAAAGAGGCCCTGCAGGCGCGGGCCGAATTGCAGATTGCCCTCGACAAGGCCCGCCGCGATCTCAGCTTCACGCAGGTTCGCGCGCCTCTGGATGGGATCGTGGCCAACACCTCGGTTTTCAAGGGACAATATGTGCAGCCGGGCCAGCAGTTGATGGCCATCGTGCCGCTCAAGACCCTCTATGTCGAAGCCAATTTCAAGGAAACCGATCTTGGCGCGATGAAAGTCGGCCAGAAGGTCGACCTGACCATCGATGCGCTGGGCGGCAAGGTTGTGAAAGGCACGGTGCAGTCTTTTGCACCCGGCACCGGTGCCGACTTTTCGCTTTTGCCTCCCGACAATGCCACGGGTAACTTCACCAAGATCGTTCAGCGTGTGCCGGTGCGCATCACCTTTGATGGCGACATCGCCACCAGCGGCAAGCTGATGCCTGGCCTGTCGGTCGTGGCGGCGGTCCACACCCGTAATCCGAAATTGCCGCGGCCCTCGCTGATGAGTGCCTTTGGATTCACCAGCCACGAAAAGTGAGACACCGGTCATGGCCCAAGCCATCGTCCAGAACGCACCGGCAGGAGCCGTGACCGCACGGCCCCCGGTCGCAGCGGCACCTCCTGACACCATCGACCGGCGCAAGCTGATCGCGTTTTTCTGCATGGTGTTCGGCATGTTCATGGCGATCCTCGACATCCAGGTGGTGTCGGCCTCGCTGTCTGAGATTCAGGCCGGCCTGTCGGCGACACCCGATCAAGTGGCATGGGTGCAGACTTCCTATCTCATCGCCGAAGTCATCATGATCCCGCTTTCGGGAATCCTGTCGCGGGCTTTCTCGACGCGCTATCTTTTTGCGGCATCTTGCGCGGGCTTCACAATTGCCAGCTTTCTCTGCTCGCAGGCCACGACGCTTGATCAGATGATCGTGTTCCGCGCCCTGCAGGGCTTCATCGGCGGTGCGATGATCCCGACCGTCTTTGCATCCGCCTACACCATCTTCCCGCGCTCCAAAATGCCGGTGATCACTCCGGTCATCGGTCTTGTCGCCACGCTTGGCCCCACCATCGGGCCGACAGTTGGCGGCTATCTCACGGAAATGTTCTCGTGGCATTGGCTGTTCCTGATCAACATCATTCCCGGAATTCTGGTGACGGTCGCGACCTGGAATCTGGTGGATTTCGATGAACCCGATTTCAGTATTCTCGAAACCTTTGACTGGACTGGCCTCATCGGCATGGCAGCCTTTCTCGGCGCTCTGGAATATACGCTGGAGGAGGGCCCGCAGAATAACTGGTTCAGCGACGCGACCATCACCCTGACAGCCACCGTCTCAGCGGTCGGGGCCCTCGTGTTTTTCTGGCAGGCTTTCCGCTCGAAACACCCGATTGTCGATCTGTCCGCCTTCCTCAACCGCAATTTCTGGACAGGCTCGATGCTGTCCTTCGTCATGGGCATCGGGCTTTATGGCCTGACCTTCCTCTATCCGGTCTATCTCGCCCGCGTGCGCGGCTATGATTCATTGCAGATCGGTGAAACCATGTTTGTCAGCGGCCTGACCATGTTCGTCAGCGCGCCGATCGTCGGTCGCCTGATCACCCGCATGGACCCGCGCCTGATGATTGCCATCGGCTTTGCCGGGTTTTCACTCGGCACCTACATGGCCTCCTTCATGACCAAGGACTGGGATTTCTGGGAATTGCTCGTGCCGCAATTGCTGCGCGGTGGTTCGCTGATGCTGTGCATGGTGCCCATCAACAACCTGTCGCTCGGCACCATGCCGCCCGCCAAAATCAAGAATGCCTCAGGCATTTACAATCTGACCCGCAATCTCGGGGGCGCGGTTGGCCTCGCCATGATCAACACCATGATCAACAACCGGCTCGATTTGCATCTGCAAAGGCTGCATGACGATTTCAATTGGTCGCGACCAATCGCCGTGCAGCGCCTCGCCGCCATGACCCAGGCTTTTGCTTCAAAGGGCAGCGATGCCCATCTGGCGGCGATAAAGCAGATGATGCTGCTGGTGCGCCAGCAAGCCACCGTCATGTCGCTGGCCGATGTCTTCTATGCGCTGACCTGGTTGTTCCTGTCACTGATTTTGCTGGTTCCCCTGATGAAACGCCCCAAACTTGGTGGCGCTCCGGCAGGCGGCGGGCACTGAACCACCCTAAAGATGAAAGACGATGGCGAGGCTCTCGCCCTCGCCAGCCAGATGCAGCAAACCTGACATGGCCTGCGTCGGCGCGCTGGTGCCGGTATCGCCCTGCCAAGCCAGAAGCTGCGATGCTGCCCCCGCAGGTTCGAGCTTGATTTCGAGCTCGGCGCGGCGGCGGCGCAATTTCACTTCGAGATGGCGGGCCGGGCCGATCCCGGCAACAGCAATTTCACCGGCGGCCAAGCCATTGGCAAAGTGGAACGGTGCCGTTTCTTGTCCAGCGCTTGGCACCGACGCGTCAAAGGTGACGATGGCCGCCGCAAGACCGGGCAGATGCTCCTGAAGTTCGTGGCGGAAGGCCACCGCAATCGCCTTGGCCTCGGCCAGCGATGCGCCCGCCGCCACCTCGATCTCGGTCTCGACATGCAGGGCATGGCCAATCCAGCGGGCCCGCGCCGCGCGCAGCGCACGCAAGCCCGGCACGTGCTGCGCTGCATGGGCAATTTCGCTGACAACATGCGGCTCGGTGCCATCCAGCATCCGGGTCACCACCGTCCGTGACGATTGCCAGACGATGCTGGCCAGCGAAACTGTGATGAGAATACCCACCAGCGGATCGGCCCAGGGCAGGCCGATCAGCACCAGCACCGCACCAGCCACCACGGCCAGGGCAGTCAGCGCATCGACCCTTGCATGTTGGCCATCGGCCACCAGCGCAGCTGAATTGATCTCGCGACCAATCGAGATGCGCAGCCGCGCGACGGCCTCATTGCCGCCCCAACTGACCAGACCCGTCAGTGCCACCAGCCACATGTGGCCGAGACTATGGGGATGCAGCAGGCGCTCCACCGCCTGCCAGCCGGTCATCACGGTGCTGAAGCAGATCAGCAGAACAATCATCAATCCGGCGAGATCTTCGGCACGGCCGAGCCCATAGGTGAAAGTTTTGGTGGGCGCACGCCGCGCCAGACGAAAGGCAATCCACAGCGGAATGGCCGTCGTGGCATCGGCGAAATTATGGATCATGTCGGCGAACAGCGCCACCGAGCCGGACAGCAGCACGATCGCGACCTCGATCAAACCGACGCCGGCCATGATGATGAACGACCATTTCAGCGCAAAAATGCCGCGCTCACTCGAAGCCAGCAAGGCCTCGTCGGCCCCGTGGCTGTGATCATGGCCATGATCATGCGCATGGTCGCCATGGCTGTGCCAGAACACCCCGACTATGCTGCCAAGTGCCTGGCGCAATTGCGGTTCGAGCTTCTGCCAGCCCGCAAGCGCGGCATGGGTGAGCGTTTTCATTGTCGGTTGATTCATCGCGACAGCATCCTTTGCGGCCACCCATAGAGCCAAATGCCAAAATCGGTCAATTTGCTGACCAGACTGCGAAACAGCGTGGTTTGTGCCAGCAACGCCGCCACAAGGCCGAGCATGGCACCGACCGCGATATCGCCGGGATAATGCGCGCCAAGCCATACCCGCGAAAAACTCACAGCACATGCCAGCGTGAAGAGCAGCACATGCACCTTGGAGACTTTGGGCGGCCGATTCAGCCACAGCGCAAATCCCAGTGCAAACAACAAGGTCGCGTGGTCGCTGGGCATGGACGAATCTGGTGCATGGTCAAGCCAGTTCGGCGACAGGCCATCCATGAAAGGGCGCGCGTGCATGTAGTTTGCCGAAATGACGGCGGCAGCGCCCAGCGCCAGAAACGCGGCCAGAGTGGCCGACACGGCCGCGCGGCGGTCGTCGCGCGCGCCCCAGAGCCACAGCACGATCAAGGTCAGTGGCGCGACATACAAGGCCCAGTTGGCCACGGCGGACGCAACAGCCAGCAGGGCAGGCGCTGGATGCGAACCAGCGCTCACATGCTCGAAAATTGCCTGATTGAGGCTCAAACCTGCAAGTGTCGTTTTCAGGACAGATGGCCCGAAATCATTTGCGCCAGCTGATACAGCCGGTGCTCGATCAATGCAGGAGAATCACAGACATAACGCGCCGCCTGCTTCTTTTCCTTGTAAAGCCGCAACGTCCAGTCGAGCTGGTCAGAGGCTTTTTTCACGGCGACCGGATCAGGCTTGGCCGCATCCTGCAAGGCGTGCATATGGGCGATGGCGGCGCGGATCGCGGCAGCGTTGCTCAATTGACGGCGGCCGAGCCTGTCCAGCCCGGCAATGACCTGGTTGCGCTCCGTATTGAGCGCGTCAAACAAGCCGGCAAACAGCACCAGCAACCTTTGCTGCGCCTTGGGGCCGCCCTCGCTTGCCAGATTGTCTATGGCGGTCTTGGCGTCGCTCAACGGCGTGCGCCGCAAGGCGAGGCGCGTCACCAGACGATCGACCTTGGGATCGCTCTGCCAATCGGTTGGCTTGATGGTCGTGATCGGTGGCCCGGCCCAGATCGCCGCCACCGAAAGATGCGGCACCCGCACCGCCGGGCATGGCCATGTCGACAGCGCCGCCGGTGCGCCGCTCACGGGCGCTGCCAGCGCCCCTCCGGCAGCACACCATGCCAGCACGGCAATTGCGGCGAGTTTAGCGCTAGGCATGAGACCTCACTCCACATTTCAAGACCGTTTCATGCCAACAACATGGCCCGCGCCGTCATTGTTGGCAAGCCATGCGCCGGCACGATCAGGCTTCGGGCGGCGCCATCAAGGTTTGCCGCCATCGATGGCGCTCGAACGCGACGGCAATCACCAGCGACAGGCAAAGCGGCACCACCAGATAAAACAGCCGGAACACGATCAAAGCCGCCAGCATCGTCGGCTTGGCGACCTCCGGCATGGCGGCGACGCAAAGCGCTTCGAGGACGCCAAGCCCGCCCGGTGAATGGCTGATGAGTCCTGCGGTGAACGAAGCGATGAATACGCCGAGCACAGTCACAAAATCGGCATGAACCGCAGGCGGCAGGGCAAAATAGATGATGCCCGCCGCGCCCACCAGTTCCAGCGGCGCGATGATCAATTGCCGCCACACGACGGCAGGAGTGGGGTAATGCACGTGCAGCCAGCGCATTTCGATGGGCTTGAACTTGAGCAGAGATCCCAGGACATAGAGGCAGACCAGCGCCAGCATCACGACACCGCAGGCACGCGCAACCGCCATCAGGGTTGCGGGCGAGGCCAGCACCGAAGTGCCGCGCGCATAGCCCAGCCCATGCACGATGCCATCGAGCAGCGCGGCAAAGCGCTCGACCAGAGCCGGATCGAACACCAGCAGGATGCCCCCGAGCATCACAGTTCCCAACGCGAAGGTGAACGAGCAGAAGAGCACCAGAAACGTCACTTCACCCAGCGACATGCCGCGCGTTGAATAAGCGCGATAACGCATCGCGCCGCCAGCAATGATCGTGCCGCCGATATTATGGGACAAGGCATAGGTCGTGAAGGATACCAACGTCACGAACCACAAGGGCAATTTGCGCTTGAGTTGCATCAGTGCGATGCGGTCATAGCCCGCAAGCGCACCATAGGCGAGCAGCGCCGCACCGGCTCCCAGCACCAGCCGGTACGGTGGAATGGCCCGCAGACTCATCATGATGGCAGCCGGCGACAAGGTTTTGGCCTGCCGCGACAGCACATAAAACGCCGCCATCATGATGCAGACGCCAACAACCGGCCAGATCAACGGGATCAACCTCGTCCAGCCCCGCGACGCAGGCGTGGCGCTGACATCGGCAGGCATTGTCACGCTGCCATGCCTTGAGCGTTCAGCGCGGCGCAGACATCATCCACCACATGCTCAACCAGCACGGGATCATCGCCCTCGGCCATGACGCGGATCAGCGGTTCGGTGCCGGATGGGCGAATGACCAGCCGCCCGGTCTTGCCGAGCCGACTTTCGCCATCGACAATGGCTTTGACAACGGAATCCTTCTTGAGCAGCACTCGGGCATTGCCGCGCACGTTTTTCAGAATTTGCGGCACGGGTTCAAACTGGTTGCACACTTCGCTCACCGGCCTGTCGTGACGCTTGATCTCGGCCAGTATCTGCAAAGCCGCCACCAACCCGTCGCCCGTCGTGGCATGATCCGCGAATATCAGATGGCCAGATTGTTCGCCGCCTAGGTTAAAACCGTGACTGCGCATATATTCAAGCACATAGCGATCACCCACCGCCGTGCGCGCCAGCGACAGGCCCAGCGTATCGAGGTAGCGTTCGAGCCCAAGGTTGGACATGATCGTCGCCACCACGCCCGGCTGCGACAGGCGGCCCTCGAGCTGCCAGCCACGGGCGACGACGGCCATCATCTGATCGCCATTCACCAGCCCGCCCTTTTCATCGACGATGAGCAGCCGATCCGCATCGCCATCAAGCGCAATACCAATATCGGCGCGCATTTCGCGCACCTTGTTGCTCAGGGCTTGCGGTGCGGTCGAGCCGCAATCGCGGTTGATATTGAAGCCATCGGGTTCGACACCGATCGCAAAGACTTCCGCGCCCAATTCCCACAGCGCTTCGGGGGCCACCTTGTAGGCGGCGCCATGCGCGCAATCGACCACGATGCGCATGCCATCGAGCGACAATTGCTTGGGCAGGGTGCGTTTGGCAAATTCGATATAGCGGGCATGCACGCTCTCGATGCGTTTGGCACGGCCCATCTTGCGGCTTTTCGCGAGGCGCGGCGCCAGATCTTCCGCCAGCAAGGCCTCGATTTCCGCCTCGATGTCATCGGACAGCTTGAAACCATCCGGGCCGAACAGCTTGATGCCATTGTCCTCGAATGTATTATGCGAGGCGGAGATCATCACGCCAAGATCGGCCCGCATCGAGCGCGTCAGCATCGCCACGGCCGGCGTCGGAATCGGCCCGAGCAGCATCACGTCGATGCCGACCGAGGTAAAGCCGGAGACCATGGCATATTCGATCATGTAGCCCGAAAGCCGGGTGTCCTTGCCGATCACGACCCGATGCTGGTGATCGCCGCGCATGAAGGCAAGCCCCGCCGCCTGGCCGACTTTAAGCGCCAGTTCGGGCGTGATGAAGCCATTGGCAAGGCCACGGATACCATCGGTTCCAAAGTATTTTCGTGCCATGCCAGCCTTCACCCTCATTTACCGCGGCTGGGCTGGCTTTACGCCTGATCGGCCAAAAATGCCAGTGCCATGCTGCCACGAGGTAAAGGACAGCAGGAACGTCACTGAGGGTAGCGTCATGCACGACACATGCAAAAACCGCCGGCAAATGCCGGGGCTTGCCGCCAAATTTCAGCCTTCCATGGCCGCCAGGGTTGCCGATGCGCTTTTGCTGCGCAGCGGCAATTCGTGCATCAGGGCCAGAAACAAGGTCGCCAGCCCCAAACCAATGCCCGCAGCGCCATAGACATAGCGAAACGTCAAAGCGAGTTCGGCCTTCATGGCGGAACTCAGCGCGGCCAGATCATTGCTGGAGCCGTGCATCGTTGCCAGCACAATCGCCCCGAAGATCGCGACAATCAGCGCGCCGCCGAGCGAGCGGAAGAAATTCATGGTTGCCGTGGCGGTGCCAAGGTCATGCGCCGAAACCGCATTCTGGATGGACACCGTGGTCACGGGCAGTAGCGTGCCAAGGCCAAGGCTGATCACGCCCAGCAGCACCTCGAAAGCCGAAAAGCCCAACCACGGCGGCTGCCAGGCCAGCAGCAGCGTCGCAGCCACCGAAATGCTCAACCCGATCAGCGGCAAGCGCTTGTAATGCACCATATGCACCATCACCCGGCCCGACAGCGTGGCACCGATCACTGTGCCGACCATCAGCGGGATCAGTGCGACGCCTGAATTGGTCGGCGACAGGTGCAGCACGCCGACGAGATAAATCGGCATGTAAATCGACATGCCGATCAGGGTGCCCATGCCAAAGCATGCCGCCAGCATGCCGGTGGCCATCACCTGATTCCTCAGCACGGCGAGCGGAATCAGCGGTTCGTCCGCGGTCATCAATCGCACGACAAAGCCCGCCCAAAGCGCGCCCGAGCCCGCCACCAGGGCAAGAATCTGCGTCGATGCCCAGGCATATTGCACGCCGCCCCAACTCAATGCCAACAGCAGCAACACCGTTGCCGCGATCAGCAAGGCCGCGCCGATCAGATCGACATTGTGCGGGCGGGCATGGACGGGCAGCAGCTTCAACCGGCTGTTGGTCATCATGAAGGCCGCCAGTCCCAGCGGCAGATTGATCCAGAAAATCAAGCTCCAGTGCAGGTGCTGCGCGAAAAATCCGCCAAGCAGCGGCCCGGCAATGCTGGATGTCACGAACACGCTCGCAATATACACCTGGTAGCGCGCCCGCTCGCGCGGGGCCATCATGTCGGCAATGATGGTTTGCGCCAGGGCGATCAGGCCGCCGCCACCCAGCCCCTGCAAGCCGCGCGCGACAATAAGCACCAGCATCGAGGGTGCCAGCGCCGAAATGGCCGAAGACAGCGTGAAAATCGCGATGGCCACGAGCAGCACGACCCTGCGGCCATGAATATCACTGAGCTTGCCATAGAGCGGCGTCACCGCTGTCGAGGTCAGCAAATAGGCCGTCACCACCCAGGGCAGATTGTGAATGTCACCGAGCTGGCGCCCGATGGTCGGCATGGCGGTGGCAACGATGGTCTGGTCGAGCGCGGCGAGCAGCATCGCCAGCATCAGGCCCAGAATGATGGACTTGATGTCGGCGTGGCTGAGTTGTCCGGTTTCGGGAAGCACAGCACTTACCGCGGCGCTGGCGGCCGGTGGGGCAACCGGCTCCCGCAAAGGCATGGTCATCGGAGACTTCTCAGGCGTAGGAGGCATTACTGAGCTCCATGTGAACCGCGCCGTTGGTTTCAGCAAGATACGGCAGCGAATAGCAGCCGCGCGTTTGACCCCGCTTGATGGGCGTTCACGCCGCCTCAGGTGCCTCGACATAGGAGATTCTCACCATGTTTGTCGCGCCCGGCGTGCCGAAGGGAACACCGGCGACAATGAGAATGCGCTCGCCATCACGTGCGAAATCATCACGGAACGCCAATTCGCAGGCGCGGTCGGACATGTCGGCGACATCCTGCGCATCATGGGTCACGACGGCATGCGTGCCCCAAACCAGTGTCAGGCGCCTGGCCGTATCGACACTGGGCGTCAAGGCCAGCACCGGCGTGCGCGGCCGCTCGCGGGCAATCCGCAGCGCCGTCGAGCCGGAGGCTGTCCAGCCCACGATCGCCTTCACGTCCAGTGTTTCGGCGACATCGCGCGCCGCCACGGCAATGGCATCGGCGCCGGTTGCCTCAGGCTCACCGCGCAAGGACCCGACCAGCGCCCGGTAGTTCGGATCGCTTTCAACCTGCAGGGCGATCTTGTCCATGGTCGCCACCGCATCCACCGGATATTGCCCGGCGGCGCTTTCGGCGGACAGCATGATGGCGTCCGCGCCCTCGAACACAGCATTGGCAACATCCGACACTTCGGCGCGGGTGGGCACGGGCGATGAAATCATCGATTCCAGCATCTGCGTTGCCACCACCACCGGCTTGCCGAGGCGGCGGGCCTGACGCACGATGCGCTTTTGCAGCCCCGGCACCTGCTCCAGAGGCATTTCCACCCCGAGATCGCCGCGCGCCACCATCACCGCGTCGGCAATCTCCATGATTTCCTCCAGACGGGCGATCGCCTGCGGCTTTTCGATTTTGGCCATCACCAGCGCTCTGCCGCGGGCGATCTTCCTGACTTCCGCGACATCTTCAGGCCGCTGCACGAAGGAAACGGCGATCCAGTCGACGCCCTCATTGAGCGCGGCATCAAGATCAGCGCGATCCTTGGGGGTCATCGCCGAGGTGGCGATTTCCGTGTCAGGCAGGCTGACGCCTTTGCGATTGGAAATGCGGCCCGCGACCACCACCCGCGTCACGGCCTGCTCGGCGCTCGCGCTCACCACTTGCAGTTTCACCTTGCCGTCATCGATCAGCAGATGATGACCGGGCGCCAAGGCCCGCAGGATTTCCGGATGAGGCAGATGCACGCGGTTGATGTCGCCGGGGGCAGGGTCATTGTCGAGGGCAAAGGTCGCGCCCTCCGCAAGCTCAACGCCATCGCCCGCGAACATGCCGACACGCAGCTTGGGGCCTTGCAAATCGGCCAGAATCCCGACGGGACGGCCGAATTCCGCCTCCAGCGAGCGAATCATGCGGATGCGCTCGCGCATCGCGTCGTGACTGGCGTGGCTCATGTTGATGCGAAACACATCGGCACCCGCCGTGAACAAGCGCGCCAGCATGGGCCGCGTGGCCGAAGCCGGGCCGAGCGTCGCAAGGATTTTTACCCGCCGTAGTCGACGCATGAGCGAACCTTCCTGAATTTATTTCTTTGGGGTGGGAGCTGGCACCACCAGCTTGGGCAGGGCCGGATTGACAGGTGTCGCCGGCTGCGATGGCGCGTTTGGATCCGTCAAATCCACCGTCCAGTTTTTCGCGTCCTTGCCGGTGTCGATCGCGATGAAGCCGGTGCGCTCATAGCCGCGCGTGTAGCAATTCTCGCCGCCGGTGATCTTGAACGAGCGGGCGAGCGTGCACATCATGGTCTTGCCCTTCCATTCGCCGCCATGCTCATCCATCGCATAGATGTAATAGAATTCGGATGTGAGCGGCCCGCGCAATATCTCTTCGCAGGCTGAAGGCTTGATATTCCACCAGCCAGAACTCACCCAGGCCTTGCCATTATTATAGGCAATTGCCGTGGAAATCCGCGCCGCTGCATGGTTGCAAATCCGAAAATTCGCCAAAGCGGGCAGGCTGATGCCCATCATCAGGATAAGCGTGGCAAAAAACTGTTTCATCTCAACATCCGACTCGCATCATGGCGCGCAGCGTCGGCACAGCTTATGGCAGGCGCTGGCACTATTGGCCATAGGGCGTAGACGGGTTTTTGCGTTCCGTGCGCGCACCGGGCTTCCCGCCGGATCGACCCGCCGTCATATTGACTTGTTGCGCTGGCAAACCTACCCCATAAGTGGAGAACAGGAGGGTCCCCATATGAGTCTGCGGGTTTCTGGCAAGAATATGGACATCGGCGATGCAATGCGGGTTCATGTCCAGGAGAAGATCACGGCGACCATGGCGCGCTATTTTGAAGGCACGTTGCAGGGCCATGTCGTGGTTGAGCCAGAGGGCAGTGGCTTTCGCTCCGATTGCACCTTGCATTTGCGCTCAGGCACGACGATCGCGGCTGACGGGCGTGGTCAGGATGCCTATGCCGCCTTTGACAGCGCCGCAGAGCGCATCGAGCGGCGGTTGCGTCGCCACAAGAGCCGCCTGAAAAATCATCATGCCCCGGCAGGCGCCAATGACGATGCGCCGGATCTGATGGCCGAACAAGTGTTGCAGGCCCCTCAGGACGATACCGAAATCGAAGCCTTTGTGCCGATCGTCGTCGCCGAGACGCATGCGCAGGTGCAGCGCCTGACGGTTGCCAATGCCGTGCTGGAACTGGATATGTCCGGCTCCAACGCGCTGGTATTCCGCCATGCGGGCAGCAATCGGGTCAATCTTGTCTATCGCCGCCGCGATGGTCATATCGGCTGGATTGACCCTCTGGGCGCTCACGAATCCGGCTCCATCCACAGACCCGGTGGGCATCAACCAAAGAAGCCCTGACTTTCGTCGCAGGATGTGATATGAAAGCGTCAAAATTGGTGGCATATAATTTGCTTCCTCGTGAAACGCTTGGGTCGCCCAGACCCACAAGGGAAACCGTATCGCATGTCCCTCGATGACCTGATTGTGCCCAGCGCGGTCGTGGCCGACCTCCCCGCGACCTCCAAGAAGCAAGTTTTGCAAGATTTGAGCGAGAAGGCGGCGCAATTTTGCGCGCTGCCAGCTCGCGAGATTTTCAACATCCTGTTGCAGCGTGAGCGCCTCGGCTCTACCGGCGTTGGCAGCGGCATTGCAATCCCGCATGGCAAATCACCATTGGTTGATCACATCTTCGGGATTTTTGCACGGCTCGCGCGGCCCATCGATTTTGAATCCATGGATGGCAACCCGGTCGATCTTGTGTTCATGATCATCGCGCCGGAGGCGGCGGGGGCCGACCATCTGAAAGCCTTGTCGCGAGTTGCGAGGTTTCTGCGCGACCCTGCCACGGCGGCGCGCCTGAGAAATGCCCGTGATGCCACCGCGCTCTACGCCATGATGGTGCAAGAGCCCGCGTCGCACGCCGCCTGAGGCCAGAGCCTGCCCTGACGGTGCCGCGCCCATGACAGATTTCATATGGCGCGCCGGTCAATTCCAGAGCCTTGTCGTTCAAGGCGTTACGCTGGAGGCCTGCTGTTGGGGCCGGCCGCCCTCGCAAGCCCCGACGCTGGTCTTGCTTCATGAGGGGCTGGGCTGCATCGCCCTGTGGCGGGATTTTCCGCAAAAGCTCGCCGCCGCCACAAAATGCGGTGTGTTTGCCTGGTCGCGGGCTGGCTATGGCGGCTCCGATGCCTGCGCCTTGCCGCGACCGCTGGATTACATGAGCGTCGAAGCCGCGACGATGGTGCCGCAGGTGCTGGAGAGGGTCGGCGTCAGAAGCCATGTGCTCATCGGCCATAGCGACGGGGCCTCCATTGCCGCGCTTCATGCCGGCGGCACAACCGATCCGCGGCTGCGCGGGCTGGTGCTCGTGGCCCCGCATTTCTTTGCCGAGCCCTTGGGGCTGGCCGCTATTGCCGAGGCGCGCCGTGCCTATGAAACCGGCGATCTGCGCGCCCGCCTGGCAAAATACCATCGCCACGTCGATGCCGCCTTCCGAGGCTGGAACGACGCCTGGCTCGATCCGGGCTTTGCCAATTGGAACATTCAGGCCTGCCTCAGCACGATCAAAGTGCCGATTTTGGCGATTCAGGGCACCGAAGATCAATATGGCACGCCCGCCCAGCTTGATTGCATCGCCACAGCTTGCCCCGCTGCGGTGAAAATCGCGCTGCTCGCAGATTGTCGTCACGCGCCGTTCTTTGACAAGGCCGAAACAACGCTAGATCTTCTCACGCAATTCACGGCACAGCTTGGCCTTGACGGCGCGGGCACGCCAAGTGAAGCGCCGTGACGTAATTTTGCTGCAAAACGCGCGCATCGAGGCCCCCGCTCTTACATTGACATCCACAGCCTGCGCACTTATCTCCGGTGCCACAGAATACATAGTCAACCTTGCGGGATCAGCACGCTTTTGCGAGGCCTTGATCCACCCCCCAGCTTCCGGGCCCAAATCTGCGCGGGAGTGCTTTTGACCCCGGAAAGGGTTAGTGATGCTCGGCACCATTGCCAAAAAGGTCTTCGGTTCGGCCAATGACCGCCGTCTGAAGCGCTATGCCCCCAAAGTGAGGGCGATCAATGCCTTGGAGGCCGAAGTTGCCGCGCTGAGCGATGATGATCTCAAGGCCAGGACCGCGCAGTTTCGCGCCGAAATCGCCGAGGGCAAGACCCTCGATGATCTGCTTGTGCCGGCCTTTGCGACAGTGCGCGAAGCGGCCAAGCGGGCGCTCGGTCAGCGCCATTTCGATGTGCAGCTCATCGGCGGCATGGTGCTGCATGAGGGCGCGATTGCCGAAATGCGCACTGGCGAGGGCAAGACCCTGGTGGCGACTCTCGCCTGCTATCTCAATGCTCTCGCGGGCAAGGGCGTCCACGTCGTTACCGTGAATGACTATCTCGCCCGGCGCGATGCCGAATGGATGGGCAAGGTCTATGGCTTCCTTGGCCTCACCGTTGGTATCATTGTGCATGGCCTTGAGGATGACGAGCGGCGCGCGGCTTATGCCTGCGACATCACCTACGGCACGAATAACGAATATGGCTTCGATTATTTGCGCGACAACATGAAATACGAACTCAGCGAAATGGCGCAGCGCGGCCACGCCTTCGCCATTGTCGATGAGGTCGATTCCATTCTTGTCGATGAAGCGCGCACGCCCTTGATCATTTCCGGCCCCTCGGAAGATCATTCCGAGCTTTACAATACCGTCGACCGGCTGATCCCGTTTTTGACCAAGGGCGCGGAAGTCTCCAGCGCCGACGCTCGCGCCAGCAAGATCGCCGCCGCCCAACCCCATGGCGACTATGAGGTTGATGAAAAGCAGCGCACCGTCAACCTGACCGAGGCCGGCAACGAGCATATCGAGGCGCTGCTGCGCGAGAAGGGCATTCTCACCGAAGGCTCGCTTTATGAAGCCCATAACGTGTCGCTGGTGCATCACGTCAATCAGGCCTTGCGTGCCCACGCCTTGTTCCAGCGCGATAAGGATTACATCGTTCGCAACGACGAAGTGGTGATCATCGACGAGTTTTCCGGCCGCATGATGCCGGGGCGGCGCTATTCGGAGGGTTTGCATCAGGCGCTCGAAGCCAAGGAGCGCGTCACGGTGCAGCCCGAAAACGTCACGCTGGCGTCGATTACTTTCCAGAATTTTTTCCGCCTCTATGAAAAGCTCGCAGGCATGACCGGCACGGCCTCGACCGAGGCCAACGAATTTGCGGAAATCTACGAACTCGATGTCGTCGAAATCCCCACCAACGCGCCGGTGAAGCGTGTTGATGAAACGGATGAAGTCTATCGCACCAACAAGGAAAAGCTGCGCGCCATCGTGCGCGAAATCGCGGACGCCAATGCGCGCCTGCAACCCATTTTGGTCGGCACGACGTCAATTGAGAAATCAGAAGAACTCGCTGATGTTCTGGTTGAACAGGGCTATAGCCAGATTGATTTTTCCGGCACCGATGCCTTGCCCAAGCTTTATGAGGCGGCCCGCAATGGCCGCACCTCGAAAATGTTTGCCGTGCTCAACGCCCGCTTCCACGAGCAGGAAGCCTTCATCGTTGCCGAAGCCGGGGTTCCCGGTGCGGTGACGGTCGCCACCAACATGGCGGGACGTGGCACCGACATTCAGCTTGGCGGCAATGTCGAGATGCGGGTCGCGCATGAATGTGCCGGGCTTGAGGGCGATGCGCGCACCGAGCGGGAAGCCGAAATCCGCGCTGAAGTCGAGCGTTTCAAGGTGCAGGCGCGTGAAGCCGGGGGCCTCTATATTATCGGCACCGAGCGGCACGAAAGCCGCCGCATCGACAATCAGTTGCGGGGTCGCTCTGGGCGCCAGGGCGATGCCGGGCGCTCGAAATTCTTCCTTTCGATGGAAGATGACCTGATGCGCATCTTCGGCGGCGAGGGCATGGCGACCCTGATGCAGCGCGTCGGCATGAAGGAGGACGAAGCTCTCGTCTCCAACATGGTCAACAAGGCGGTCGAAAAATCCCAGCAAAAGGTCGAGGCGCGCAATTTCGACATGCGCAAGAACGTCATCAAATATGATGACGTCATGAATGTGCAGCGCAAAGTGGTGTTTGAACAGCGCCGCGACATGATGGCCAATGAAAGTTTGGAAGAAACCGTCGGCCATATGCGCGCCGGCCTGATCGACGACCTTGTCGCCAAACATATTCCGCACGACGCCTATCCGGAGACATGGGATATTGCCGGCTTGCAGGACGACCTTCGTGAACTGTTCAATTTCAGCGATGCCGATGCCGCAGAGGCGGCGCAATGGGCCAAAGAGGAAGGCATCGACGACGAAGGCATGCGCGAGCACCTGAACAAGGCGGTTGATCAGGCCTATGCGGCGCGGGTCGAGAAAAATACGCCCGAAATCATGCGCTATGTCGAAAAGCAGGTGGTGCTGCAGGCGCTGGACAATCTGTGGCGCGAGCATCTGGTGACGCTCG
This sequence comes from Pseudomonadota bacterium, assembly GCA_021804825.1. Classification (GTDB taxonomy): domain Bacteria; phylum Pseudomonadota; class Alphaproteobacteria; order Rhizobiales; family Beijerinckiaceae; genus REEB77. The sequence continues at coordinate 2,657 of JAJZGX010000035.1, read as the reverse complement.
AACATCTGCGCCAGGTCATCGGATGGCGTGCGCAGGCCCAGCGCGACCCGCTCAACGAATACAAGTCGGAAGCCTTCAACCTGTTCAATGACCTGATCATCAAGCTCGGCGAGACCTCGACCCAGCAGTTGATGCACGTTGAATTGATGTCGCAGGAAGAGATGGAGGCCCAGCAGCGTTTGACCATGCCGCCGATGCAGGCGTCACATTTCGATCCGCTGACCGGCGAGGACGAGACGTCAATCGCCGCCATCAACGCCCGCATTGCAGCCGGTGCCTTTGCCGCCACGCCTGAACGGGCGGCGCAGCAGCGCATCGCCAGCGAACCGGAAAGCTGGGGCCGCGTCGGTCGCAACGAGCCTTGCCCCTGTGGCTCGGGCAAGAAATTCAAACATTGCCACGGCGCCTTGGTCTGAACGGTTTTTCGCCACTGATGCGCGCCATCACTGCATAATTGCAAGCAATGGCTGTCGCTTTGCGTGATTGAGAAATCGTTGACCTCGGTCTATGCCATTGCGCTCACGCCACGAAGGCGCGAGCCTGCGCCGTAATGCACCTGTCCTGGAAATCTCATGCCCACATTGCGTTCCTCACCGCCATCGCCCTTTGCCCGCAAAGTGATCATGGCGGCTGCCGTCGCTGGCATAGCCGATGCCTTCACGATTGTGCCCGCCGACACCAATGACGCTAACGACAGTCTGCGCAAGCAAAACCCGCTGGGCAAAATTCCTTGCCTGGTTTTGGACGATGGCACCGCGATTTATGACAGCCGCGTCATCATCGAATGGCTCGACATGCAGGCGGGCGGCAATGTCCTGATCCCGCGCGAGCCCGAAGCCCGCTTGCGTGCGCTGACGTTTCAGGCACTGTGCGATGGCTTGATGGATGCCGCCGTCGTGACGCGCTATGAAATGGTGTTGCGCGAAGAGCCGATGCGCAGCGCCAGATGGCTTGATCAACAAGCCGGCAAAATCCAGCGCGCGCTGCAAGCCATGGCCGAGCAGGCCCCCGTCGGGCGCCGCGACATCGCATCGGTGGCGCTGGCCAGCGCCCTTGGCTATCTTGATCTGCGCTTCGAGGGCCGCTGGCGGGCGCAATATCCGGGGCTGGTGACCTGGCTGGATCGCTTCGCCGCTGAAGTTCCGGCCTTTGAAGCCACCCGCGTCAAAAGCCCAAGCTGAAAGTTCAAGCCCGTTTTCGTTGCAAGGAGCAGCTATGATCGACCTTCATTATTGGCCAACCCCCAACGGCCACAAGATCACGATGTTTCTCGAAGAAACCGGCCTGCCTTACAAGATTTTCCCGGTCAATATCGGCAAGGGCGAGCAGTTTCAGCCAGATTTTCTCAAAATCGCCCCCAACAACCGCATGCCGGCGATTGTTGACCACGACCCGGCGGGTGGCGGTGCTCCTGTGTCCGTGTTCGAATCCGGCGCGATTCTGCTTTATCTGGCAGAAAAGACGGGGAAGTTCCTGCCGCATGACCTGCGCGGGCGTTTTCAGGCTCTGGAATGGCTGTTCTGGCAAATGGGCGGGCTTGGGCCGATGGCCGGGCAGAATCACCATTTCAACATTTACGCGCCCGAAAAGCTCGACTATGCGATCAAACGCTACGTCAATGAAACCAACCGGCTTTATGGCGTGTTGGACCGACAACTCGCCACCCGCGATTTTGTGGCCGGAACCTATTCCATCGCCGACATGGCCGCCTATCCATGGATCGTGCCGTGGAAGCGTCAGGAACAGAACATTGATGATTTCCCGCATCTGAAGCGTTGGTTTGAAGCCATTCGGCAACGCCCGGCAACCGTGCGCGCCTATGAAATCGGCGCGGCCATCAGCGCACCGCGCGAAATGACCGACGATGCCAAGAAGGTGCTGTTCGGCCAGACCGCCGCCCAGGTTAAATCCTGAAATCATCAGGCATGCGCGTGGGGCGGTGACGCTTGGCTCAGCGCGCCGCGCCGCGCATTTCGTCCTCGATATGCGCCTGGATGATCTCGGCGAATGAGCTTTCGGCCTTGAAACCCAGGGCCAGAGCGCGGGCGGGGATGAAATTCTGCGGCCAGCCGCTGACGATTTTGGCGATAGCGGCATCCGGCTCCGTCCGCACCAGACTGAGCGCCGAAGCCCCTGCAACCTCACGCAGGGCTTCGAGTTGCTCGGCGACGGTTACCGACAGGCCGGGCAGGGTCAGGTTCACCCTCGTGCCAAGCGCGCCCTTGGGCAAGCTTGCCGCATGCAGCAGGAAGCCCAGCGCGGCGCGCGGCGAGGCGTGCCAATGGCGCACGTCGACACTCACCGGCAGCACAGCCGGCAGGCCGGCCAGCGGCTCGCGAATGATGCCGGAGAAAAAGCCTGAAGCCGCAAGATTGGGCTTGCCCGGACGCACACAGATCGTCGGCAGCCGCAAGCCGATGCCATCGACAAAGCCCTTGCGGGAAAAATCTGCCAGCAGCAATTCATCGATGGCTTTTTGCGTGCCATAGCTTGTGGTTGGCGTGACGCGGAAATCGTCGTCAATGGCCTCGGGAAAGGGCGGGCCGAACACCGCAATCGACGAGGTGAAGATGAATTTTGGCACATAATGGCCACCGCGCGCCCTAATGGCTTCGAGCAGAAAGCGCGTGCCATCGAGGTTGATGGCATAACCTTTG
>JAJZGX010000034.1 GCA_021804825.1 Pseudomonadota bacterium | reverse complement strand
AAGGCCAATAATGCAGCGTTGCCCCCGGCGGCGGCGGTGTTGGTGCAAATCGATTGTTCCTGACATAGCCGCTCGAAATCATCTTCACCAAGGAGCGGGATGATCGGGCCTTGGCGCTGCGCCAGCCTGCGCACCAGCGCCCGTCTGACCTCCAACGAACCCGCCAGCAGCACGCCTGCCAGATCCGGTGCCGCCAGCGGCTCAGACGCGATCGTGATCTGCGCCGCAAGGCTCGCGCTCATGCCAGACCAGATACCACGCGGTTCCACCACTGCCTGATTGCCTGTCAGCAGCGCCATGCCCACGAGCTTCAACAAAGCCTGCTCGTCGTCAGCCGTCACATGAATGAGGCCGCGCGGCACCAACCGATAGAGATTGCGCTCACCAGCCGGGCCAGCAAACTCGGCATGACGCTCCAGCGGGCATTGTGGCGCGCGTGCGAGCAAAGCTTCAACCAGCCCGCCCTGCCCGCGCGCGACAAGCCAGTTGCGATAGGCCTCAAAGCCGGGCCCGACATGCCCGCCCGCAAGCCCGGCCAAGGCATCGCTGGCCTGCCCGCCCATGAGCCGCGCGAGGTAGAGCGGCCCGCCGGCCTTTGGCCCCGTGCCGGAAAGCCTCGACCCACCGAAGGGTTGCACACCGACATTCGCACCGATCATGTTGCGGTTGATATAAAGATTGCCAGCTTTCACCCGCCCGCAGATTTCCGCGATGGTTTCATCGAGCCTGGTATGCAGACCGAAGGTCAGGCCAAAATCCTTGGCATTGAGCTTGTCGATCAGGTCGGGCAGCGCCTCGCGACTGTAGCGCAGGACATGCAGCACTGGTCCAAAAACCTCGGCTGCAAGATCATCGCTTGATCCTATCTCGATCAGGGTTGGCGCGATGAAATACCCTTCCTTTGGCACTGCCATCGGGGCCTGCGTCACCTGAAAGCCCCGGGCCCGCATCGCGTTGATATGCGCGATGATACCGGCCTTGGCTTCGGCGTCGATCACCGGCCCGATATCGGTTGCAAGCTCTGCCGGATCGCCAAGCCGCAGTTCCGCCATCGCGCCCTTGAGCATGTTCAGCGTCGTCTCGGCCGCGTCATTCTGCACGCACAGCAACCGCAAGGCCGAACACCGCTGCCCAGCAGAATCAAAGGCCGAAACCAGCACATCCTGAACCACCTGTTCGGTCAGCGCCGAAGAATCGACGATCATGGCATTGATGCCGCCGGTTTCGGCAATCAGCGGCACCGGCTTTCCGCCCGCATCCAGCCGATCCCCCAAAGCCCCGGCAATCGCCCGCGCCACCGGGGTCGAGCCGGTGAATATCACCCCCTGCACCGCCGGGTCCGCCACCAGAGCGGCACCCGTGCGCCCATCGCCCGGCACGATTGCGAGCACCGCGCGCGGCACACCGGCATCATGCAGCAGCGCTACGGCGGCACCGGCGACCAGCGGCGTCTGCTCGGCGGGCTTGGCAACGACACCATGGCCCGCAACCAGCGCCGCCGCGATCTGGCCGACGAAAATCGCCAGCGGGAAATTCCACGGGCTGATGCAGGCCATCACCCCTTGCGGCGGCGTGCGCCCCACCAGCCAGCGCTCCGCCTCGCTGCTGTAATAGCGCAGGAAATCGACCGCCTCGCGCACTTCGGCCAAGGCGTTCGGCAATGTGCGCCCGGCCTCGGCGATGATCAGTTGCGCGAATTCATCGCGCCGCGCTTCCAGTTGCGCGGCAGCCCAATTGAGGATTTCAGCGCGCGCCAGCGTGCCAAGATCAGCCCAGGCCGGCGCGGCCCGAGCCGCCGCATCGACAATTCGCGCCACCTCGTCGCCATCAGCATCGTGCACGTGGCCGAGCACCCGTCCGCGATAGGCCGGATTGGCGATCACGCGGCCTTCGCCCTGCCCCTGCGCTGCGATAGTGGTCGACGCATCTGCCGCATTGGTCAGAACCGCATGAACTTCGGCAAGGCGGTTTTCGTCGGTGAGATCGCTGCCGCGCGCATTTTGCCGCGCCGGGCCAAACAGCGCCAGCGGCGGGATGATGCGTGAATCGGGAGCCCCGATGGGCGTGATCGCCTGCGCCAAAGTCACCGGGTCCGCCGCCAGTTGCTCTTCGGAAATCGCCGTGTCTTGCAGGCGGTTGACGAAGGACGAATTGGCACCGTTCTCCAGCAACCGCCGCACCAGATAGGCCAGCAGCGTCTCATGCGAGCCGACGGGAGCATAGATGCGGCAGGGGCGATTGAGCTGCGCGCTGCCCACCACCTGCTCATACAAGGCCTCGCCCATGCCATGCAGGCATTGAAATTCGTAGCGCCCCTCATGCCATTCTGGCCCGGCGGCAATCAGAACGCTGGCGAGGGACTGGGCATTGTGAGTGGCAAATTGCGGATAAATCTGTAGTGGCGCCGCCAGCAATTTGCGGGCGCAGGCAAACCACGCAACGTCCGTATGCACCTTGCGGGTGAACACCGGAAAATCAACATGGCCCTCAACCTGAGCTTTCTTGATTTCGCTATCCCAATAAGCGCCCTTCACCAAGCGCACCATGAGTCTGCGGCCGGAACGCGCAGCAAGATCAATCAGCCAGTCGATCACCAGACTGCACCGGCGGCCATAGGCTTGCACGACAAAGCCGAGACCGTGCCATCCGGCGAGATCGGGATCAAGGCTCAACGCCTCCAGAAGATCGAGCGAAAGCTCAAGTCTTTCAGACTCTTCGGCATCGATGTTGAATCCAATATCAAAGCCCTTCGCCTGAAGTGCCAGCTTCCTGATGTTCGGCAGCAACTCGGTCATCACCCGGCGTTTCTGCGCCCGGCAATAGCGCGGATGCAGCGCCGACAGCTTGATCGAAATGCCCGGCCCGGCATAAGGCCCGGCCTTGCCCGCCGCCGCCCCGATCGCCGCTATGGCGTCCTGATAATCCTTGAAATAGCGCGCGGCATCATGCGCTGTCATTGCAGCTTCACCCAGCATGTCATAAGAAAAGCTGAAGCCCCGGGCTTGCTGGGCGCGACTGCGCAACAGGGCTTCTTCAATGGTGCGGCCCTTGACGAATTGCTCGCCCATCATCCGCATGGCCATATCGACGCCGACCCTGATCAGCGGTTCGCCACCGCGCCCGATCAGCCGCGCCAGCGCCGTGGCAAGCCCCTTCTCGCTGGTGGTGGCTACCAGCTTGCCCGTCAGCACCAGCCCCCAGGTCGCGGCATTGACGAACAAAGACGGACTTTGCCCGACATGGGCGCGCCAATCGCCCGCGCTCAATTTGTCGCGGATCAGCGCATCACGCGTCGCGGCATCGGGAATGCGCAGCAGCGCTTCGGCCAGACACATCAGTGCCACACCCTCATCAGAGGACAGCGCATATTCGTGGATCAGCCCCTCGATGCCACCACCACGCTTGCTGCTGCGCAGGCGGCGCACCAGATCAAGGGTCATCCGGCGCACCTGCGCCGCCTCTTCTCCCGTCAGACGCGCTTGCGCGATCAGCGGCGGCAGGCACTGCGGCTCGGGGCAGCGGGTCGCGGCGGTGATGGCCGCGCGCAGCGGCGTCTGCGGCATGGAGCTGGCGTCCTGAGCATCGGGGGCATGTGTCATGCGGCTTGCCTTGTTCTGTGCAAATTGCGTGTCGAAACCGAAGACTTCGGCGGGCATCTGCTGAATCTCCGCTTCGATTCGGGTCTGCGGCCTATTGGGCTCACAGCAGGCACCATGACACAATATCTCGCTCGGCAACGCGGTTTTATCAGGGGCACGGCTGCCAAACATAAATGGCAAATTCGGGCGGCTGATATCGGCCAAAGGTTCATCGCGCTGCTGCGGCATAATGCCCGCAAAAGCAGCGCCCGACGCCGAAGCCGCGCCAGCCATAACGTCATCATCGGCAGCGCCTTGCAGAAAGAGCGGGAGCGGCGGCAAGCGGGTGCTTGTAAAGATGATAAGCAGGTCGAGGGCACACAATTCCAGCGTGTTGTTATGCCCTTTAGGGGCAAAAGCCCATTTGTCGCGGTACAAGAGGCGCTGGCCGCCGCGACCTGCCCGCCGCAATCGCGCCCCGCAAGGGAGCGGCAGCGCCAACCTGCGGGGCCAAAGCCACACCGTCCAAGGCCATCAATCCGGCGAGACCTCGCGCCCTTTGCCGCGGATTCGCGCGGCTGCGCTCGCCTTGACATTGCCCTCACAGCACCGCACATCTCGCCAGCTTGCTTTAACCTGCCCCAGAGACGACAACGCCATGCCCCATTCCGCCTTGCAGACCCTGATTGAACAGGCTTTTGAAGACCGTGCCACAATCAGCGCCGCCACCATGGGCGATGTGCGCGATGGCGTGAACAAGGCACTGGAACTGCTTGACAGCGGACAGATGCGCGTTGCCCAGAAAATCGTCGGCGAGACCGGCCCGAAAAGCTGGCAGGTCAACCAATGGCTGAAAAAGGCCGTGCTGCTGTCGTTCCGGCTCAATGACATGGCGTTGATCAGCGGTGCGCCCGGTGGCGCAAGCTGGTGGGACAAGGTGCCCTCGAAATTTGACGATTGGGGCGCCAAGGAGCACGCCGCCGCGAATTTCCGCTCGGTGCCGAATTGCATCGTGCGTCGTTCGGCCTTCATTGCGCCCAATGTGGTGCTGATGCCGTCATTCGTGAATCTCGGGGCCTATGTTGACACTGGCACCATGGTTGACACCTGGGTGACAGTTGGCTCCTGCGCCCAGATCGGCAAGAATGTGCATCTTTCGGGCGGCGTCGGCATTGGCGGCGTGCTCGAACCCCTGCAGGCCAATCCAACCATCATTGAAGATAATTGCTTCATTGGCGCACGCTCGGAAGTGGTGGAAGGCGTGGTGGTCGGCGAAGGCTCGGTTCTGGCCATGGGCGTGTTCATTTCAGCTTCGACCAAGATCGTCGATCGGGCGACCGGCAAGGTGCATGTCGGTTATGTGCCGCCCTTCTCCGTGGTGGTGTCTGGCAATCTGCCCGGCAAACCATTTCCCGATGGCACCCCCGGCCCCTCGCTCTATTGCGCGGTCATCGTCAAAACCGTGGACGCCCAGACCCGCAGCAAGACGGCGATCAACGAACTGCTACGCGATTGAGCACGATGTTTCAGGGCAAGAGTTTCCATTTTCTGTATCGCGAGGACAAGGGCGAGATTTCGCAATCGCTCTGGTGGGCCGGCACTTGGCCGCTGGCCGGCCTGCTGCTGGTGCTGAGCCTGATCTGGCTGATGATTGCGCCCGACCCGCTGCACGCCTCCCATAGTCATGTCCTGAGCACGCAGATGCAATCGATCCTGCAACTGCTCACCTATTTTTATTTGCTGATTTACGGCATTGTCGCGATGCTGATCGCCATCAGCCACACTTTCCTGAGCATGAAGCGCTTGCGGGCGCTGCGCCAGCCGACCGGGCTTGGCGGGCTGCTGCCCTTCACCGTGCTGGTGGTTTCGGCCGTCAACTGGTTGCAACCGCGCATGAGCGATGAAATGCCGCTCTGGACGCTGTGGCTGGCGGACGGCACACTCGCCGCCGTCATCTTGTTCATCATTTACGATCTCGGCATCAAATCCGACAAAATGGCAGGTCGCTGATGCAGGATCCGGCCAGAATTTTGAGTGAGTTGATCGCCTGCCCCTCGGTGACGCCGCAGGATGCCGGCGCCCTGGCGGTGGTTGAGCGCCATCTGCGGCACTTGGGCTTCACCACGCATCGCGTCACCTTCAGTGCCCCCGGCACGCCCGACATTGCCAATCTTTATGCCAAGCTCGGCACCGGTGCACCGCATTTGCTGTTTGCCGGACATACCGATGTGGTGCCGCCAGGAGCGCTGGAGGCCTGGACGCATCCGCCCTTCGGGGGCGTGGCGGCAGACGGACATATCTGGGGACGCGGCGCGGTTGACATGAAAGGCGGCGTTGCCGCCGCCATCGCCGCCGTGGCGCAGTTTCTAGCCAAGCATGGCGCACCGAACGGCGCCGTGAGCTTTCTGATCACCGGCGATGAAGAAGGCCCGGCGATCAACGGCACAACAAAGCTGCTGGACTGGGCACTGGCGCGTGGCGAAGTCTTCGACCAGTGCATTCTCGGCGAACCCACCAACCCGCGCATCATGGGCGAGATGATCAAGATCGGCAGGCGCGGTTCGCTGACTGGCGAACTGGTGGCCGAGGGCCGTCAGGGCCACGTTGCCTATCCGCATCTGGCGAGCAATCCGATTCCGCATCTGCTGCGTGCCATGGCGGCGCTGTTGGCAACACCGCTCGACCACGGAACCGCGGCTTTTGATGCCTCGAATCTCGAATTCACCACGGTTGATGTCGGCAATCCTGCCCATAATGTCATCCCCGCCAAGGCGCAGGCGCGCTTCAACATCCGCTTCAATGATCTGTGGACGCATGCAAGTCTGGCTGATGAACTTCGGCGCCGTGTCGCCGGTGCCGATTCCGCCTGCAAGCTGACCTTCCATGACAGCAATGCCTCGGCCTTTCTGACCAAGCCCGGCCCGTTCACCGCGCTGTTTGCCAAGGCTGTTGCCGCCGAAACGGGGCTTGAGCCAAAGCTGTCGACGACGGGTGGCACCTCGGATGCGCGCTTCATCATCAAGGCCTGCCCCGTGGTGGAATTCGGCCTCGTCGGCGACACCATGCACGCCATCGACGAACGCGTGCCAGAACAGGATCTTGCGACCTTGACCAGAATTTACGAGCGCGTGCTCACAGCCTATTTTGCGCAGGATTGACCTGTCTCCGGCCGCCTCTGCAAGCGGCCCGGCACCCTAACCCGCCCGCACCTCATCAACCCGCCAGCGTGGATTATCACCTTGACGCATGGTCTGGGCGAGCCAGGGCAGCAGGCGCCGCGCTTCTGCTGCGAGCACGAACGGCGCATTGATGACGATCATGCCGCAAGCCGACAAGGCACCCGGCGTCGGGCTGTCGATGTCGAGTTCAAGCCGCAGGACCTTTTCGCGCCGCATGGCCGCCAGATGCGCAACCAGTCGCTCGGGTTCCTGATCTTTCACCGGATACCAGATGGCAAAAGTCCCCTGCGGCCAGCGCTTGAGCGCCTCATCCAGCGCAAGGCGCAAATCGGCAAATTCACTTGAAGCTTCAAACGGCGGATCGATCAGCACCAGTCCGCGCCGTTCGGGTGGCGGCACCAGCGCTTTCAGGGTCGCATAGCCATCGGCTTCAAAAAGCTTGAGCCGCCGGTCGCGACCACAGGCGATGCGCAACGACCCTGCCGCGCCATGGTGCTTTTCCACGAGGCAGATGCGATCCTGCGCGCGCAGCAATTGTTGCGCGATCAGCGGCGATCCGGGATAGGTTGCAGGCATGGCGAGTTTGGCATCGACACCCGCGAGCCGCGCCCAATCGGCCACAAGTTCCTCCACGAGCGGTGGAAACGGCGGCTTCAGGCGCCCCACACCGGCCAGCGCCTCTTTTGTGGCCTTGGCCGCTTCGCCCGCAAGATCATAGAGCCCCGCCCCTGAATGCGTATCAATATAGACCGCAGGCGCATCCTTGCGCATGAGATAGGCCAGAATCCGGGTCAGGAGGATGTGCTTGAATACATCGGCAAAATTGCCGGCGTGAAATTCATGCCGGTAATTCATGGTGTGCTTTGGTGACGCGACATCAGCGCTCCGCCGGAATTTTGAGGGTGGCGGCGTGGCATGAGCGCTGCATCACCTGATTGCAGGCTCGGTAGCTGCGCAAATCCTTGGTCAGGCACAAGCGCACTTCCTGCAATTCACCCTTGCGGCACACAACGGCCATCATGCCGGGTCGAATCCCCGGATTGACCTTGGTGAAGGCCCGCATGATGTCGAGCGGGGCCATGGTCTGGCTGGCAACGGGGGCCTTGAAGACATCAGGGATGGTGACGGCGTGAAAGGCCCGCGCCGCCGCCGCAAAATAGGCCGACGGGCTGAGGCCGGTGCAGGTGCCGTGCTTGCGCCATTCATAGCGCGCGAGCCCCTTGGCGGGATAGACGCCGACCGTCTCGTCGAGCGCCGCCTTCGAAACCGAGCGTGAACCACCGCAGCTCGACGGATAGCCGCGCTCGTTTTGTGGCCACAGACCGTGCAGCACAAACCCCAGACGCGCCCCGACCGCGCATTGCTTGCGGCCCTTGCCGGAGGGATTGCCATCGCAGAACCCCGGCGACCACGACAGCGCCATGAGATAGAAATCAAACGCGCCGGGGGCTATCGACGAACCGCGAGCGGGCGTCGCCGTTGCCGAGGACGCTGCTGATTGCGCCGTCGCCGGCGTGCCGCGGTGCAGAAATTTGAGCACCTGCGCCGCGCTGAACTGCGATGTCGCGGCCCCGAGCACCGCCGCCAGAGCCAGCGCGGCCATGGTTTTACTGCGTGTCATGTCCCCGATCCCCCATCAAAAACCACCCTCAATGGCGGGCGGCATGACACCATGGCGCATAGGCATGATTGCGATCATAACCCGTGACGCACCACTCCACCCCATAATTGTATCCAAGCCAGCCAAGGCCCTCGCCGATCGAATAGACCACCAGATGATGATGGTGCGGGCGCTCATTGTCGATCTGCGCCCATGCCGTGCAATAGCGACGCGGAATATAATCCGCGCCATTGGTGCGGAAACCCGCTTGGTGCATATGGCTGAAACCGATGATGTGCCGGTCGGAGTTCCAATATTCGCTTTCCTTTTGCTGGAAGCGGCTGGAAATGGTGGCGAGCACATCGGCATCGGCACAGGAGGGCAAAATGCCGGTATAGGGCCGGTCGCGCTGTTCGGCCGGCAGCACCGGGCGTGCTGCGACCGCCATCGTCATCGCCGCAAGGCCGCTCAAGCACAGCACGCCTGCAACCAGAAATTTCGTTCGCGTCGCCATGGGGAGGTTCTCACACCAAAGGTTCAGCCTCAACCATGCCCTGCCCGCGTGCATGATTCAAGCCGATTTTGCCCTGCGGCACTGTGATGATTGAACCGGCGCCGGATATTCGCTATTCTGTCATTTCACAGATGATGATTTGGACCAGGAACATGGCAGCAGGCTTGACGGTTGTGGATGCAGAGGCTGGCATGAAAGCCGCCGGGGCGACAAAACCCCTGCAAGGATGCCCCGTGCATGAATTGCGCTCGAAATTGCGTCGCGCCGGATTGCGTCCGACGCGCCAGCGCGTTGCCCTCGGATGGTTGTTGTTCGGGCGCGGCGATCGGCATGTCACTGCCGAAAAGCTCTATGAGGAGGCGGGCAAGGCACGCGCCAATATCTCGCTTGCGACCGTCTACAACACCCTGCACCAGTTCACTCAGGCGGGGCTGCTGCGCGAGATTGCCGTGGATGGCGGCAAGGCCAGGTTCGACACTAACGTAACCAACCACCACCACTTCCTGATCGAGGATACCGGTGTCTTGATGGACATCCCCGCCGCGAATATCGATCTGACGCAATTGACTGCGGCTCCCGAGGGCCTTGAGATCGCCCGGGTCGAAGTGCTGGTGCGTCTGCGCCGCAAATCGTGACGACAAAGCGCATTACAGTCGCCACCATTGGTGCCCCGGTGGGCGTGCGCGGCCAGGTGCGGGTCAATTCGCACACCGCCGCGCCGGGCGGCTTTGCCGAATTTTCGCCATTGTTTCTCGATGACAGCAGCCGGGTGATGCGCGTCAAGAAGCTGCGCCAAGAGCGTGATAACGCCTATATCGTCGAGTTTGAAGGCATAACCACCCGCGAGCAGGCGGCTGGCCTGCGCCATGGCACGCTGACGATTGCCCGCACGCAATTGCCGGAACCGGACGACGAAGATGAATTTTATCTGGCAGATATGATCGGTTTGCGGGTGATTGATGCCGAGGGCCGCGATATCGGCGCCGTCGTCGGTGTCATGAACCATGGCGCCGGTGACATTATCGAAGTCAAACCTCGGGAAGGCGGCGAGACCGAACTCTTTCCCTTCACCAAAGCCTGCGTGCCGAGCATCGACCTCGCCAGGGGCTGTTTGACGCTGATCGCGCCGGACTGAGCCACTGACGAGATGTCGCGCTTGTCCGGCCTGTGACCACGATTCTGGCGCGGGGCCAGCCGCAATCCCTGCCAGCCCGGCCCCGCCCGCAAAACGCCAGACCGAGCCTCAGGTGCACATAACGAGGCCACGCTGAAATTTTAGCCCCATCACCGCCGCCAGCCGACCGGCCGCAGCCATGCCGCCGCACCATCGCGAGGCTGGTAAAAGAGGGTTGCAAGTTGGAAACTTGGTGGAGCCAGACGGAATCGAACCGACGACCTCTTCAATGCCATCGAAGCGCTCTACCAACTGAGCTATGGCCCCACAAGCCAGCGCATAACGCTGGGATGCGCGCTTATAGCTGCAAAGATACGCGTGCACAAGCGCTTGCAGGCAGCAAAATTTCTGCCACTGCCGACACGGCAAAAGCGGCGCGGATGCGTATTATGACAGCCAGAATTTCCCCGTGGGAATATGGTGGCGCCACATCAAGACCCCCTACCCTCGCGCCTTGGCTCGTGCCATAAGGGCCGTCATGGCGAGCGCTGTTCCTGATCGATTCGACCCCGGCTTTGGCATTTATGTGCATTGGCCGTTCTGTCTTTCGAAATGCCCCTATTGCGATTTCAACAGCCACGTGCGCGCCAAGCCCGTGGACGAGGCCCGTTATATTGCGGCCTTCGAGACCGAGTTGGCGCATCGCGCCCGCCTCACGCCGGGGCGCGTCGTGTCCTCGGTATTTTTTGGCGGCGGCACCCCGTCATTGATGCAACCTTCGACAGTTGCTGCCATTCTTGACGCCATCGGCAAGCACTGGAGCGTAACTCCCGGCGCCGAGATCACGCTCGAAGCCAACCCCACCAGTGTTGAGGCTGATCGGTTTCGTGGCTACCGCGCGGCGGGCGTCAATCGCGTCTCGCTCGGTGTGCAGGCGCTCAATGATGCTGATCTGAAGGCCCTTGGCCGCCTGCACAGCGTTGCCGAGGCCATGGCGGCGGTCACTACCGCCACCTCGATATTTGAGCGCGCCTCGTTCGATCTGATTTACGCCCGCCCGAATCAAACGCCGCAGGCCTGGCGGGCCGAACTGAAAGAAGCGCTGGCGCGCGCTCCCGAACATCTCTCGCTCTATCAACTGACAATCGAGCCCGAGACCATGTTTGAGCGGCTCTTCAATGCCGGCAAGTTGAAAATGCCGGATCCCGACACGGGTCGTGACCTCTGGGATGTGACGCAGGAACTCACCAATGCCGCAGCAATGCCGGCTTACGAGGTTTCCAATCACGCCCGCAAAGGCGCGGAAAGCCGCCATAATCTCACCTATTGGCGCTATGGTGAATATGCCGGCGTCGGCCCCGGTGCCCATGGCCGGATCATCACCCCAAAAGGCCGCAAGGCCCAGGCCAGCGAGCGCCATCCCGAAATGTGGCTGACCGTGGTCGAGAGCGACGGTAATGGTCTGGTTGAGGATGATCTGCTCAATGCCAGTGAGCAGGGTGACGAATTTTTGCTGATGGGCCTGCGCCTGACGGAAGGCATTGAGCCCAAGCGCTTCGAGGCGATTGCCGGACGCCCGCTGAGCGGCTCGCGCATATCATCCCTGGTCGCCGACGGCATGATCGAAATGACCGCACAGGGGCGCATCCGCGTCACCAATGAGGGCTTTCCCGTGCTTGATTCGGTGGTGGCCGATCTGGCGGCTTGAAAAGCGCGCTGTGCAAATAGTCGTTGCAATTTTAGATTAGTTATTTCTAATATGCGGCTCTTGACCTGCCTTGTCTGGAGGAGCCGCGGGCGATGCCGCAATCAGCCATGTCGCCGCTGCCCAAGCGGCCCTATCGCCCGCCCGCGCCATGGCCGGTCTGCACGCCGCAATCATCGTTGCAGATCATCGCCGCCTTGCGCGAAAACCCGATCACCAGTTGGGGAATCTGGCATTTTGAGCGGGAAATCTTTTCGGCTTCGACCATCCTCGGCCATCTGACCTTCGCCAGCGCTCCGGCTGCCATCAAGCATGTGCTGAGCGACAATGTCGCGAATTATCCCAAAGACCCGCTGCAATTGAAAGTGCTGAAGCCCGGCCTGAATGATGGTCTGGTGACCTCGCAGGGCGACTTATGGAAACGCACCCGCCGCACCGTGGCACCGCTGTTCACACCGCGCGCGATCAATGATTACACTGCGGCAATGCGCCGCAGAGCCGAGGACATGGCGATCCGGCTCGATGCCCTGCCGGAGGGCGCCAGGGTCAATGTCTTTGACGAAATGACCCGCGTCACCTTCGAGATTTTGGCGGAGACAATCTTTACAGATGCCATAGAGACCGGCCCCGAAGCCTATGGCGAAGCCCTCACCCGCTATTTCGGCAGTCAGGGGCGCATGAGCGCGCTGGACATGCTGCGCCTGCCCGATTGGATCCCCAGACCAAGGCGCGCGCAGGCCAGTCCGACCATCGACTTCTTTGCGGACGAAGTCAGGCGCATCGTCGACAAGCGCAACCGGCTGAAAGCTTCGGGCGGCAAACTGCCACGCGACATTCTCACCTTGCTGCTGGAGGCGGCGGATTCGGAAACCGGCGAAACGCTGTCACAAGAGGAGGTTGGTGCCAATATCATCACCTTCATCGGCGCCGGACATGAAACCAACACCAATGCCCTGTCCTGGACTTTGTTTCTGCTGGCGAAACATCCCCACATGCGCGAAGCCGTCGAGGCCGAGATCGAACCCATCGACCAATGGCCCGAAAACGAATGGCTGAACCGGCTACCGCTGACCCGCGCGGTGATTGAAGAATCGCTGCGGCTCTATCCGCCGGCGCCGATCATGAGCCGCACGGCGCTCGAAGCCGACAAGATCGGCGAACATCATGTTCCCGCGGGCTCTTTGGTCATCATCGCGCCCTACGTCGTGCATCGCCATCGCAAACTCTGGGCTGAGCCCGACCTGTTCCGGCCCGAACGTTTCCTGCCCGGCGCGCGCGAGGCGATCAACCGCTATGCCTTCATGCCCTTTGGTGCCGGGCCACGCCTGTGCATTGGCCAGCATTTCGCCATGCACGAGGCGGTGATCATTCTGGCGACAATGCTGCGCCGCCTGCGATTTTCCATGGCCAAAGGCGAAAGCGTGACGCCGTTGCATCAGGTGACCTTGCGTCCCATGCCAAAACTGGAAATGATTAAATCCTCGCGAAGCCCGCCCTGACGCCCTATGATATGATGCGTGGCGGACGAAGGAAGGCAGAAATCATGTCAGCAGAAATCCTTCCAGCGCAGGCGCCAGCCCGCCCCTACCGCCCGCCCGCGCCCCTGCCGCGCACCAAACCGCTGTCCACATTGGGCTTCATGGCCGCCCTGCGCGAGAACCCGGTCGCGACCTGGGGCATCTGGAATTTTGAAAAGCCCATCACCAACGGCAGAACCGCGCTGGGGCCGATGACCGGGGTTTCCAGCCCCGAGGGCATCCGCCATGTCATGGTCGATAATGTCAGCAATTATGTCAAAGACCGCTTGCAATTGCGGGTTCTGAAGCCGGGGCTGGGCACCGGCCTGCTGACGGCGGAAGGCGAATCCTGGAAAGCGGCCCGCCGCACCCTTGCACCCTTGTTCGCGCCACGCACGGTCGAGAGCTTCGTTGGCGCCATGCAGGCAAAATCGCAGGCCATGGTGACGCGCTTGCTGGCATTTCCGACGGGGACGCGCATCAATATCAGCGACGAAATGACCCGCGTGACCTTTGAAATCCTCACCGACACGCTTTTTTCCGACGCTGTCGATGGCACATCACAGGAATTCGGTCAGGCCTTTACGCGCTATTTTGAGAATCAGGGCAAGATCAGCCCGCTGGATATGCTGAATGCACCGGACTGGATTCCGCGTTTCAACCGGTTCCGCGCGCAACCTGCCATAAATTTCTTTGAAGAGAAGGTGAAGCAGATCATCGCCAGGCGCCGTGGCTTGATCGCCACGCCGGGCGCGGTGGTGCCGCGCGATATTCTCACCCTTTTGCTGGAAGCCGCCGATCCAGAAACCGGGATCGGCCTCAGCGAGGCGGAAGTTGGCGCCAATATCGTCACATTCATTGGTGCCGGCCACGAGACCACAGCCAATGCGCTGACATGGACGCTGTTTTTGCTGGCCAAACACCCGGCTGCCCAGACCGCGGTTGCGCGTGAAGCACGCGATGCTGAAAATATCGCGCCCGTGGATTGGCTGGACAATCTGCCCATGACCCGCGCTGTGATCGAAGAGGCGATGCGGCTTTACCCGCCCGCCCCGACATTGAGCCGCATGGCGCTGGCAGACGATGAAGTTCTAGGTGTCAGAATTGCCGCCGGCTCGACGGTGATCATCTCGCCCTATGTGGTGCATCGCCACCGCACCTTGTGGAGCGAGCCGGATTATTTCCGCCCTGAGCGGTTTTTGCCGCCCGCCCGCGATCAGATTGATCGCTATGCTTTCATTCCGTTCGGCGCCGGGCCGCGCGTCTGCATCGGCCAGCGCTTTGCCATGCACGAGGCGGTGATCGTGCTGGCGACGCTGATGCGCCATCTCGGCTTCGTCATGCCGAAGGGCGAGAGCGTCACGCCGCTGCAGCGCATCACGCTGCGGCCGTCCCCCAAGCTCGAAATGCTGCTGGCGCATGCCGACGCTTCAACCTGAGGGCACCAAGGCCGGTCTGGCCCAGCCCGGTCACGCGGCGGGGGCCTCTGCCCGCACCCCCAGCAAATGGCAGATCGCGAACACCAGATCGGCGCGGTTCATGGTATAGAAATGGAAATCGCGCACGCCGTGATCCACCAGATCCAGCACCTGCTCGGCAGCGACGGCGGCAGCGATCAGCTTGCGCGTCGCGGGATCATTTTCCAGCCCCTCGAAGCGGCGCGCCAGCCATGTCGGCACGCTCGCCCCGGTTTTGGCCGCAAATCCCGCCGTCTGGCGAAAATTCTGCACCGGCACGATGCCCGGCAAAATCGGGATGGTGATGCCGCGCGCCCGCACTTTGTCGAGAAACCGCAGATAATGAGCATTATCGAAGAAAAACTGGGTGATGGCACGCGTCGCCCCAGCATCGACTTTGGCTGCCAACACATCGATGTCAGCCTCCAGCGAAGGCGATTCAGGGTGCTTTTCGGGATAGGCCGAGACCATGATCTCGAAATCGCCCAGCGCCCGAACACCGGCGATCAGCGCGGTCGAATGGGCATAGCCCCCCGGATGCGCGGTGTAAGGCGTGCCAAGTCCCCCCTGCGGATCACCGCGCAGTGCCACAATATGACGCACCCCCGCGGCGTGATAGCCGCGCACGACCTCATCAACCTCGTCTTTGGTCGCCCCGACACAGGTCAGATGCGCAGCCGGTGTCACCTTGCCCTCGCGCACCATGCGCGCCACAGTATTGTGGGTGCGCTCGCGCGTCGAACCGCCAGCGCCATAGGTGACTGAAACGAAAGATGGATTCAGCGGTGCCAGCCGTTCGACACATTCCCAGAGCTGGGTCTCCATTTCCGGCGTTTTCGGCGGGAAAAACTCAAATGACACCCTGATGTCGTCGCTGTGCGAGCGGCTCGGGCGAGGGTTTGGCGCGTGCAGCATCAGGCAGTTTCCTTGGCGCTTGAAGGGGTTTCGAGAGGACGGCGACGCCGGTCGCGCGCCACAAAAATCAGCACTGTCAGTTTGCGTTCATCGCCCGGCCTCGCCGTCAGTGACTTGACACTGCGCACCTCCAGCCCGGCATCTCGCAAGGCGGCGCTGATTTCATCGCTTTCGAAGCCAAGGCGCCGATGTGCATGATCCGACCGCAGGCTCTCGATCTCGTGCGGGGCAAAATCGACCACCACCATACGGCCACCCGGCGCCATGGCGCGGGCTGCTTCACGCAGGGCGCGGGCCGGCTCATCGAGATAATGCAGCACCTGATGGATGATCACCAGATCCTGCGAGCCAGCTTCCACCGGCAGAGCATAGACATCGCCCTGGCGCAACTGCACATGTTTGAAGGCTGCGCCAGCCAGCCGGGCACGCGCCAGCGCCAGCATGGCAGGCGATTGATCCACCCCAAGGGCGGCCGTTGCCTGCGGCGCAAACAGTTCCAGCATGCGCCCCGTACCGGTGCCGATGTCGAGCAGCGACCCAAAGGCTTGCCGCCCCATTGCCGCCTGCAACGCCGCCTCGACTTGCGCTTCTTCGACATGCAGGGCACGGATTTCATCGAAAGTCGCGGCATGGCGGGCAAAATAGGCGCTGGCGAGTTCGCTGCGCTGCCGGCGCGCATCAGCCAGACGGCGACGATCAGCCATGATCACCGGATCAAGCGTGTCGAGATGGGCTTGCAGGGTCTTGGCCAGCGTTGCCGCCGGGCCATCGTCGCGCAGCCGAAAAAACGCCCACGCGCCCTCGCGATGGCGCTGCGCCAGCCCCGCCTCCATCAAAAGCCGCAAATGCCGTGAGACGCGCGGCTGTGACTGGCCAAGAATGACCATAAGTTCGCTGACGGTGAGTTCAGCCTCGGCGAGCAATGCCAGCAAGCGCAAGCGCGTGGCCTCGCCCGCAGCTTCCAGCACGCCAACCATGTCAGTGAGGGGCAGTCGTAGGCGGCTCAAATCCACACATCCCGATAATGATATAAAGATATGTTTATACGATTTTGAGAACTTGGCAAGCCTTGTGGCGGCGGCCTTCGCGCCGTTTACCTTGTTATCAAGGGGACAGGCGACAATTCCTGAAGAATCGGTTAAAGAGGCTGTCGACACCGCTCATTGTGTGTCGGTGATCATTGCAGCAAAGGGGATTATTCGATGAAATTCAAAGCGCCGCTTTTCATTGCCACCGCCATTCTCGCACTTGGTGTGGCCGTTGCTCCGGCCATGGCCAAGAAGAAGCCCGCCGCACCCGCCGCCGCTCCGGCAGCTGCAGCAGCACCCGCCGCCGCGCCCGCGAAATCCACCATCGGCAAGCCGAAGTCAGCTCTCGGCCTGAAATGCTCGAAAGAGGCCGATGCCAAGAAGCTGCATGGCGCTGCCCGCAAGAAGTTCCGCGAAGCTTGCAAGAAGGCCGGCTAAGCACCAACGCAACATGGTTTGCATGGGAAAGGCGCGAACCTTGGGGGTTCGCGCCTTTTTCGTTGATGGCTCGTCTTCAGCTTATCTGGCGGCAATCACCGCGATTTCCACCTTGTAATGCGGCGCGGCCAAAGCCGCCTGCACCGTGGCGCGCGCGGGCGTGTGGCCGGACGCGACCCACCCGTCCCAGGCCGCATTCATCGCCGCAAATGTGGCGATGTCGGCGAGATAAATCGTCGCAGACAGGATTTTGGATTTGTCGCTGCCAGCCTTGGCGAGCAGATCGTCGATGATCGTCAAAATTTCCGCGGTCTGTGCAGTCACGTCGCCATGTGCAGCGGTTTTATCGGCGACCTGCCCCGCCAGATACACCGTGTTGCCGTGAACGACGGCGGCGCTCATGCGCGGGCCAGGATTGATGCGTTGAATGGACATGATGGCTGCTCCTGTTCAGGCGGTGGGACGCCCGCCGATGAAATCGCGCTTGCCGAGTTCGACACCGATATGCCGCAGCAGGCCATAGGCGACCGCATGATGAAAATAAAAATTCGGCAGGCTGAAATGATTGAGGAAAACCGCACCCTTCATCGTCACTGGCTGGCCGCCGAGCGTCAGCACGACATCACGGTCGGCACCCGCCTCGATAGCTGCGCCATCGAGCGTGTGAATATAGGCGATGGTGTCGGTGATGCGCGCCTTGAGCTGCGCAAAGGTGGTCTCGTGATCCTCGAACTTGCGAGGCTCGACACCCGCAAGCCGCGCCAGCCCATTCTTGGCTGAATCGCAGCAAATCTGCACCTGACGCGTCAGCGGATACATATCTGGATAGAGCCGCATCGACAGCACATGGCCTTCATCGAGCTTGCGCGCTGCTGCAAAAGCTTCGCCCTTTTCGAGATTGGCGAGCAGTGCTGTCAGACCGCGCAAAAACACCGGCGTCGCACCGGCGGCAAAACTTGTGGGCATTTGTGAACCTTGAGTTTGGAGGAGGGATGAATGATCTTATATGGAAGCGCTGCATGACGAGATCAAGCTGCAATCGCGCCATAATTCCTTGCAGCGACCCTGCGGCTTTCCGGCATTGCCCACAACATCGCGGTTGACTTTTGCCGGTTTTGCAGCGACGAGACGCAAACGTTGCCAACAGGTTTGCCGCACTTTGTGCGCATTGCAGCAGCAATCCTGGAAGCGCGATCCTGAAATTTGGCGGTTTTGACCTATGAGCAGCTTTCACTTCGAGATTGTCGCACCGGAAAAACTGATGTTTTCGGGTTCTGTCCAGTCGGTCAGTCTCGCCAGCAGCGAAGGCGAAATGACGATTTTTGCCAATCATGCGCCGCTGATGGCCATGCTGAAGCCGGGAATTATCACCGTCAACGAAGAAGGCGGCGCCGTTCAGAAGCTGTTCGTGAAGGGCGGCTTTGCCGATGTCGCACCAACCGGCCTGACCGTGCTCGCCGAAACCGCGACGCCGCTGGCTGACCTGAACACCGCCGCGATCGAGGCCCACATCGCCGCTGCGCAGACTGATCTTGACGCCGCCAAGACGCTCGAAAGCAAGCGTCTCGCCAGCGAAAAGCTCGATCAAATGCGTGAATTGAAGGCGGCTCTGGCGCTTTGAGCGCCACGGCGACACTCCTCCCCAGCGTCGGCGTGACAGGCTTCAATCCATGAGCGATCTGCCCGCGCATTTCTTTCTCGCCGCGACCATGGCGGCGCTTTGCGTCGGCCTGTCGAAGGGCGGATTTCCGATCATCGGCATGTTGGCCGTGCCCATTCTGGCATTGGTCGTGCCGCCCGTGATGGCCGCCGGGCTGCTGCTACCCTTTTACAATGTCACCGATATTTTCGGCGTCATCGCCTACCACCGTTCGTTTGACCGCCGCAATCTGGCAATCCTGATACCTGCGGGGCTCGCTGGCGTCGCGCTAGGCTGGGCCACCGCGCGCTATGTGCCCGAGCGCTACGTGACGCTGCTGATCGGCGTGATCGGCATTGCTTTTTGCATGAATTATCTGCTGCGCCGCCTCGAGACCGCCGCGCCGCGGCCAGCCGACCTGCCGCGCGGCATCGGCTGGGGCATCATCACTGGCTTCACCAGCTTTGTCTCGCATTCCGGTGCGCCGCCCTACCAGATGTATGTGGTGCCGCAAAAGCTCGACAAAATGGTGTTTGCAGGCACATCCACCTTGCTCTTTGCCGTCATCAATGCCGCAAAGCTCCTGCCTTACTGGGCCTTGGGTCAGCTTTCCTTCGGCAACATCAAATTGATGATCTGGATTTTCCCGATAGCCATTGCTGCGACCTTTGCCGGCTTCTGGCTCACCAAGGTCATGCCGCAAAAACTGTTCTACCGCATCGTCATGGTAGCTCTGTTCGTGATCTCGCTAAAATTGGTTCATGACGGGCTGCTGGGCGCTTGACCCACCCTCAATAACCAAATTGCTCCATCAGGATCCGCTCGTCGAGCGAGTGGCCGGGGTCATGCAGCAGCGTCAGGCTGGTCGCATGATCCATCTCCACTTCCACTTGCACGATATCGCGAAACTCGAAGTGATCCGCCACCGCGGCCACCGGCCGCTTGTCGGCTTCGAGCACATCAATGGTGACTCGAGCCCGATGCGCCAGTAGCGCGCCGCGCCAACGACGCGGCCGAAACGCCGAAATCGGCGTCAGCGCCAGCAAGGGCGCATCCAGCGGCAGAATCGGGCCATTGGCCGAGAGATTATAGGCGGTGGAGCCAGCCGGTGTTGCCACCAGCACGCCATCGGCGACCAATTCAGCGAGGCGCACCGTGCCATCAATCGAAATCCGCAATTTCGCGGCCTGATAGGATTGCCGCAAGAGCGACACTTCATTGATCGCCCGCGCCGTCTCGACCTGCCCATCCGGCAGCAAGGCCCGCGTCATGAGCGGATGAATGATCGAGGCGCGCGCAGCATGCAGACGGGCGATCAGATCACCCTCGGCATATTCATTCATCAAAAAGCCGACCGAGCCGCGATTCATGCCGAAAATCGGCATGCGCCGCCCCATGAAGCGATGCAGGGTCTGGAGCATCAATCCATCTCCCCCGAGCGCCACGACGACATCGGCATTTTCGGGGTGATGATTTTGATAATGCGCAACCAGGTTCGCCAAAGCCGCCTGCGCCTCTGGTGCCGAAGACGCAAGAAAGGCGATTCTTGGATGCGCGGGAAGATTCATGGCCACCGCCTGCGATGGGCGGAAGCCGCCGTTTGATAACTCACGTGGGTCGCCAGCTTTGCGCTTGGCGGCAGCGGCAGGCACGACTGGCGCCGTAGCAGGACATGTGTCACGAGATCTCCACAGCGCCCCGGCGGCGACCTTTCACGCGTGCGCGATGTAGTCACGCAGCGCTTCGTGCTCGCTTTCAATTTCTGCAATGCGATATTTCACCAAATCACCAATCGACACAACCCCTTCGAGCCGACCATGATGGACCACCGGCAGATGCCGGAACCGTCCTGCCGTCATCTGCTCCATGACGCCTTGTATCGACGAAGCCCGCGTTGTGGTTGCCACTTTGGCGGTCATGAATTTCGAAACGGCCTCCTGGAGGGCCTCCGCGCCGCGCTGCGCAAGGGCGCGCACCACATCGCGTTCGGACAGGATGCCCAGAATGGTGGATTCAGCATCGACCACAATGACCGCGCCAATCCCCTTGTCGGCCAGAAGACAGCTAACCTCATGCAATGTGCGATGCGGCTGCGTGGTCACGACATCATGACCCTTGACCGCCAGAATGCGTTCGACTGTCATTGTTTCCTCCTGCCTTCACGCTGCCTTGTTTGAGGTAGCGCCTCAAGGCTCAGGATGCGCCTGTTCGGTGGCGCTGGCAAGGCTTTGCTGCATCTGTGGTTCATGGCGATCAAACAGGTTGAACAACAGCAAGCCTGCCAGCAACCCGCCGATATGGGCCTGCCAGGCAATGGGGCCGGAGGATATGGCGAGCGCCCCAGAACCAACGCCGGTAACGAGATTGACCGCGAACCAGGTGACCAGAAATGACAGGGCAGAAGTGCTGCGCATCACCTCGCCCAGCGTAAGGGCTGGCACATGCCCGGTCTGTGGGTTCAGGCCACCGGGCTGAAACACGAAGCGCACCGCGGCGCCCATCGCCCCTGCCACCGCCGCCGAAGCCCCGATCACCGGCGCAATGCTGGTGGCGTTGAAAGCATAATGCATCAAAGCGCCAGCAATCGCCGTCACTGCCAGCAACAGCAAAAACCGCACCGACCCGAAGCGGCGCGCCACCGGTGCGCCAAACACCAGCAACCACAGGCAGTTGGAGCCGACATGCACCCAGGAGCCGTGCAAAAACGCATAGGTCAGAAATGTCCAGGGCTGTAGCCTGCCGCTACCGATCAGAAACTGCGCCAGCCCTGCCTGGTCGGCGCCCTGCCTGCCTTGTGTCTGCAGCCCGGCAATGACGCTGCGCATGGTCTCGGGTGCAAAGAAGTAAGTCAGGCGCGCCGGCTCAAAGGCAAAGCGCTTGATCAGATCAGCTTCGCCCTGGTTCGAGAGCAAAAGCCCCGCGGCGTAAATCAGCAGCAGAACGGCGATCACAACCATGATCACACCCGGCACGTTGAACACGGGTTCGTGCTGGCGCGGTGCGCGAGGATCTTGCGGTGACATGAGAGGCTCAGACAAATGAAGGCCATGCTCTGCTGTTGCGTCGGGGTTCCTTGCCAGCAAAACTGCCGCAGCACCAGCGAAAACTCACAAGGGCGGTCGGTGGTTTCTTTGAGTTGGCGAGATGGATGGGGAGCGGCGAACGCGCACACTCCCCTTCACATTTCATGCCTTGACCTCGAGGAGCCAGCACCAGCGGGGAGCAACCGCCATCATGCCTCTCAACGCGTGGCCTTATCAAAGGATCGTCTGGCGAGAGCAGCACCAGCGATACCTTTCCTGAAGCCGGAAAAACTTGATCAATTTCCGCATCCGGCGTTCATGAAATCTTTATGCCTTCGATGCGCCGAACATGCAATCCACATTACATATTAACCTTACTTTCCAGCAACGAATTGGCGCGCACCCGCTGGCACGGCTTGTGCCCCTGATCCGCTCACAGTCGCGCCAAGGTCGCTTTGCGGCAGCGCGAGATCAAAAAGCCGGTTCAAACCGACATGGGGCAAAGAAAATGAGACAGGCAGCCAGCAAGTTTCTGTTCAATTATTGGAATGACCTGCGCAAAGGTCGCGCCACCCCGGTGGGCGAGCATATCGACCCCATCGCGCTGAACCCGCATATCGGCGCGATCTTCATGTTGCGGCGTGAAGAGGGCGGCGCATTTATCATGGCTTTGGCGGGGCGCCATTGCGACGCGCTGGCGGGCGCGCCGCTGCGCGGTGTCGCATTCCGCACGCTTTGGGACGAGCAGCAGGCCCGCGACGTCGAAAAGGTCTGTTACGGCGTTGCGGAAAGCCTGCTGCCGGTCGTCATCGGCGCAACGGCCAATCCATCGGGCTATGCCCCGGCCAGCCTCGAAATCATGCTGCTGCCCCTGCGCCCGACCAGCACCCGTGACGGCATGATTCTGGGCTCCATGGCGCTGCAACCCGGCGTCGAATGGCTCGGCCTGCGCCCCAGCCAGCCCTTCCGGCTTATTTCACACAGGTTCCTCGCGCTCGAACCTATCAAAAATGAACATAGCACCCATGCAAATTTGAAGCCCCAGCACGAACCGCGCAAAATCATGCACTATCCTTCTCAGAAGCTGCGCACGAGAGGGCATCTTGCTATCTATGAGGGTGGACAGGCATTAAATCATCACAAGATCGGCGGATGATGTAAGCGGCGCTAAGCGCGCTTTAACTTTCTAATCCTAGTCTGTTTTTTGCCCGGAGTAGTCCTGTTTCGCAAAAAGCACATGAGCCCATGATCCCCATTCGCAAGATCCTCGAACGGCCCCAGGAACGCCGCCGCCATCAGCGGGTGAAAATAGCGCTGCTTGGGCGCTATATGCTCGAGGATTACCGCGAGTTCCCCTGCCAGACGCTCGATATGTCCCCCGGCGGCTTGGCCCTGTTCGTGCCTGTCAAAGGTCGTCTGGGTGAAAAAGTCGTCGCCTACATCGATCAACTCGGCCGCCTGCAAGGCACAATAGCCCGCCAGTTCGATAATGGTTTCGCGCTGCAATTGAGCATGTCCCAGGTCAAACGCGAGCGCCTTGCCGATCAACTGACCTGGCTCGCCAACCGTCATGCGCTCGGCATGCCTGAAGACCGCCGTCATGAGCGCCTTGTGCCCAACAACCCGCGCACGACGCTGAAACTCACCGATGGGCGCGAATATATGGTGCGCCTGATCGATTTTTCGATCTCCGGTTGCGCCGTGCTGTGCGATGTCAAGCCGCCGATGAACACGCTGGTGAAAATCGGCAACACTGCCGGACGAGTCGTGCGCCTGTTTGAAGCTGGCGTCGCCATCGAATTCACCCAGATGTTCGAGATTGAGCATTTCGACGCCAACCTCACGCTTTAGGCCGAAATCGGCGCCAGCCCTGCGCTCAGCCCGCCATGCGGCGGCGATCACTCGGATTGCAGAGCCGCGCCGATTTCCAGTTTGATGTCATCGAGCGCGTTCTCGACGGCGGCTTTGCCCAAAGCTATCAACTCATCGGCGCGATGAAAATCGAACAGGCCGATTTTGCCAACCCGACATTTGATCATGGCGTCCGGCGGGTCACCAGCGAGCCTTGAGCGCGCGATTCTGTCCTGCGTGATGTTGAAAGCATCCAGCATCGTATTGGCAATCGAGGGTGCCGATGCGCGGCGGGTCGCAAGAAAGCCGCGGCGCGGCGGCTCGATGGACAGCGGTAGCGGCATTGTCGGTTTGTTCGGAACGCCA
The DNA here is from genome assembly GCA_021804825.1 of Pseudomonadota bacterium. GTDB lineage: Bacteria > Pseudomonadota > Alphaproteobacteria > Rhizobiales > Beijerinckiaceae > REEB77. Next base: position 2,198 of record JAJZGX010000034.1, on the reverse strand, counting down.
TCATCCCCCTGCCCGTCCGGCGCCCGCGCCAGCGATGCCACCCGCACGCCGCCGCGTCCGAAATTATCGGCGACCATGGTGACGGCGATCACCAGATCAGCGCCGAGCGCACGACACAGCGTCACCGGAACCGGATTGACCAGCGCGCCGTCAAACAACCAGTCGCCGCCAATGTTGACCGGCTCGAATATGCCGGGCAGCGCATAGGAGGCGCGCACCGCATCACACAGCGATCCCGACGTCAGCCACACTTCCTGACCCGTCTTGCACTGGGTGGCGACCGCGCCGAATTTCAGCGCCAATTCGGGGATGGTCAAAGTGCCCATCTGCGATTCCAGCAGGTTTTTCAGCCGCCCGCCCGACAACAGCCCCGCCCCGCTGAAAGCAAAATCCATCAGGCTGAACACCCGGCGCGGCGTCAGCGAGCGCGCGAATGATTCAAGATTGGTCAGTTTTCCGGCCGCATAACAGCCCCCGACCACGGCCCCGATCGACGAGCCCGCGATGATTTCGGGACGCAACCCATGCGCCTCGAGCACCTGCAAAATCCCGATCTGCGTCCAGCCATGGGCCGCGCCCGCACCCAGCGCAAGACCGATGCGCGGCCCCGACGTCGAACGCGGCGTCGGTGCCTCAATGACGGCTTTCGCACGGTTTATGAAAGGAATGGGCATGGGCAACCTGACTTGAACACTTGTGATAAGCGCCCCGAGCCTTGAAGCAAGTCAAAACACCGTGATTCGCGGCTGTCACATCTCTTCAAATTGCAATGTCCCGTCGGGCAGCACCCGGCGATAAAAGCACGAATGGCGCCCGGTGTGACAGGCGTGACCATCGCCACCGACTTTGACCCGCAGCAAGATCGCGTCCTGATCGCAATCGGTCAGCATCGTGACAATGTGCTGCACCTGCCCTGAAGTGTCGCCCTTGCGCCAGATTTCGCGGCGCGAGCGCGACCAGTAATGCGCAATGCCGGTTTCAAGGCTCAGGCGCACCGCCTCAGCGTTCATGTAGGCGACCATGAGCACTTCGTTGCTGCCTTCGGCAATGGTGACGCAGACGATGAGCCCGGCACCATCATAGCGTGGTGAAAAAACGAGCCCCTCTTCGAGGGCCCGTTTGTCGATTGTGGAACTCACGGCACTCACCCCTTGTGACGCACCAGCGCCAGAAACCGCGCCTGCTCTGCGGGATTGTCTTTGAATATGCCGAAAAACTGCATGGTCACGGTCGAAGATCCGGCCTTTTGCACGCCGCGCATCGCCATGCACATGTGTTCGGCCTCGATCAGCACGGCAAGGCCGCGCGGATGCAGCGCATCCTCGATGGCTTCGGCGATTTGCGCGTTCATCGCTTCCTGAGTCTGCAAGCGCCGCGCGAAAATATCCACGACACGCGCTAGCTTGGACAGGCCAACGACGCCTTTTTTCGGCAGATAGGCGATGTGCGCCCGCCCGGTGAAAGGCACCATATGGTGCTCGCAATGCGAGGTGAAGGTAATGTCGCGCACCAGAACCATGTCCTGATAACCCTCGACATCCTGGAACACCCGGCGCAGCGCCGATGAGGCATCCTTGGTGTAACCGCCGTAAATTTCTTCATAGGCTTTCACGACACGCCTTGGCGTATCGCGCAGCCCCTCGCGCTCAGGGTCGTCGCCGGCCCAGCGCACCAAAACCTTGACCGCCGCCTCCGCCTCTTCGCGGGTCGGACGCTGTGCGGGTGCTGTTATCGTGGGAACTGTGGGTGAGGACTTGACCACGGCATCCATGCGGTGCCTCCATTTGTACTTGAGTTTTCGATGCCCTGACGCTCGGGACACAATGTGCAAAAACTTCGTTGCGCATCATCATGCCGTTTCCTGCCTGAAAAAGCAAAGACAGCTCGCCCCTCGCAATCGGCTCAGGCACGGACTATATTTCAGAGATAGGTCAAAACTTGCGATGCTCAAGCCCGGACTCGCGTACATGCTGAACGAAGTTTACAACCGACGCATTATCGAACTGGCAGGAAACATACCAAGGCTCGGACGTTTGCCTGCGCCCGATGCGACCGCCACGGCACATTCGAAGCTTTGTGGCTCGAAAGTCACGGTGGATATCTGCCTGCGCGATGGCGTCGTCACTGACTTCGCCCATGATGTCAAAGCCTGCGCTCTGGGGCAGGCGTCCTCGTCGATCATGGCACAGCACATCATC
>JAJZGX010000126.1 GCA_021804825.1 Pseudomonadota bacterium | reverse complement strand
ACACGATCAAGGGCTTCAAGGGCCTCGTCGAAGGCAAGTATGATCACCTGCCGGAAGCAGCGTTCTACATGGTCGGCTCCATTGATCAGGCCATCGAAAAGGCCGGCAAGATGGCCAAGGCCGCAGCCTGAGCGCTGCCAACCGATCAGGGCGCGGGAGAGGTCACAAGTGATCTCGGCGCGCCCTTAGAACCAAATTAGCGAGCGCTGGCACGGCATGGCCGTCAGCGCTCGTTTTGTTTTCAGGCATGGGTTCCCATGGCGCCTTGCCGCTCAGGGCCGCTGTGGCGCGCGCTTCGCCGTGCGCGCGGCGGTTGGCCGCAAACCAGTCGTGCCCTGGCAATGAGCCGACATAAAAAAGGCGGCCCGATGAGGGGCCGCCCTTTTTCATTTGTCCAGGCTGAAGTTCAGCAGGAATAATACATATCGAATTCGACCGGATGCGGGGTCATTTCGGTGCGATGGACTTCCTGCATCTTCAGTTCGATGTAGGCGTCGATGAAGTCGTCGTTGAACACGTCGCCCGCCTTCAGGTAGTCGCGATCCTTGGAGAGCGCGTTCAGCGCCTCGCGCAGCGATCCACACACCGTCGGGATTTTCTTCAGTTCCTTGGGCGGCAGTTCATAAAGATCCTTGTCCATGGCTGCGCCCGGATCGATCTTGTTCTTGATGCCATCAAGGCCCGCCATCAACATCGCAGCAAAGGCGAGGTAGGGGTTGGCGGTCGGATCAGGGAAGCGCACTTCCACGCGCTTGGCCTTCGGGTTGTTGGTCCACGGAATACGGCAGGAAGCCGAGCGGTTGCGTGCCGAATAGGCCAGCAGCACCGGCGCCTCATAGCCCGGAACCAGCCGCTTGTAGCTGTTGGTTGACGGGTTGGTGAAACCGTTCAGGGACTTGGCGTGCTTGATGATGCCGCCGATGTAATACAGGCATTCCTGGCTTAGGTCGGCGTATTTATTGCCAGCCATGGTCGGCTTGCCGCCTTTCCAGATGGACTGGTGGACGTGCATGCCCGAACCATTGTCGCCAAAAACCGGCTTCGGCATGAAGGTTGCGGTCTTGCCGTAGCTGTTGGCAACCTGATGGATGCAGTATTTATAGACCTGCATATGGTCGGCCATGGTGGTCAGCGGGCCGAATTTCAGGCCAAGCTCATGCTGGGCGGACGCAACTTCGTGATGGTGCTTTTCGACAACCGCGCCCATCTGGGCCATGGCTGCCAGCATCTCGCCGCGCATGTCCTGTGCCGAATCGAGCGGCGGCACCGGGAAATAACCGCCCTTGGTGCGGATGCGATGGCCAAGGTTGCCACCTTCATAGGCAGTGTCGCCGTTGGTGGGCAATTCCAGATGGTCGAGCGTGAAGCCGGTGTTGTAGGGGTCGGCCTTGAAACGCACGTCATCGAACACGAAGAATTCGGCTTCGGGGCCGAAGAAGGCGGTGTCGCCAATGCCGGTCGATTTCAGATAGGCTTCCGCCTTTTTGGCAATCGAGCGCGGATCGCGATTATAGGGCTGGCCGGTCATCGGTTCGAGAATGTCGCAGGTGATGACCATGGTCGATGCGGCGAAGAACGGGTCCATCGTCGCCGTGGTGGGGTCGGGCATGAGGGTCATGTCCGATTCGTTGATGGCCTTCCAGCCAGCAATCGAGGAACCGTCGAACATCACACCTTCCGAGAACATCTCCTCGTCGGCGAGCGTCACATCGAAGGTGACATGCTGCCATTTCCCGCGCGGGTCGGTGAAACGCAAATCGACATATTTTACATCATTGTCCTTCAGCGCCTTCAGGACGTCCTTGGCGGTCTTCATGGGTCACCCTCGTTGTTGCATTCTGCTCGCTTGAGCAGGGGTTTGTTACAATCATGCAGGTTAAGTTGCAAAGCTCAAATCGCGTCCATTCCGGTTTCTCCGGTACGAATGCGAAGCGCGCCCTCAATGTTGGATACAAATATCTTGCCATCTCCGATGCGGCCGGTCTGAGCCGCTCGCCGAATGGCCTCAATGGCCTTTTCCACGAACTCATCGGCCAGCACAACTTCGATCTTCACCTTCGGAAGAAAGTCGACCACATATTCGGCGCCGCGATAAAGCTCGGTATGGCCCTTCTGGCGACCGAATCCTTTGGCCTCGATCACCGTAATGCCCAGCATTCCAGCCTCTTGCAGCGCTTCCTTCACCTCATCGAGCTTGAACGGCTTGATGATCGCCTCGATTTTCTTCATGCGTGCCGCACTCCCTTGAACCTGGTTCCCTTGCGCCGCTCGGGCCAGAGGTCTTCGCCATCAAGCCGAAACCGTCGGCACTGTCAAAATCGTCTTGCCGAGCCCGCCAGATCATGCCCAATCGACTTGCCTACCATGCCTAAAATATAAGCATGACGCCTAACTTATGCGCAATGTGCAAAAGGCCGCACGGGTTGCGGCCTTGTGCTTTCATGGCTTGCCCTTGGCGACAGGCAAATCTTCGCGCGCGCCCCATTCTGACCATGAGCCGTCATAAATGGCACTGACGCGGCGCCCTGTGGACTCGAGGCCGAGGGCGAGGATGGCTGCCGACACGCCCGAGCCGCATGAGGTGATGATCGGCTTGTTGAGATCGACGCCAGCCGCCGCAAAAGCAGCCGTGATCGCCTCCGGCGCTTTGAGATGGCCATCGGCGACAATGTCCGCAAAAGGCAGGTTCAGCGAGCCCGGCATGTGTCCTGACCGCACGCCGGGGCGCGGTTCGGGCGCGAGACCTTCAAAACGCGCGGCCGAGCGGGCATCGACCACCTGGGTCTTGCCGCCGTTGAGGGCGCCCAGCACGTCGCTGGCGCTGGCTATGGCGCTGTTGTCGAGGCGTGCCGTGAAATGGCGCGGGGGCAGGGTGACCATGCCATCCTGCAAAGGCCGCCCCTCCGCCTGCCATTTCGGCAGGCCACCTTCCAGCAAAAAGACCTCCGCAACGCCGAAGGTTTTTAGCATCCAGCGCACGCGCGGCGCGGAAAACAGCCCGGCACCATCGTAAACGATGATGCTCATGCCATCACCAACACCCAGTGCGCGCATCTGCGAGGAAAATTGCACCGGATTCGGCATGGTATGTGGCAGGCCGGATTTGGTATCGGCGATGGTGTCTATGTCAAAATAGATGGCACCAGGGATGTGGGCGGCCAGATATTCGGCCTTGGGATCGCGTCCGGTATCGGGCAGATACCATGAGCCATCGACAATGACGAGGCCGGGCGACCCAAGCCGTTCGGCCAGCCAGGCGGTCGAAACAAAAATATCCGCGGCAACATTCTCAGATACGGGCATGGGACATCCAAAACGTGGTGATAATTCAGGACTGGCCGGGAACGGCGCTCAGAACGCCGGCAATGTCGATGCTGCTGCCAGCTTCCATCCAGTGCGGGACGGGAAGCGACTTCGAGCGCAAAAACGCCGGATTGAATAGTTTGGAAGCGTAACGATTGCCGGAATCGCACAGGATGGTTGCAATGGTATGACCGGGGCCGAGGATTTTGGCGAGCCGCATGGCACCGGCAACATTGACTCCGGATGAGCCTCCGAGCAGCAGCCCTTCGTGTTCGGCAAGGTCAAAAACGATCGTGAGCGCCTCTTCGTCGCTGATCTCGAAGGCATGATCGATCGGCGCATTGACGAGATTGGCGGTAATGCGCCCCTGGCCAATGCCCTCGGTGATCGACGAGCCTTCGGCTTTGAGCGTGCCATGGGCATAGAAATGATAGAGGGCCGAACCATGCGGGTCGGCAATGCCGATCTGGATGGCCGGATTGGCCGCCTTCAGTGCCATGCCAATGCCCGCCAGCGTGCCGCCGGTGCCCACCGCACAGACAAAGCCATCAAGGCGTCCCTGTGTCTGGGCGACCAGTTCCGGGCCGGTGGTTTCGATATGGGCGCGGCGGTTATCGATATTGTCGAATTGATTGGCCCAGATCGCGCCATGGCGATGGCTGGCCGAAAGTTGGTCGGCAAGACGGCCAGACAGTTTCACGTAATTGTTGGGGTTGGCGTAAGGAACGGCAGGAACTTCGATCAATTCTGCACCGGACAGGCGCAGCATGTCCTTCTTTTCCTGCGATTGGGTGTTGGGGATGACAATCACCGTCTTGAAGCCCATGGCATTGGCCACCAGCGCAAGGCCAATGCCGGTATTGCCGGCCGTGCCTTCGACAATGATGCCGCCCGGCCGCAACTGGCCGCGCTCGACCGCACCCTCGATGATGAACCTCGCCGCTCGGTCTTTGACCGAACCGCCGGGGTTCATGAATTCCGCCTTGCCCAGAATGGTGCATCCGGTCAGGGCAGAGGCGCGTTTGAGCTTGATCAGCGGGGTGTGGCCGATGGCCTTGATGACAGTTTCAGCGGGTGACATGCGGTTTTCCGAGCAGATTCGACGTGTGCGGAACCATGTTATGCGCTGTCTGCCCCGGCTTTGACAACAATAAAGCAGCAGGGCTCCGGCGCATGAGGCGACGTCTCATGGCGGATTGCGCAGCGCGCGCAGGTGATCTGTGGGCTACACCGTTTTGGTGTCGAAAATCATCAGATCGACGCCGCCATCGGCAAAATTGGCGAGGTCACCGGCGGTGGCCTGGCCTTCCGGCGAGCCCAGAGCGGCACCAATGGCGGCGGCACTGTCAAAAGTGAGAATGGCCACCAGATGCACCTGGCCGGGGTCCACAGGCAAGCCAACGGCGCCGGTGCTCACCTCATAGCTGCGCAAGCCCTTGATGGTCTTGGCCAGCGGCACATGGGTTGAATAATAATAGGCGTCAAACTTCGCGGCGTCGCCGGGTGTCTTGTAGATTGCCAAGAGTTTGGCCATGGTCATTCCTCCGTTGTGTTCTTTTTCAAATTACAGAGCAATGTCGGCTGTTTGACTTGGCTTTGTCAATCAAGCAGTTCGTAAGCGGGCAGGGTGAGAAATTCCTCGAAATCGGGGGCCAGCGACATGGTGCTGAACAGCTTTATGGCCTCGGCGAAGCGGCCCTTTTCAAAGGCTTCCGTGCCGAGCACCTTGCGCAATTTGGCCATTTCATCGTCGAGCGTCGCGCTGAACAATGCCGGGGTCACCACCTGGCCATCGTTCAATTTGGCTTTGAGGTGAATCCACTGCCAGACCTGCGCGCGGGAAATTTCGGCGGTCGCTGCATCTTCCATCAGATGATAAAGCGGCACCGCGCCGCGCCCGCGCAGCCAGGCCTCGATATATTGCACACCGACGCGGATGTTTTCGCGCAGGCCCGCCTCCGTGCGCTCGCCCTTGTGCACCTGCAATAGCGCTTCGGCTGAGGCCTTGACGTCATCACGCAGCATCGCAAGCTGGTTCGGGCCCGTCAGCACCCGGTCAAAAACCGCGCGCGCTACCGGCACCAGATCCGGATGGGCAACCCATGTGCCGTCATGGCCGTTCCTGGCCTCGCGCTCCTTGTCAGCGGTGACTTTGGCGAAGGCAGCCTCATTGGCATGGGCATTGCCCTTCACCGGAATCTGCGCGGCCATGCCGCCCATGGCAAAGGCCCCGCGCCGATGGCAGGTCTTGATCAGCAGCGCCGAATAGGCGGCCAGAAAATCGCTTGCCATGGTCATAGCGCTGCGGTCGGGCGTGAGAAACTCCGGGCGCTTGCCGAGGCGTTTGATGAAGGAAAAGATATAATCCCAGCGTCCGCAATTCAGGCCGGCCATGTGCTGGCGCAATTCATAGATGATTTCATCCATTTCGAAGGCGGCGGGCAAAGTCTCGATCAGCACGGTCGCCTTGAAAGTGCCGACCGGAATGCCGAGACATTCCTGAGCTGTGACAAACACATCGTTCCACAAGCGCGCTTCGAGATGGCTTTCCATTTTCGGCAGGTAGAAGGCGACCGTCGCGCCCTGGGCGATCATCGCCTTGGCATTGTGGAAGGCGTAGAGCCCGAAATCGAACAGCGAGCCCGACATGCGCTCGCCATCCACCGTCACGTGGCGCTCGGTCAGATGCCAACCGCGTGGGCGCACCATCAACAGCGCAACCTTGTCCTTCAGCGCATAGGCCTTGCCCGATTGCGCATCGACGAAATTGATTTTACCTGTCCAGCGATCCTTCAGATTGGCCTGACCCTCGATCATATTGGCCCAGACCGGCGAGGTCGCGTCTTCAAAATCCGCCATGAACACATGCGCGCCGCTGTTCAGCGCATTGACGATCATCTTGCGATCCACCGGCCCGGTGATCTCCACCCGCCGGTCGATCAGGTCATGCGGCAGCGGTGCAATGCTCCATTTGCCCTCGCGCACGGATTTGGTGGCGCTGAGAAAGTCCGGGCGCTCGCCCGCATCAAGCAGTTGTTGGCGCTCCATGCGTGTCGCCAGCAAAGCCAGGCGGCGGGCGTCAAATTTGCGATGCAACTTGCCGAGAAATGCCATCGCGGCCGGGGTCAGGATTTCAGACTGGCGCGGGGCCGAAACACCATGCACCTTCACCTCGGCGCTACCGTTACTGGTTTTACGCTCGACCATCACAACATCTCCCACGAGACCAAGCCCGAATGCCAATCATGGCAAAAACATGAAACAACCATGGCGTTGGGGCGGCGATGTGGGCGCAATCCTCAATCTTGTCAAGGCTCGCGGGCTTAGACGCTTTGGTGAATTCAGGCCGGCAGGGGGGCGGCCATGGCGCTCTGCGCAAGGTAGCCGGCTGCCAGAGCCAGAAGCGTCGAAGGCGGCGTCAATACAGTGACTTCCAGATTTTGTGGCAAGTCCAGCGCCGGGCCATAACCGGCAAAACTCCAAGCCAGAGCGCGGCGGTTTTGCAGCGCATAGGGCTGCGTGCCGATTGTGAACATCGCGCCATCGGGCAGGCTGCGCCATGGCGCGACAAAGCTGCGCTTGCGGCCGTCATGCAGCCTCTGGCGATGCAGAAGCTCATCGAGCGCCGGTGCCGATGTGACGCCGATCGCCGCGCAGAAAGCGGTGGCCGCGGCGCGCCGACACTCGAAACAGGGCCGGTGTCCCGCCGCCAATCCGGTGATTTCATCAAGAAAGAACAGTTCAGTGTAGCCGCGGCCCCAGACCTCGCGCTGGCGATTCTTGAAGGCGCAGACACAAA
>JAJZGX010000125.1 GCA_021804825.1 Pseudomonadota bacterium | reverse complement strand
CACGACACCAAGGGCCAGCAACAGGCGCGCCAAGGCTTAGGTCAGCGCCAACAGGCCTTGCGTGATGCTTTGGGCGAGCTGCAAAAGCAGATGCAGGGGCAAAGCGGCAAAGCCGCCAAAACTCTGGACGACGCCGCCAAAGCCATGGGCGAAGCGGAGCGGGCGTTACAAAATGGCCCACCGGGGCAGGGGACTGATGGTAAAGGCCAAGGCCAAGGTCAAGCCGTCGACGCGCAAGGCCGCGCCCTGCAAGCTCTGCGCAAGGGCGCTCAGGCGCTAGCCGAGGCCATGGCCAAAGGCGATGGCATGGCCGAGGGGCAAGGGCAAGGGCAAGGCCGAGGCCAGGGCCAGCAAGGCCAAATGTCAGCGCAAGACCCGCTCGGGCGCGACATCGATCGCTATCGCAAGGGTGATACAACCAGCCGCATGCATCTCGATGGCCTGCCCGCCGTCGAGCGCGCGCGGCGGGTGCTTGAAGAATTACGCCAGCGGCTGGCGCGCCCTGATCTCGCGCCCGACGAACGCGCCTATCTGCAACGCCTGCTGCGCCATCAGCAATAGGCCCGCGCTGCCGTCATTTTCCTTGCAAAACCATCGCCCCACGCGGCAAGATGATGCTCGTCAATTGCCCTGCGAGCCCGCCGCCATGTCGAAGAAAAATTACGCCGCCGCCTATGCCGCCTTTGATCTGGCGCACTTGCAGAGCCAGTTCCACGGATCCTTTGCCAATGGCATCAATGCCTGCGTCGAATGTTGTGACCGCTGGGCGCAAGGACATGCCACGGCGCTGAATTATGTCGGCGCCGATGGCGCGTCGCGCAGCCTCTCCTTCGCGCAGTTGCAAGGCGAGGCCGCGCGTTTTGCCAATCTCCTCACGAGACTGGGCGTCAAGCCAGGCGATGTCGTTGCTGGCATGCTGCCGCGCGTGCCAGAACTGCTTGTGACAATTTTGGGCACATGGCGGGCAGGCGCGGTCTATCAGCCGCTGTTTACCGCCTTCGGCCCCAAGGCCATTGAGCAAAGGCTGCTCACCAGCAGCGCTAGGCTGGTCGTGACCGATGCCAGCAACCGGCCCAAGCTGGAGGGCCTGTCGATGCACCCGCATATTGCCGTCGTGCATCGTCAGGCGGGCGAGGCCGCGCTGCCGGGAGACCTAGATTTTGCGGCGAGCATCAAGACCGAGAGCGACCATTTCGCGCCGGTGCTGCGCAAGCAGACCGATCTGTTCTTGCTCATGTCCACCTCCGGCACCACCGGCCTGCCCAAAGGCGTGCCCGTGCCCTTGCACGCCTTGCTCTCGATGCGTGCCTATATGGTGGATTCGATTGATCTGTGCCCCGAAGACAAATTCTGGAACATCGCCGATCCGGGATGGGCCTATGGCCTCTATTATGCCGTCACCGGCCCCCTGTTGCTCGGCCATGCCACAACTTTTTACGATGGCCCGTTCACGGTCGAGAGCACTTATGGCGTGATCGAGCGGCTCGGCATCACCAATCTGGCTGGGGCACCAACCGCCTTTCGCTTGCTGATCGCGGCCGGGGCGGGGCCAGCTTCGAAGCTCAAGGGCAAGCTGCGCGTGGTCTCCAGCGCGGGCGAGCCGCTGAACCCCGAAGTCATCCGCTGGTTCGAGGAGGTGCTTGGCGCGCCGATCCGCGATCATTACGGCCAGACGGAAACCGGCATGACCGTGTGCAATCATCATGCGCTTGATCACAAAGTCCATCAGGGCAGCGCCGGCAGGGCGCTTCCGGGCTACCAGGTGGCGGTGCTCGATGAAGCTGGTCACGTGCTGGGCCCGCATCAACCGGGCGTCCTCGCCGTCAACATCGCCGCCTCGCCGCTGCATTTCTTCCACGGCTACCTCAATCAGCCAACCCCGGCCATTGCCGGAGACTGGTATCGCACTGGTGATTCAGTGGAATTGGAGCCCGATGGCACCATCACCTTTGTCGGGCGCTCCGATGACATCATCACCTCGGCGGGCTATCGCATCGGGCCGTTCGAGGTGGAAAGCGCGCTGATCGAACATGGCGCCGTGGTGGAAAGCGCGGTTGTCGGCAAACCCGATCCCGAGCGCACCGAAATTGTCAAAGCCTTCGTGGTGCTGAAACCGCAATTTGTTCAAAGCGCTGAGCTTGCGGAAGAATTGCAGGATTTTGTCAAGAAGCGGCTCTCGGCGCATGCCTTCCCGCGCGAGGTCGAGTTCGTGACGCAATTGCCGAAGACCCCGAGCGGCAAATTGCAGCGCTTTATCTTGCGCGATCAGGAAATCGCCAAAGCCAAATCATAAGGCAACAAAAAAGGGCCGGATCAACGTCGATCCGGCCCTACTTTCAGGATGTTTGATCTAACGCATCATTGGATGCGCACAGGCTGTTCTGGTGTTTTGGGCGGCACCAGCGGATGCGGCACCGGATGCACGAGCACCGGTGGGTGCATCAGCACCGGCGGATGCATGACCGGCGGGTGCATGACGACCGGCGGATGCACCAGCACAGGCGGGTTGTGCACCGGGGGCAGGTGCGGTGGAACGGGGTGGAACACCACATTCGGCGCGCAGCCACCGGGAACCGGATGCTCATTGACCGGGCATCTGACCGGCGGATGCGTCGGCCCACCCACGACAGGTGCCGGCCCGTTCGGCACGCAGCCTGCTGCGCCTGGCGGGTGATGGAATCCCGTCCGGCAATTCAGCACCACGGGCGGCGTCAACACACACAGGCCGTCCACATTGCGGTGTTCGCCATTCGGGCAAGGCTGCGGCAGCGTGATCGGCACACAAGCGTTGCCAATCTTGCGTTCACCCATCGGGCAGACTGACACTGGTGTGTTGGGCACGCATTTCACGGGCGCAATGCCCAGGATTGGATGCGTGCCGGGCGGGCAGGGTGTCGTGCCCGGCCCATTACCGCCACCTTGCGGCGGGCAGGGCGGGCCGGTCAGCCGCTGCAGGCAGTTGGGCGGTGCAGGGCAGTTGGTCGTCCCCGGCAGGCAGGGGGGCGGTGGCGGCGGCAATTGCCGACGGCATTCCCACCCGAGCGGGCCAGCATGCACTGGCAATGTTCCGGGCGGGCAGCAGCTTGGGCTGTTGGTGAACACCTGACCATCACGGCTGATCACCTTGCACAGCGGTGGCGGCGGTGGTGGCGGGCAGTTGATGGTGCCTTGCAGGCAGCCCGGAGGCACGATCGGCTGGCAGGTGAACGTATCAATGCCATTTCGCACTTTTTGCTCGCCGGGCGGGCAGCAGACGTGCTGCGTGATGATGCCGCCATTGACGATCGGGCAGGGCTGACCACAAACCCAGCCATGGCCCGTGCGCTCGGGCGTCGAACCGGGCGGGCAGCACCAGGGCTCCGGCCAGGCACCAAGTCCGTTCTGCACTGGCAGGCACGGAATATGGCAGACCCATTGACCATTGATGAAGACCGGCCGTTCACCGGGCGGGCAGGTGTAGCAACCCCAGTGATCGTGGTTCCAGCGGCGGAAATGCACCGGCGGGCAATGCCACCAGCACGCCATGCGGCCATCCACCCAATGCGGCTCGAATCCGGGCGGGCAGGTGGTGATGACCACCGGCGGTGTGCAATAGGCATCGCCATCTGGCTCATAGCCGATCACATAGCCCGGAGGACAGCCGGGGCCGCCCACCACCAGTGGTGGCGGCAGAACCGGCAGCGGCAGTGTCGCCTGCTGGCCAGCGCAAACCGGATTCGGGATTTCCAGCAGTTGCAGCAGATATTGCGCCCGCGCCACTTCTGTCGGGTTGCCGGTGGTGCTGAACTGGGCGAGATAATCCTGATAGGTTGGAATGTCATTGCGCCAGATCGCCGTATAATAGGCGGTCTCGGGATCCATGCCGGTGAGCGGGCCTGAATCCGACAGGAACGACTCGCTCGCCGCCTGCAGGGAAGCCTGTGTCGCCGATGCGTCAAACACGAAGGGTGGCTGCATCGGGCTGGTCTGCTGCCAGGGAGTCTGCGCCCCCGCCGTTGCCTGATGCACATCAATGCGCAGCAGGTGCAGCATAGTCTCAACATCGGGGGTGGGCGTTGCCGAAACCGAAGCAAATGCCGTGGCATAGGCATCGTTCTGATCGGTCGGCTGCGGATCAGGCAGCATGTCATGAACTTCAGCAGAAAGGCTGAAGGTGGTCGCCGTCGGCGGCGTGAGGCCGATCAAGCCGCGCGCAAAGCTGACGGAACTGACGCTTTGCGGGATCGGGCGCGCACCATCGAGCATGACGAGATTCATGGTGGCGCTGATCTGCGAGAGATCGCGCATCACCCTCGTCATGGACAATGAAATCGGCGGCACGTCGGATTGGGCATGAATCTGCGCGTCGATCGGCAGCAGGTAATCATCGCAGCCCACCGTGACGGCAAGGCCGCCCAGATACACCGAAACCGCGACCCCTTGCGGGGCCTGACGCACCTGCGCCAGAAACGCCTGATATTGCGCCGCGAGGCTGGCGGTGTTGAGATCGTGCAATTCCGTTACGGCAAAACCCTGATTGCGCAGACTTTGCGCCATCAGGCTCGCATCATTGGCCGTTGTTTGCAGTGTGTCGCCAGTGTAACTGGCCTCGCCGATCACCAGAGCCATGCGATTTGGCATCACAGGCTGGGCTAATCCGGGCAGAGCCAGACCCAGAGCGAGACCCATTCCCGCCAAAAAGCCCTTCAGCCTGCCCCTGAGGGACATCAACTTGAATGACATTGTTTTCTCCCTGATCCTGTTTGCAAAAGGCGACAGGCGCATCCTGAAAATCGCGCATCGGCAATGGATCTCGGTCAGAAAATATCACTTCGTTTGAATACAGGATGAATGAACGCCAAATGAACAGAATTGTCAAGGATATAGCTGGAATTGGCGATAAGCGCGTGATTTACACTTCATGCAGCGTTGAGTGTCAGTAACTCGTAAGTAGCCACGAGTTCGCCGTTCTGGTTGCTGAGACGCACGTCCCAGGTGACTTCGCCCTGATCCTTGCTGCGGCGGTTCTTGGCAAGGGCCGTGAGTTCGACGCTGACGGCATCGCCCGGTTTCACCGGCTTGATGAAGCGCAGGCGGTTGAGGCCATAATTGGCCAACACCGGGCCGGGGGCGGGGTCAACAAACAGCCCGGCCGCAAAGGCCAGCAACAGATAGCCATGGGCGACACGCCCGCCAAACAGCGGGTTGGCACTGGCGGCAGCCTCATCCATATGGGCATAGAAAATGTCGCCGGTGAAATGCGCGAAATGCTCGATGTCGGCCAGCGTCACCATACGCTGGGCGCTTTTGAAGCTCCGCCCAAGGCCGAGTTCATCGAATTTCAGACGAAACGGATGCGGCCCCTCATGCACCTGCGGCGCGCCGGGGAACCAGCGATGGCTGATGGCGGCCAGCATGCGCGGCGAACCTTGCAAGGCCGTGCGCTGCATATAATGGCTGAGACCGCGCAGCCCACCCATTTCCTCGCCGCCGCCGGCCCGGCCCGGGCCACCATGCACAAGGCCCGGCAAGGGCGCGCCGTGCCCGGTTGATTCGCGCGCGCAATCACGGTCAACGATCAGCAGACGGCCATGGAACGCCGCGACGCCAGTGACCATTGTTGCGGCCACCTCGGCATCTGCGGTGAACAGCGACATCACCAGCGACCCCATACCGCGACGCGCCAGCGCTATGGCATCGGCAAGATCACCATAGGGCATGAGCGTCGCTACAGGCCCGAAAGCTTCCGTATCATGGACATGGCGGGCTTGATGCGGCGCATCGCAACGCACCAGCACTGGCCCGAGAAACGCGCCACCTTCAGGGGCATCGGCTATGCCAGCATCCACCGCGCCAAACACAATGCGCCCGTCGCTGGCGATGCCCGCAAGCGTGCTCACCACATCGGCCCGCTGGTCGCGACTGACCAGCGCCCCCATGGTGACGCCCTCCTGCGCCGGATCGCCCACTTTGACCGCCCCGAGCGCCAGTTTCAGCGCGGCCTCGACGGCCGCAAGCGCCGGACGCGGTGCGAAAATGCGGCGGATGGCGGTGCATTTCTGCCCGGCCTTGACCGTCATTTCTCGGGTAATTTCCTTGATGAACAGCGAAAATTCCGGGCTGTCGGCACCAGCATCCGGGCCAAGCATCGTTGCGTTCAGGCTATCGCATTCGGCAATGAAACGGACGTTTTCGCGCATGATGACCGGATGCGACCGGAGTTTGAGCGCCGTTGTCGCTGATCCGGTGAAAGACACGACATCCTGCCCGCCCAGATGATCAAACAAGTCGCCAAGGCCACCAACCACCAATTGCAGCGCACCGGCCGGCAGCACTGAAGCTTCCTGCATGATGCGGAAGGCATGTTCGGTAACATAGGCGGTGGCGCTGGCCGGTTTGACGATGACCGGCATGCCAGCCAGCAGCGTCGGCCCGAGCTTTTCCAGCATTCCCCAAACCGGGAAATTAAAGGCATTGATGTGCAACGCAACGCCCTGGCGCGGCGACATGATATGCTGGCCGACAAATGAACCGCGCTTAGAAAGAGCTTCAAGATCGCCATCTAACAGAACAGTATCATTGGGTAATTCACGACGCCCCTTCGAGGCATAGCTCGTCAGCGTCGCAATCCCGCCTTCAATGTCAACCCAGGCATCGCTGCGCGTCACGCCCGTATGGCGGCTGAGGGCATAAAGCTCCTCCTTGCGCGCCAGCAGGGCATCGGCAAGGCCTTTGAGCAAGCTGGCGCGCTGATAAAAGGTCAGCGCCCGCAGCGCCGGGCCGCCGATGGTGCGGGCATGAACCGCCATGGCGGCAAAATCGAGCGACTGGTGGCCGATGCGCGCCACCTCGAGGCCGGTCACCGCCGATGCAATGGCCGCTCCCGCGTCATCGGCTTCGTGCCAGCGATCAAAAGCATAGGACGGTAGCGCGTGAAAGGTCATGGGCATGGCTCTGTCTGGCGGCGTGTTTGACGCACATTAAAGCGAAGGTCGGGCACTTGCCAGAGCGCACCTTCGAAAAAGAAGGTTGCGATGCCGGCGTTTCACGCTCAAAGATGGCACATCTCCTGCCACCTGTGACTTATGCAGCCGCTTTTTGATGACCTCTGAAAAACCTTCGAGCCTGAATTTCCCTTTTCCCGATCCGCCCCGGCCGGGCGAAGTGGTCACGGTCGCCCCAGGCTTGC
>JAJZGX010000124.1 GCA_021804825.1 Pseudomonadota bacterium | reverse complement strand
TTTTCGCCGCTAAATCGTGCAGGTGCTGCCATTCTCCCTTGCTGGCAGGCACCGGGGGGTCTAGGGAAAGCTGAGGCCTCGCCCTGTTGTTCACGCGGCTGATTTTTCCCCCATCTCTGAGAGACGCAATTTTCATGACACCCGCCGCGCGGATCGCCGCTGCCATAGAAGTTCTCGGCACGCTGGAAACACATCGGCGCCCCGCCGCCGATGCCCTGAAAGATTGGGGCCTGACCCATCGTTTTGCCGGTTCCAAGGATCGTGCGGCCCTGGCGGCGCTGGTGTTTGATGCGTTGCGCACCAAGGCTTCGAGCAGCGCCACGATGCATGATGATTCAGCGCGCGGCATGGTGCTCGGCATGTTGCGCGGCAGGCGCGGTTTGGATGCCGACGCGCTCTCAGCCCTGTTCAGCGGTGAGGGCCATGCGCCCGCGGTGCTGACGCCGGAGGAGGCGGCCCATCTTGCCGCGCCGCTGCAAGACGAATTCGCGCCGCATATTGCCGGGGATTATCCCGCGTGGCTGGAGCCGCACATGGTGCGCGCCTTTGGCGACAACCGCGCCAGCGAGGGGCGATTCCTGGCTGAACGCGCTCCGCTCGACCTGCGCGTCAATACGCTCAAGGCCAAGCGCGACCGGCAATTGGCTGCCTTGTCGCATCTCGGCGCCCATGAAACGCCTTTTTCACCGTGGGGTTTGCGCATCGCCATTGGCGAAGATGGCCGCGCTCCGGCCTTGGCGGGCGAACCCGCCTTCGCGAAGGGCCTGGTGGAAGTGCAGGACGAGGGCTCGCAACTTGCGGCGCTGGTTTCAGGTGCGCGTGAAGGCATGCAGGTGCTTGATTTTTGCGCGGGCGGCGGTGGCAAGACATTGGCTTTGGCAGGCATGATGGGCAACAAGGGCCAGATTTACGCCACGGACAGCGACGGACGTCGCCTCATGCCGATTTACCAGCGTCTGGAGCGGGCAGGTGCGCGTAATGTGCAGGTGCGAGCTCCCAAAGGCGGCGCGGCTGGCCTAGATGATCTGGCGGGCAATTGCGATGTCGTCATGGTCGATGCGCCTTGCACTGGCTCTGGCACATGGCGGCGCAACCCTGACGCCAAATGGCGCATGCGCCCCGGCGCTCTGGAGCAACGCCAGAAAGATCAGAACGAAACGCTGGCGGCGGCACGCGGCTTCGTGAAGGCAGGCGGCTTGCTGCTTTATGTCACGTGCTCGCTGTTTGCCGAGGAAAACGAAGATCGTATCGCGCATTTTCTTGCTGATGCGCCGGATTTTGCCGCCGAAAGCGTCGAAGTCCTGACAGCGCGGGCTGAGACACCGGCGCTGGCGGCACATGCCTCGACGCTCGGCCCCGGCCTGCGCTTGTCGCCGCGCGCGACCCAGACCGATGGCTTCTACATCTGCGGGCTGCGCCGGGTTTCGTGAGCCCGGTGCGCCCCTTCAGTCATGACGCCAGACAAATATGGAGCTGAGGGTAAAATTCCAGACGGAACCCATGATCAGCCCCGCCAGCCCCGCAATCCACCACAATTGCTGACGGTCATAGAGCCAGTCACCAATGCCCAGATTGACGATCGAGCCGAAGGCACAGACCACATAAAAGAACAATAGCCCGCGCAGCAGCGGCCCGAGATTGCGCAGCTTGGCATCGGCATAGGTGAAAGCATTGTTTACAAAGAAGTTGCTGGTCATGGACACGAATATGGCAAGGGCCTGGCCGAGCGAAAATTCAGCCCCCGCCAGCATGGCTGCCTTCAGGGTCAAGAGATAGATGATGACGCCGCTGGCCCCGGTCAGTGCAAAAAACACAAAACGCACCGGGATGCGGCCGCCGCTGGCGCGATGCGCCAACAGCCCGACAAACTCGAGCGCAATCTTGAGATCGAATTTCGATTCCCCGGCCTTGCGGGCGCGAAATACATAGCCGACTTCCACAATCTTCAGGGGGGTCGGTGCCGCAGCCATCAGATCGACAAGAATTTTGAAACCCGAAGGCGTGAGTGACGGCGCAGCCTGTTCCGCGATCTCGCGTTTCAACAAAAAGAAACCGCTCATCAGATCCGTGACTTCGGTGTGCAGCAGGCGTCCGGCAAATCTGGTCGCCAACTGACTCATCTGATCGCGCCGCGCCGAAAATCCGACCGCTGAAGACCCGCCCTCGACATGGCGGCTGCCGATCACCAGATCTGCGCCAGCACGGGCTTGCGCCAGCATGAGCGGCAGAATTTGCTCGTCATGCTGCAAATCGGCATCCATGACGGCAATGAAGGGGGCGCTTGAGGCCATCATGCCTTCAATGCAGGCCCCCGACAGGCCACGACGCCCGACCCGGCGCAGACAACGAATGCGCGCATCATTGCGGCCGATGTCGCGGGCGATTTTTGCAGTCTGATCCGGGCTGTCATCGTCCACGACGATCATTTCCCAGTCGATTCCCGCCAGCGCGAGATCGACCCTCTCAATCAATTCGGCGAGATTCTGCCTTTCGTTGAAGGTCGGCACCACCAGCGACAATTCCGGGCAGGCCCGCCGACTGACGCCGGGCAGGGTCGCATCGTTCGCGTGAACGGCACTTGCGTTGTCCGCCATATCTTCGTCTCTTGAACCTTGCAGGGCGGCCAGCTATGGCTTCATAACAGCCTTGTGACCACAAGTGTCACGCACGGCCGCTTATGACTCATTTTTCCAAAGTCGCCAATGCCTGAAGCATCATCTGCCAGCGTCTTGCGCCACCCTATGCGGGCGCTGCTTTTGCTGCTGGGGGGCAGTCTGGTGCTGCGCCTGCTGTTTGCGGCATCGCTCGGCCTCGGGATTGACGAATCCTACACGGTTGCGACCAGCCGTGTGCCGCAACTCAGCACGTTCGATCACCCGCCGCTGGCGTGGTGGATGGCCTATGTCGGCGCGCATCTTGGTGCTGGCGAAAGCGATTTCGCGGTCAGGCTGCCCTTCGTGCTGCTTTTTGTGCTGACAACATGGCTCATGTATGAGTTGACGCGGCGGCTCTATGGCGCAGCAGCGGGGTTCTTTGCGGCGGCGGCGCTTTGTCTGTCGCCGGTTCTGGGCATGACCGACGCCAGCTGGGTGCTTCCCGACGGGCCGTTGCTGGCAGCCTTGCTGGCGACCGCCCTGTGCCTCGTCGCCGCGCTGTTTGCCGCGCCCGCGTCTAACCGGCCCCGGCGTGCAAACTGGTGGTGGCTCGCCGCAGGCGTTTGCGGCGGTCTGACGATTTTGTCGAAATATCATGGCTTCCTTGTCATGTTCGGCGTGGGGGTGTTTTTGCTCTCCACCGCATCGCAACGCCGCTGGATGGCGAGCCCCTGGCCTTATCTGGCGGGGATCATCGCTCTTGGCGTGTTCACGCCGGTGCTGATCTGGAATGCCCAGCACGGCTGGATATCATTCAGGTTTCAGGGTGGGCGGGCCAGCGGGGCGCATCTGAATGTCCGGGCCTTTCTGGCGGTGCTGGGCGAGCAGGCGCTGTTCCTCGGGCCATGGAACTTCGTGCCGCTGTTGTTGATTTTTCTGCGCGCCTTGCGACGAGGCCCGCGCAACACGCCTGAATGGTTGCTGGCCTGCATGGCAGCCGGGCCGATTCTGTTGTTCTCGCTGGTGGCGCTGTGGTCGCGCCAGCGGGTGCTGCCGCATTGGGCCGCGCCGGGCTATCTGCTGCTGTTCCCGCTGCTGGGGCAGGAAATCGCGCAACGACTGGAGCAGAACAGCTTGTGGACGCGGCGCTGCATCGCCGCGGCCGTCGTGGTGTGGGCGCTGATCGTCGCGAGTGCGACAAGCATGCCATGGCTGCCGTTTCGAGGGCTTTCGGGACGAAACTATCCCTTTGTCGAGGCGCTTGACTGGAACGAACTTGCGAAGGCGCTGGCGGCGCGCGGGCTGGAAACCCCGGGGCGTTTTATCGCCGCGACGCGCTGGATGGATGCCGGAAAGATCGATTATGCCCTGCATGGAAGCATGGCCGTGACCTCGGTCGGGCCGGAACCGCATGGCTATGGCATTTTGCAGCCGCCGCGCGAATTTATCGGCAAGGACGCGCTGATCATCGCGCCGATGCTGCCGCTGGCCGCAGCGCAAGCGCGGTTCGGCCACGCGTTTCAGTCATTGAAGGCGCTGGAACCGGTGATGATCACCCATCATGGCGGGACAGCGATCAAGCTGTTCATCTATCTCGGCACCAAGTACGACGGTGCTGCCGGTTTGTAGCCTCAGGCCGCCTTGGGGGCCGCGATCACAGGATTATCTGGCAGCGCCGCAACCGCGGGCGGCGTAATCGACAGGGCCGCCAGCAAGGCTTCCTTGGTCGAGCGTGGTTGGCCTGCATCCGCATCGTCGGCAGCGCCCTGCACGGGGCCGGTCGTCGGCGCCATGACTGCGCAGAGTTCGGGCAGAACCTGCCATTGCACCGGCGCGGTCGGCGGGTGCTGGCGACAACAATGCGCCTGATAGGTGCCCGGTGCCATGTCGGCAAAGCCGAGATCGCGCACCAGATGACCCGCGGCGCTGGCCTCCAGCATGCCATAGCCCCAATGCGCCAAATGCCGAGCGAGCAGGGTCACCCCGAATTTCGCCATGTCGTCGTTGCGGCCACTGACAAAAACCAGACAGAATGCCTTGCCCACCGCGACGCCAAAACCGCTGGCAAGACAGCGCTTTTTCGCATCGCGCAGCATGAAATGATGGCCATGCCCGGCCGCTACCAGCGCTTCGAGGCTGGTGCGCAACCCGAACAGCGGTGACAGGCGCAAGCCGGTGAAGCTGGGGCGGCGCGCCCAGACCGCGGCGAAATCCTGATCAAGCACGAGATCGAATTCTTCCCGGCGCAAGCGGCGGCTGATCCGCTCGGGCATCCTCACATGCCCCGGATGGCAGACAAGCCGGGTAGCCGGGGCATAGAGCGACCCAGTGCCCCCGCGCAGCCGCAAAAGCCGCCCAACCCGCAGCGCCTGCAGAATTTCCGGCAGGGCGCGAGCGCGTGGCGCGTTGATCGAGACCGGTGCCAAAGCCATCACGGCCCGCTGGTTCGAACCCAGATCAACCGCCGATGGCTCGTCGCCCTCTGAAAACAGCGCCGCAAACGTGTTGGGTTGAAATCTCATGGTCGCAAAATCCGTCGCATGGCTGCTCGCCACACAAGTGGCAGATGACATGTCGCACAGAGGCTTTAGGGCGGCGTTCAAGCAAAAGCTCAAAAGCTGGTTTATTTGCGTTAGGCTTGTGCATTGCCCAACGCCGCCACTTCGCTTAAGTCGTGCGCACAAGCCGAGAGGATTCCAACGCATGACTGCCGACGCGGGCCCTGCCCCAACACCGCAAGCCTGTGTGCTGATTGTCGATTTCGGCAGTCAGGTGACGCAACTCATTGCGCGTCGGGTGCGCGAGACGGGCGTTTATTGCGAGATCGCCCCCTTTCAGACCGCTGAGGCGGCATTCAACCGATTGCAGCCGCGCGCAATCATTCTGGGTGGCGGGCCGGCCTCGGTGCTCGATGCCGGTTCACCCCGGGTGCCGCCGACGTTTTTCGCAGCGCAAGTGCCCATTCTGGCAATTTGCTATGGCCAGCAAACCACGGCGTTGCAATTGGGCGGCGCTGTCGAGGGTGGGCATGCGGCTGAATTTGGCCGGGCCGATGTGCGCGTGCTCGAGCATAGCGCGCTGTTTGACGGCGTGTGGAGCGTCGGCGCGAGCTATCCCGTCTGGATGAGCCATGGCGACCGGGTAACGCGGCTGCCGGAAGGCTTCAGCGTCAAGGCCATCAGCGAAAATGCACCCTTTGCGGTGGCCAGTGATGAAGCGCGCCGCATCTACACCACCATGTTCCATCCAGAAGTTGTGCACACACGCGATGGCGCGAAATTGCTGGCAAATTTCGTGCACAAGGTCGCGGGATTGAAATCTGACTGGTCGATGACGGCCTACCGGGCCAGCGCCATTGCCCGCATCCGGGCGCAAGTGGGCAAGAGCCGCGTGCTTTGCGGCCTGTCGGGTGGTGTGGATTCGGCTGTGGCCGCCGTGCTGATCCATGAGGCGATCGGCGATCAACTGACCTGCGTGTTTGTCGATCATGGCCTGCTGCGTCAAGGCGAGGCGGAGGAAGTGGTGCGGTTGTTCCGCGACCACTACAACATTCCGCTGCGCCATGTTGAGGCGGCCGACCGCTTTATCGGTGCGCTCGAAGGCGAAGCCGACCCGGAGGCCAAGCGCAAGACCATCGGCCGCTTGTTTATTGAAGTATTTGAAGCCGAGGCCAGGGACATCAGCAGCGATGGGCGCGGGGCACCGGAATTTTTGGCGCAAGGCACGCTCTATCCCGATGTGATTGAAAGCGTTTCCTTCACGGGTGGGCCTTCGGTGACAATCAAGAGTCATCACAATGTCGGTGGCCTGCCCGACCGCATGAAGATGAAGCTGGTCGAGCCGCTGCGCGAATTGTTCAAGGACGAAGTGCGGGTGCTGGGGCGCGAACTTGGCCTGCCCGAGGTCTTCGTCGGGCGCCACCCCTTCCCCGGCCCCGGACTTGCCATCCGCCTGCCCGGCGGGGTGACACGGGAAAAGCTGGAGATCCTGCGCAAAGCGGATGCCATTTATCTCGATGAAATCCGCAAGGCGGGGCTCTATGACACTATCTGGCAGGCCTTCGCGGTGCTGCTGCCGGTGCGCACGGTGGGCGTCATGGGCGATGGCCGCACCTATGATTTCGTCTGCGCCCTGCGCGCCGTGACCTCGGTTGACGGCATGACAGCGGATTTCTACGGCTTCGACATGGCATTCCTGGGCCGCGCCGCAACAAGAATCATCAATGAAGTCAAAGGTATCAACCGGGTCGTCTACGACGTGACCAGCAAGCCACCGGGAACCATCGAGTGGGAGTGATTTTTGCCCATCCGAGCGTATCCGAAACTACGCCAGAATACGACTTAACGCGCTGAAATATATAAATAATTGTCTCGTAGGATTTCGGCGTCGAGCGCCGGGGTAGTCTGCGAATTGACGGTATGGCTGACGGTATAACCCATCTTGTCTCAACCCAAAATCGGATATACCGTCACAGGCAAGAGAGCTTCTGAAGGTATATATTTTGATCTAATTTATTGTAAAAACAGGGAAAATATCCGGCTCAAATGGTCGGTTTTGACCTGACTGTATAAATGGGCGCTCGCCGGCATTTACAGGCTATTCTCAAAGGCGGAGATGCTCA
>JAJZGX010000123.1 GCA_021804825.1 Pseudomonadota bacterium | reverse complement strand
GCGTCAGTTCATCTGGTGGGGCCTGTCCGAGCCTGTGCGCGCATTCCGCTATGTCTGGATCGATTTCCAGGCGCGCAGACTGGCTGACAAGGCAGCCCGTGACCTCGTTGAATTCGCCGCCAAGATTGCCGGCGAGACCAGCAGTCAAAGCGCCGTGCTCACCCATCTGGGCGCGCATTCGGGTGCCGGGGCGCCGGAGCCCCGCACCGCCCCCGGCACTGTCGCGACGGTGGCCTGATCATGCGGCGGCACGTCACCTCCATCTCCCGAGCGCTGCTCCTCGCCGCATTGGCCAGCTTCTGCGGTGCGACGCGGCTTGCCGAGGCACAAACCGCGCGCGCGGCCCCCGTCCTGCAAGCACCTGCCAAACCATTGCCTCCTTTGCGTTATTTGCCGAACAACGCCCAAGGCCTGCGACTGGCAGGCGAGATCGCCACCTCGCAATGGCCGATTTATTTGACCAAGGCGCAGGCGTCTGAAGGCATGGTTTTCCAACTGGGCTACCTGTCGGCGATTTCCGATCTCCCCGAAGATTCGACGGTGCGCGTCGAAATCAACGGTGTCAGCATTGGCACGGCGCAAATCAATGCGCCCTATCGCGTCAAGACGGTTCGCTTCAAGGTGCCCCCGCAGATCGTGCGCGCCGGCTTCAATGCCCTGACCATTGTTGCGTCGCAACGTCACCGGGCCGATTGTTCGTTGAAGGCGACCTTCGAATTATGGACGCAGATCGACGCCACCACCACCGGGTTCATGTTTTCGGGCAGCGACCCAGGTGTCATGCATCTCAATGACCTGCCAGCGGTGCCGCCGGACCGGCACGGCGGCATGCCGATCAGAATGGTGCTGCCGACCCAGACCACGACCGAAGACATCAATCAGGCCATGAAGGCCGTGGAACTTACCGCCATCCGCGGGCGTTTTGAACAGCCCGTAGTCGATATCGGCCCCGGTCTGGCATCTGGAGCCGGGCTCAACGTCGCCGTCGGCACCTATGATGCGCTGGGCAAAATGGCTGGTATCGGTGCCCTGAACCCGCAACCGGGCGGGCAGATCAAGCTGTTGCCGGGCAGCAACACATTGCGCCCCACTCTGGTGGTGGCCGGTCGCAATAATGCCGAGATCGACCAGGCGCTGCAACGCCTCGCCATCATACGCAACGTCAGGGGAACGGTTGAGGGGCTTCGGGCGGTTCACACCTTCCCCGGCTATGCTGTGGATGGTGGCACCCGCGTCAAGCTGCGTGACCTCGGCGTCATATCGCAACAATTCAATGGCCGGATGTTCCGCGCCACCTTCAGCGTGATCATGCCGTCCGATTTTTACCCGGCCGACACGGCGCAGGTCGGGCTTGACCTCAATGGTGGCTACGCGCCGCGTCTCTCCGCGCAAGCCAAAATCGTCATCAGGGTCAATAATCGCATTGCCGTCGGCTCGAACCTCGGTCGCTCCAGCGGCGCGCTGTTCAACAACCGGCGGATCAGCTTTCCCTTGGGGATGCTGCAGCCGGGGCTCAACACCATCTCGCTGGAAGCGCAATTGCCGGGCCTGAAGGAACAGCCCTGCACGCCGATGAATGATGCCAAGGCCCGCCAGAGATTCTTGTTGCTCGACTCGTCGGAGCTGGTGATCCCGCAGATCGCCCATGTCGCCTTGTCGCCGAATTTGGCGGTCACCGCCACCGGTGCCTTTCCTTATGCCGTGCTGGTGCATCCACCAAGCCTGATCCTGCCGCAGACCGATCCCGACACCATCGCCGCGGCGGCGACCATTGCGGCGCGGATGGCGGTGTCGGCCAACCGCGCCATCGATTTCAAAGTCTCCACCCATGTTCCGGCCAAAGCCTCGGCGCCCGTCATGCTGGTAGGCCCGCAAGGCGCTTTCAGCGACGCGACTCTGGCGCTGGCTGGCATTGACCCGGTGCAATTGCACAAGGCCTGGCCGCCCAGCACGACGCCAACAGCCGCAAGCCATGACACGCAGACGCTCTCCAGCTTTGCACGCCAGAACGCCGCCCGCATCGCCCTTGAGCGTAATTATCCGGTGCGTTGTGCGCTGGGTGCCGCCGATTTTGGTGCGGCACCGACGCGTATCGCTGCGACGGTTGCCCACAAACCGGCCGCAAAAGCGCCGAACCCCGAGACCATCAATGTTTCAGCCAACGACAAGACGCTTGAAACATCGTGGAAATATCAGACCCGAATTGGCCATGGCTGGTTCTCGACGGCCTGGCTGCCGCACTTTCATGTCTCGGCGCTGGCAGGGTTGCGGGCCGCTATATGGCGCAGGCTAACCGCCGGAACCGCGCATATTCTGACCGGCCTTGCGCCGCAAAAGAGTGTCAGCGTCATCACGCCGGCAGCTAGCCTGCTGGTGGGTCAAGGCTCCAATGGCAGCACGGGACTTGGCATCTGGACTTTGGTCACGGCGCGCGACGCCATCAGCCTGCGCCGCGATGCCGCTTGTCTCGCCGATCCGCGCGTATGGAACCAGCTGCGCGGTGCGGTCTCGGCCCTCAACCTGTCGGAAGCCAGGATCGACGCCAATGATTCCAGCAGGTTGCGCTTCATCCAGACGCAGCAATTTTCAATCGGCAATGTGCGTCTGATCGCGGCAGGTTGGTTCTCGCACAATATCTGGGCCTATATCGGCCTCGTGCTGGCAACGGCCCTGTCACTTGGCGGCATGACGCGCATGTTCGTGCGCCGCGTCGGGAGGCCGACATGACCCGCTTGCGCTCATCGCTGCGCAGCGCAGCCCGTCTTGTCGCTGGCTCGGTTTTGGCCTTTGGCATTTTTGCAGGCGCGGCCCATGCCAATCCGGCAACTGGCGGCAAGGGCACCCCGGCGCTGGCACCGCTCGACCTCGATTCCAGGTTGATTCCGCTGGGCGGCAGGCTCGATGAGCCGCAAGCCTGGGCCGCCTACAAGACGCGATTTATCACCGCCGATGGCCGCATCATCGACACCGCCAACGGCAATATCAGCCATTCGGAAGGTCAGGGCTATGGCCTGCTGCTGGCGGTCGCCGCCAATGACCGGGCGACGTTCCGCCGGATTTTGGGCTGGACGCGCGCCAATCTCATGGTGCGCCGTGATGAATTGATGGCCTGGCGGTTTGACCCCGACAAGCGCCCCGGGGTCAGCGACACCAACAATGCCACCGACGGCGATGTGTTGGTGGCCTGGGCTTTGAGTGAGGCAGCGCGGTTCTGGCGCGATCCTGCCTACAATGTCGAGGCACGGCGCATTGGTGCCGCCGTTGCCGGTGAATTGATGGTCAAGCAATCGGCCTTCGGCCCTTGGTTGCTGCCCGCAGTGCGCGGCTTCAGCGCTTCCGAACAGGACGGCGCGCCGATTTTGAACCTGTCATATTTTGTGTTCCCGGCTTTCGAGCGCCTGCAAAAAATGGCCCCCGAAGGCAATTGGCACCGTCTGGTGGATAGCGGCCTGAACTTGCTGCGCTCATCGCGTTTTGGCCCGGCGCATCTGCCCGCCGAATGGGAAAGTCTGAAAGGCAGTGTTCTGGCTCCGGCACCGGGTTTTCCCGCCGAATTCGGCTATAATGCGCTGCGCATCCCGCTCTACATGGCATTTGCCGGTATTGGCGAGCGCAGCGATTACCAGCCTTTCGCCACGCTCTGGAGCGCAAATACCGGCCCGCTCTCGGTGATTTCCCTGGCCTCGGGAACGGCGACGCGTTCCATGGCCGAACCCGGCTACGGCGCCATTGCCGCGCTGGTGCAATGCGTCGTCAACGGCACCGGCTTTCCCAACTCTGCCCGCGTCTTTTATGCCGAGCAGAATTATTACCCCGCGACTTTGCAGATGCTGTCGCTCCTCGCCGCTCACCTGAGGTATCCATCATGCCTTCGGCCGTGAGTTCATGGGGGCTTGGATTGGTGCTGGCGGCAACCCTGGCATCGGGGTTGCGCGCGGCGCCCGCTGTGCCCGCGGCGGCGTCAGCGACCCTGCCAGCCACCAAGCCGGTCAAGATCGATGATTCCGCGCTGCGTTATTATGCCCAGCACCACCAGATGGATCGCGTCAAGATCGAGTTGAAGCGTCTGCAAGCCCTCTATCCGGGCTATAAAATTCCCAAGGATGCGTTTGCACCGGTCGCCGACGCTGGCGGCCCGGAAGATCAGCCGCTCTGGGATTTGTTCGGTGCCGACAAGCTTGATGAACTCGAAGCCCGGATCAAGCAGCACGAACACAGCGACCCGAGCTGGCACCCGCCGCTGTTGCTGGTGACCAAGTTGCACGTCAAGATGATGCGCGCCAAAATCCTCGCCATGTACAAGGCTGCCAAATGGGACAACCTGCTGGCACTGGCCAAGACCGATCCATCGGCATTCAGCACCAAAGATCTTGATCTGATGTGGAAAGTCGCGGCGGCAGCGGCCAATGCCCACAAGATGCAGCAATCGCTTTCGCTCTACGAAACGATCCTGAAAACCGAACAGGACCCACAAAAGCGCATTGCCACGCTGCAAATGGCCATGGCGCATCTGCCGATGGCCTCGATCGAAGATCTTTATGCCATGGGCCATGTCGGGCCGGATGGCCGCAACGAGTTCGATGTCATCCTCACGGACATCACCCGCGCCCGCATCGTCGCTTTTTTGCATGACACGCGCCCTGACAATATCAAACCGCAGGATTTTGCCAGTTTTCGCGCCTATGCCAAAACCGCGACCGACCCCAACCAGCCAGGACTGGTTGGCTGGTACTATTACAAGCGCGCCGATTACCCGAACGCGTTGAAATGGTTCAAACTGGCCATATCGAAAGGCGGCGACGGCATAATCGCGCACGGACTGGCGCGCTCTTTGCTCGAACTGGGCAATTATCCGGCGGCGGAAGCCGTGTCCTATGCCTGGCGCGATCATTATGTCCCGAATTCGATGCTCTACATCGACATCCTCGGGCGTCAATTGGCCGAGTCCATCCCGCCCTATGTCAGCAATCAGGATCTTGCCAATTATGCCGGCGTGACCCTGCAGACCAGTTCAGGCGAAGGCGCACAGGCGCTGGGTTGGTATGCCTACAATTCCTGCCAATATCATGCAGCCCTGCAATGGTTTCACCGCGCGGCGGCCTGGTATCCCAAGGAAAGCACCATCAAGGGCCTCGCACTCACCTACAAGCGGCTTGGCGACATGCCGCAGTTTGTCGCGACCGTGAACCGCTATGATGGCCTGTTTCCCGACGTGGTGGCCTTGGTTTTCCCCGATGATCATTACACCACGCCCTTGCCCTGCGAGCAGAGCGTGATGGCGCCTTTGGCCGCGCCGGTGCTCGCAGCGCCCGCCGCAATCATCAATCAGGCCGGCCAGATCGTGCGCTCGGACCCGCCACCGCCAGAAGCAATGGCCTATGCGCCGGGCACGGCTCCCAATTATCAAGACAGTTTCCACGATCCCCTGTGGCGATATGTGTGGGGCTATGTGCCAAGCCCGACAGGCGAACCCTATCAGCCGGTGCAACCCAATTATCATGGGCAGGCTTGGCACATGCCGGTCTATGACCCGCGGCTGTTCCCTGTTGCGGTCAACCCGCAAAATCCGCTGCGTTACGCCACTTTGCAAAATCCGGCGCCCGACGCGCCGGCCCGTCTGTTTGCCATTGCTGAAGCCTCGCCGAGCGCGCCCGAACCCTTCACCGGCCCCTGGCCGGCGCTTGCGCGCAAGGTTTCCGGTGCGCCAGCCATGCCCTATCAATCCAATGGCTACAAGCTGATCTCCGTGATGGCCCCCCGCGCCAAAGGCGCAACCGGGGACGATACGCAGCCGCATTATCAATTCGTGCCCCCGCCACCGGCCATCGATCCGGGAGCGACAGGGGCGTTGGATCGCCCCGCGGGCCTGCCCTATCAGCCCTTGATCCAGCCGATACCGGCCGCAGCGCCTGTGCCTCAGCAGCAGCTGCCTTATGTGGCAGCGCCAGCCGTTCCGGCACCGCCGCAGCGCCGCACCACCGCCCCGCGGCGTGCCAGCGCGCGCGATCATGCCACCGCGCAGCGTTTGGTGATCCGTCATGACCGCCGCGTGGCGCAGGCTGCCACCACCTGCGGCAGCGCCGAGGGCACGCCGCGTGCCGCCGTCGCGGCAGGCTGGTGCTTGATGCATCTCAACCGCTCGGAGGAGGCCTCGCAGGCTTTCTGGCGCGGCACGGCAGGCGCGGGCAGCACGAGGGCCGATGCCTTTTATGGCATGGCTTTGGCCGGCCTCAACAGCGGACTGCGCGGGCCTGCCCGCAGCGCCCTGCAATCGGGCACGCTGTCACCGCAACGCCAGCGCCAGATCGACGCCATGATGTTGGGTCTCGAAGCCAATGATGATTATCGCGCTGGGCATTATCGCGCCGCGCTCTCCGCGCTCGACCGCAAACGTTCCATCGTTCCCGAACAGCGCAGCGATTCGCTGATGCGGGCATGGTCCCTGCTCAACCTTTCCAAGCCGCGCGCCGCCTTTGCGCTGTTTCAAGCGTTGGACCGGCAGGTCTCGACCGCTGACAGCCGCCGGGGCCTTGGCGTTGCGGAAGCCCGTTTGACACCTGGAAACAACTGACATGCGCAAGATTCTGGCTCTAAGCATCCTGACTTGTGCCACGGCCCTCGGCGGCTGCGCCTTGAGTGGCATGACGGGCTACCAGTCTGCCGCCTCCAAGGCCTTTTACCAGCGCGACAACGCCTTGACCCAGCGCCGCAGCGCTGCCAGTGCCCTTGCCGCCTTGCCGTCGTCCGCAGGCCAGGTTTTGACTGTGGATGAAACCCGCTATTCGAACGGTCTCGCGCAGAAAATCATTCTGGCGGGCGGCCTGCACGGCTATGGCAGCAATGAAATCGACATTCGCGTGCGCCTCAGCGCTGATACCGGCGGCACCGCGATCAACCCCATCACCCTGCCTGCCAGCGATGATGTCAGCATAGCCCAGGAACTCCGCGACATGTTCCCGCATGTCGCCATGCACGACGTGCCGGTGCTGCTGCAAAACCGCTATGGCCCCTACGGCCTCGCTGCCGGTAAATCCGCCCATGGCGAGACCTGCATCTATGCCTGGCAATCCTACGATGATTTCGGCCATCGCAATCATGCCGCCCCCGCCAGTCTGGTCAGCGGCATGGTGGCGCCACGCGAGCCCGCCACGATCAGGGTGCGTCTTTGCCAGAACGGTGTCAGTGCCGATGCGCTGGGCGGCCTGATGAATAATTTGTATTTATCCGGTTCAGGAGGATCGGTGCAGCCGACGCTGGTTGATCCGCGGATTGATCGCCCGCCGGGCGTTTCACCCAATGCTTTG